>CALGZY010000311.1 GCA_937934355.1 uncultured Collinsella sp. | reverse complement strand
CTGAGCGCGCGGGCATCCAGACGCTCACGCTGTCCAAGGATGTCTATGCCGACCCCATCGCCGCCGACGAGATCATCGCGCACGAGCTGCTCGAGCGCGGCTGCGAATATGTGGTCATGGCCGGTTACATGCGCATGGTGCACACGCCGCTGCTGGCGGCGTTTCCCAACCGCGTGGTCAACTTGCATCCGGCACTGCTGCCGAGCTTTACCGGCGCGCATGCGATCGACGATGCCTTTGCGCGCGGCGTCAAGGTAACCGGTGTGACCGTGCATTTTGCCAACGAGATCTACGACAACGGCCCCATCATCGCCCAGCGCGCGCTGGCTGTCGAGGAAGGTTGGGATGTCGACACGCTCGAGGAGCACATCCACGCGATTGAGCACGTGCTGTATCCCGAGGTCGTGCAAATGCTCGCCGACGGCCGCGTCCACGTGCTGGAGAGCGGCAAGGTCGCCGTGGATCCTGTGAAATAATTACCCGCTTGTAAAGGCGGTTAGGCATATCGAAGACGCCTAACCGCCTTTTTTATTGCGCTTTATGCTGCTTGATTTAGCTGGAATTGAATAGGCTGCTCTTCTTGCCTGTCAATTACAGTAGTCGACTCTCATGTGGAATGCCGAGCTTCCGGCATGAGATTATCTGGGAAAACGACCAGAAAACTTGGCATTCGGCTTCAAATTGCGCATAATTCTATTTATCATCTATTTAACATTTTGTTATCAAAAATGAGCGCAAGGAGGCTGGCTCAATGGGTGAAGCAGATGGCATGGAGCTGATTTATTCACTCGTCGGTTATCCTGATGTAACCGAGTGGCTTGAATTTAAAGAAGGCAATAGCGATCCCGTTAGAACGGGGCGTGACATCTCGGCGCTTGCCAATGCTGCCGCTTACTGCGGCCGCGCATATGCCTATAAGATCTGGGGCGTGAGCGACGGTACGCATGAGCTTGTGGGCACCCAGTTCAACCCATATCACGCAAAGGGTAAGGGAAACCAAGAGCTTTTGATGTGGCTCAAGCTTGCGCTCTCAAACAATGCGAATTACGAGTTTGCGGTTATTGATCATGAGACAAAGCACTTTGTGGTGTTGAAAGTGCACGCCGCGAGCGCTCAGCCGGTCTATTTTGATAAGACAGCCTACATTCGAGAGGGCTCTTCGACGGCAGAACTGGTTCCCGGTAGTGCACGAGAGGCGGAGCTGTGGCGTCGCTTACAGTCAGGGAACGCGGAGCTCGCTGTAGTTGAGAGAGATCTGACATCTCGAGAGGTCGCCGAAATACTAGATGTTGATGCGTATTTTGAGTTGTGCAGATTGAGAAGACCTGTCGATTTGGACGGAGTGATGCTTGCTCTTTGTGAACAAGAGCTGATTCGTCGTCAAGATAACGGCCGATATAGTGTGACGCGCTTGGGAATGCTTCTGGTGGGAAAAAAGCTCTCTCGCTACCCGGAGCTCAGGAAACGCATGCTGCGAATCGTGCGATATGCGGGAAAAGGCAGTTTTGACATTGTCGGGGATACTGAAATCGACAAGGGCTACGCTTTGGCGCTTCCACAGGCTGAACAGCTGGTCATGTCGATGATTCCGGCTGTTGAGGCACTGGATGGCGCATTTCGACGTATTCAGACGGCTTATCCTCAAAGGGCGATTCGCGAGTTACTATCAAACGCCGTGATTCATCAAGACATTGCTGACAATACGGCGGGGCCTCTTGTTGCGATTTACGACAATCGCATTGAGTTCTCTAATCCCGGGACAACGCTTATTCCGGCAGAACGAGTGCTCAACGCCCAGCCGAAAACGCGAAATTCGATGATAGCGTCCCTCATGCGCCAAATGGATCTTTGCGAAGAAGGCGGTACAGGCTGGGATTTAATCGTAGATTCGCTCGAAAAAGCCGGCATGCCTTCACCGGTTATCAAGAGTGAGGGCGGGCTGGGAACGCTCGTGACGCTCTATTGCGACTGTCCGTATACTCGAATGAAAAAAAGTGAGCGAAAAAACGCCGTGTACTGGCATGCCTGTCTTTTGTATGCCCAAGGTGAGTCGATGAGCAATCAGTCGCTGCGAGAGCGTTTTGGACTTTCCGATGAAAAGAAAAACACGGTGGCGATGTCTCGTCTAATCAAAGAGTGCCTGGAAGAGGCATTGATAAAGGAAGAGGACGAGGACGCGGGTTCCAAATACAAAAGGTATATTCCGTATTGGGCCTAAAGACAGGGAATGAAAAGAAGGAGGCGGCTTATGTCTGGTAATAACGAAGCGCTGTTTACGCCTGAGTTGGTGTTTTTTGATTGGGAGTGTGCGACGCCGGATGAGGTGTTCGCGCGGCTTGAGGGCGAGCTTGCACCACATGGCTACATTGCATCCGGTTGGCTCGATGCCGTCCGCACGCGCGAGGATGCCTATCCCACGGGTCTCGCTATGCCGGCGGCAAACATTGCCATTCCGCATACCGATCCGGGGTTTGTGGCCAAGCCCTATATCGCGGTGGTGAAGCCCGCCGCGCCCGTGACATTTAACGCTATGGCTGGCATGGGCGCTCCGGTGCCGGCGCAGATCGTCATCAATCTGGGCATCGCCGAGCCGGGCGGCCAGGTCGAGGCCCTGCAGGCACTCATGAACATCTTTATGGGCGCCGATGCCGCAGCCGACGTGCTCGGCCAGACCACGCCCCAGGGCATGGTCGACGCCATCCGCCGCCACTTCTAAGGTGGGGCT
>CALGZY010000310.1 GCA_937934355.1 uncultured Collinsella sp. | reverse complement strand
TCACCGAAGCGGGATCCTCCCCCACCAGCTCGGCCAGCATGGGAAGTGCCACGGCGAGCGTCTCGCGAATTGTTCCGTTGTTGGAAAAGCCGGCGGCGGCATGATGCCCGCCACCGCCAAAGTTGGCAGCAATCTCGGACACATCGAGGTCGCCCTTGGAGCGCAGGTTGCCACGCACCTTGGTATCGCCCTCAATGCCCTTCAGGAACAGGCAGACCTCGACGCCCATCACCGAGCGCACCACGTCAACCAGGCCGTCGCACTCATCCGAGGTGACACCGCAAGCCTCAAGGTCGCTCTGATAGGCATAGCTATACGCGACGCGCCCGTGCGCCACTGTCTTGATGCGGCCCATAACGATGGACTTGAGATGCAAAAACTCTACGCGCATGCTCTGGTAGACCTCGAGCGCAACGCGCGCCGGATCGGCACCGTGGGCAACCAGACGCGAGGCCGCATGGAACGCAGCAGCATCGGCATTCTGGTACTGGAAACGGCCGGTATCGGTAACCAAGCCACACAGCAGGCAGGTCGCAACGCCATCACGGGCGACAATGCCGCAATTGTCCAAGAAACGGTCAATGATCATGGCGCAGGCTGCAGCTTCAACGCGCCTCAGGCTGAGCTCGGCAAACTCCTCACGCGCAGGATGGTGGTCGAAACACACCACATGTTTGGAGCGACGAAGCACCTCGGCGGAATTATTGAGACGCTCGACGACCGGTACGTCCACCGAGATGAACAGGTCCGGATTGCCGGTGTACATAGATGCCGGCACCAGACGATCGGCGCCCTCCATAAAGCGGTAGATGCGCGGAACTGGGTCATCGTCTGCCAGCAGCAGGGCAATGTCCTTGTTGGGGAAAAACTTCATGAGCGAAAGGCCCAGACCCAATACGGAGCCCAAGGCATCGCCATCGGGAGAAGTATGTCCCGAAATCGCAATGGAGGACACACCCTCGATGAGCTCGAGGATGCGTCGCTGAATATCTGCAGACTCGCACGAGGCGAGGTCGGCGGAATTAGTCATCTAAAGCTGCCTCCTGGGCGGCATCCGCTATCGGATAGCCGTCCTCGTCCTTTTCGATCGCAAGCGTGGCGGGAACGTTTTCCAGCGCAC
>CALGZY010000309.1 GCA_937934355.1 uncultured Collinsella sp. | reverse complement strand
TTGCTTGCGGAGAGCGATTCTCCGGCATTGATGATGCCCTTGTTGATGATTCCCAACAGCTCGGGTTTTCCGCGCGAAATCCAGCACGAGAGCTCACAGGTGTCAGGGAGCTCGGCCGTCTCGCAGTTCTCGAGATCATAACGGTCACCGATGGTTTTTACGCGTGAACTGGGGGCGAGGATGCAGTGCACCGTTCCCTTCCTGAGGGCGTCGAACGCTTCATCGTCGGATCGGTATTCGGTCACGGTCGCTGTGGGGAACAGACTTTCGAGTACATTTCGGTTGATAAACGATGATTTGGTGCAGGCGATGTTCTGAAGGTCTTTGTTCAGGTTGCTTCCGGTGTGGATGGCGGTGAGGGATATGGTCCCCAACGATATCGACTGCACAACGCCTGATTGCTCGGCAAACCAGTAATCTCGGTATACCGGCAGCGCAACGTCGATGCTACCCTTTGACAGGGCCTTTGACATCATCTTGTAGTTATCAAAGGCGACGGTTTTGACCGTAATGCCAAATTTATCGTGCAACGTCGTCGCAAGCGATGCGAGCGAGCCTTCCATTTTGCCGTCTTCGTCTTCGTTGCAGTAGGGGAGTTTGCCCGTAATGTAGCCGAGTGTGATGGTGTTGTCATTTGCTTTGAGCCAGGAACGTTCGGAACCGTTGAGCGATGATGAACCGCTGTTTTGGGCCGAGTAGTTAGATTTGACTTCGTCGATATAGCGTGGGTTGACGCGGGCGATTGCCGTCATGGCGGCATTGATGTCGTCCATCAGGTCGGGGCGGCTTTTGGGGACAGCAAAGTAGTAGTCGCTCGAACCGACGTAGAACATGGGCGACGCCTCGGGCGACGAAATGGTGTCGTTCATGATGACGGCATCGACCTCGCCGTTTGCGAGCGCGGCAAAGAGGGCACCGCCGGTGTTGATTTCTTTATAGGTGCAGGTAATGCCTTCGTTGGCGAGCCACTGCTGGCCAACGAAGGTTTGCATAACGTCGGGGTTGTAGCCGATGGTAAGGCCTTGGAGCGCTTGGGGGTCACCCTTGGCCAGATCGTCGCGATCGGGCTTGGCGTAGATGTAGTAGCGCTCGGTGCCCTCGGGGTTCGAGGAAAAGAGCAGCTTTTGGGCGCGTTCCTCGGAGTAGGAGATGTTGGGCATGAGGTCGATTTCGCCTGCCTCGAGCATGTCCATAAGCTCGGTGAAGGTGCCGGAGACGTATTCGTACCGCCAGCCGGGCGTGTAGTACGAAAGGGTCTGGAGGTACTCGTAACCCCATCCCGAGAGACGCTCGCCGGGGGTGCCGTTCTGGAAGCCCTCGTTGTTGACGAGCCAGCCGACGCGGACTGTCTTGGCCTGCTGATCGGAGTCGGCGGCAAAAGCCTGGACAGGCGCGATGGAACTCAGCGCGGCAAGCGCGGCAAGCACAATGGCCAGAGCGCGACATATAACTGAACGAAGGACAGTGGCAGCTCTCACATGCAATCCTAACGAATCGAGACATAACTACATAAGGATATCAGCTCAGCCTGCCCAGCCGGCAGCAGCATCGCTAAACGCTCCCGCCCGACAGTTGGGGACAGTCCCTTTCTGCCGGCACAAAAGGAACGTCCCTAACTGCCGGTTGTGGGACAATACCGAGCAAACGTGATTGGGGCGTCTGGGAAAAGGGGTCGCGATGAACAAGTTGAGGACGCTTGCCGACGTTCTGCGACAGGCTGGCTTTGCGCGCATCACGGGGCTGTTTCTTATCTTTTACCTGCTGTGCTCGACGGCTGTCTGGCTGTCCGAGCCTACGACCCTCACCTTTGGCGATGGACTTTGGTTTAGCTTTGAGACGGTTTCGACCATCGGCTTTGGCGACATTCCGGCCGAAACACCGGTTGCCCGCGCTATTACCGTCGTCTTGAGCGTTATCAGCATCTTCTACATCGCCATGCTCACGGGCGTGGCGGTGAACTACTGCAATATGCTCATCAAGATGCGTCAAAAGGACACCATGGCGCGTTTTATGGATGATCTGGAGCATTTGGAAGAGCTCGATCGTGACGAGCTTGCCGATCTTTCGCGTCGCGTGCGCGAGTATCGTCGACGCCAGCGCTAGAACGGGCGCCACGCGTCACGATGAGGGGGACTGAATATGAATATCACCGTGTATCTGGGTGCCAGTGTCGGCAATGATCCGGCATTTCTGCCCGCGGTGCAGGAGCTGGGCAACTGGATTGGCGCCAACGGGCACGCGCTGGTATACGGCGGGTCCAAATCGGGCCTGATGGGTGCGCTCGCCGATAGCGTACTCGAGGCGGGTGGACACGTGACGGGTGTGGAGCCGAGCTTTTTTATCGAGGCCGAGTTTCAGCATGACGGTATCGACGACCTTATCGTGACGAGCGATATGGCAGAGCGTAAAGCAAAGATGATCGAGCTCGGCGATGCCTTCATCGCCTTTCCCGGCGGGACGGGCACGCTCGAGGAGATTGCCGAGGTCATGTCCGCGGTGTCGTTGGGACACCTGAGTGCTCCGTGCATCCTGTATAACCTGAACGGTTACTACAACGACCTTAAGGCGCTGCTCGAGCACATGATTGATAAGGGCTTATCGAGCCCACGGCGCCAGATTGGCATTTACTTTGCCGACGATTTGCGCGAGATTGCCTCAATTGTCAACGGATAAGTCTTGAGCCTGCTCCACTATGACTCCCAATGGTGCCGTTTGCAGCGCGGATGGTTGGCTTGTTCGGGCAACGCTCGCTCTACAATAAAACGTAGCTATGTCGACTTTGACCGCGGGAGGACCCGATGGATAACCTTGCCAAACCCACAAACCGCGCGCTGTTTTTAGTTAGCGTTGCCGTGACCGGTGCGTTCGCAGGCGCAGCGGTCTGGCTGTTCTTTTTTGCGATGGAGCACGGCATCGACTATCTATGGACCGAGATTCCGCACGCGCTGGGCGTCGCTTCGCCCGAGCTTGCCAGCGGTCCGTTTGGCTTTCTGCCATACCCGTTTTTTGTCTGCCTGCTGGGCGGCCTGTTAATCGGTCTGTACGAAAAGATGACAGGCACCAAGACCGATGATCTCAACCAGGTGATGGCTAAGGTTAAGCAAGACGGGCGCTACCCATACGACAACCTGGGCAAGCTTTCGCTCGCGGCGTTGCTGCCGCTGCTGTTTGGCGGAAGCATTGGACCGGAGGCCGGCCTGACCGGCGTTATCGCCGGTCTGTGCAGCTGGGTCGGCGACCGCATGCGTCGCTTTGGCGCCGAGTTTAGGGAGCTCACGCTGCTGGGTACCCAGGCTGCCCTGACGGCGCTCTTTACCGCGCCCGTCTTTGGCTTTGTGGCGCCGCTTGCCGGTAGCGCCGACGGCCAGGGTGAAGACGCCGACGATGAGTCCGCGTCCGGCGAGATCACCATCAAGCTGCCCAAGGCGCAAAAGACGGTGGTCTACGGTATTGCGATTGCCGGCGGTCTGGGCACCTACCTGCTGCTTGGACAGCTTGTGGGCGGCGGCATGGGCATGCCCAGGTTCGAGTCCGCCGAGGTGGGCAACCTAGAGCTTACCTGGCTCATTCCTCTGTCGCTGATCGGAACAATCTGCGGCTGGCTGTACTTTGTCTCTGAGCATGCAAGCGAGGCACTGTCCCATGCAATAGGGGAGCGTCCTGTCGTCAAGGCCATGCTGGCCGGTCTGGCACTCGCCATCTGTGGCACGGTCCTGCCCTATACCATGTTTGCCGGCGAGACCCAGGCCGACGTGCTCATGGAAACCTATCTGACCATTCCCGCTGGCGTGCTTATCGCGACTGGTCTTGTTAAGGCCATGCTGACGCCCGCCCTCATCAACCTTGGTTGGCGCGGCGGTCACTTCTTCCCGGTTATCTTCTCGGGCGTAAGCCTGGGCTATGGCCTTGCCATCCTCACCGGCGCAGATCCGGTCTTTTGCGTCGCCGTCTGCACGGCATCGACGATGGGTGCGGTCATGCGTCAGCCCGTCATGGTCGTGGGCCTGCTGCTCATGTGCTTCCCACTCAAGGGTATCGTCTGCATGATCATCGCGGCCGTCATCGCCGCCGGCATTCCACTGCCCAAGCCGCTGCGCAAGTAGCGCGGTTTTTCACGAGTCAATTCCAGGGGTACGAGATGATCCTGTACTTTAGCGCGACAGGGAACAGCGAGCATGTGGCGCGTCGCATTGCAGCGGCGACAAGCGACAAAGTTATGTCGATTGAACGCTTTGATGCCGAGATCCTTCACCTTGCTGTGATGGAAGGCCCCTGTCGGCTGGGGTTTGTCGCCCCGGTATACGCCTGGGGCTTGCCGACGCCAATGATCGAGTTTTTGAAGACTGTCGACCTATCGG
The DNA here is from genome assembly GCA_937934355.1 of uncultured Collinsella sp. Next base: position 2,631 of record CALGZY010000309.1, on the reverse strand, counting down.
TTGCTGCCGGCACAAAGGGCGGCGAGCGCCCCTATACGTTCTATGTCTCGACATATGGTTCGACGACCGGGCAATCGGCCAAGTTCGCCCGCGATCTGCTACACGAGCGTGGGCTCGAGTTAGATGCGGCGATGAGCGTCAAGATGCCCGATACCTGGACGCCTGTTTTCGACCTGTCTGACCCTCAAAAGGTTGAGGGTATCAATAGAGCTGCCGAGGCGCAGATTGATGCCGTGATCGAGGCGGTGCGGGCACGCCGCACGGGCAACATGATGCGCCATCGCGTGCCTCGGTTTGCATCGTGCGCGTATCACGCAATTGGGCTGCCGCGCATGCAACAGACGAGCAAGTTTGCCGTCGATGCCGATCGCTGCATCGGCTGCGGCCTGTGTGCCAAGCGCTGCCCCATGGCGGCGATTGAGATGCGCGACGGCCTTCCCGTCTGGACAAAGCCGGAGTGCGCAGCCTGCCTTCGTTGCCTGCACTGTTGTCCCAAATTTGCCATCTCGCACGGTAAGCGCACAGCATCCCACGGTCAGTACAGGCATCCTAAGCCAGATGTGAGGATGTAGCGGCTGTTGGCCGCGCTACTTCCAAACTGCGAGCGCTGCAGTGCCCAGGACGATGAGAGCGAGGCCGACGGCGCTGCGTCGTGAGAGTTTTTCGTTGAATGCCAGGCGCGCAAATAGTACCGATACGACAATCGATAGTTTGTCGATCTGCACCGCGACGCTCACCTGGCCTGCAGCGATGGCATAGTAATAGAGCAGCCACGATGCTCCAGTCGCGATGCCCGATGTTGCGAGAAATGTGAGTTCGCGCCGGCCAACGTGCGCGACCTGCTCCAGTTTTCCCTTGGCTGCCACGATTGCCCATGCCATAACCAGTACCACGCAGGTGCGGATTGCCGTGGCCAGGTTTGACTCAACGCCTTCGATGCCGATCTTGGCGAGGACGGAGGTGAGTGCCGCGAACACGGCGGCGCCGAGGGCGTAAGCGAGCCAGGTTCGGTCTTGCTGCTGCTCGGGTTCGGCGGACTGCTTCTTCTCGATCATTAAAAACGTGCCGAGGGTGATGACAGCGGTTCCCGCGAGCTTAACCGCAAGGTTGCTCGTCTCGCCAAAAAGTACGATGGCGATCAGTGCGGCGAGTACGGTGCTCATCTTGTCGACCGGTACGACCTTATTGACGTCTCCGATGCCCAACGCCTTAAAGTAACAGATCCACGAAGCACCGGTAGCGAGTCCCGAGAGGACGAGAAAGAGCCAGGATCTGGGTTCGATGCTGCCGATGGTTCCAATGGATCCAGAAATGCCCGCCATTGCCCAGGCGAAAACGAGCACCACGCAGGTGCGAATGGCCGTCGCGACATCGGAGTCGGTCTGCTTGATGCCGCATTTGGCCAGGATAGATGTGATGCCGGCAAGGAAAGCCGACACAAATGCTGCTGCGACCCACGACACGGGTGAAATGCCTCCCCAAAGAACAACCGCGCCAGATTTACGGCGCTCGTCCGATGATACCGTCCCGCCATGAAGCTTTGATATCGCTGTGGTGAGACAGGGGCCATAGTTCAAGAGGGCATTTGGTTAAGGCTCGAATCGAAGGTGAATGGTTTTCCGCGAAGTGAACGAGTAAATCTGGACCCCTGGAACATGCACACTTTTTTCGAACAAAACTGCTGGATTCTTAGACAAAACCGCAGGAATTGAGTCCTTAAAAATGTCGATGCTACAGGGCACTGTTTTTACTCGTTCACTTCTCGGAAAGGTATTCACCTTCGATATGCTGACGGTGTCTTTTTGGTTGCTAAGAACTAGACGGCCTGCTGTGAGGGGCGGTGGTGACGCTATGCCGCCTTGTTTCATTGAAAAAATAAGCGGGGTACCACCTAAGCTTATTAGCTGTCGATTACAGGTCGCGTACTCGATAAACCTTGGTGCTGATGGTGCAGCTGATTGCACATAGCGCGAGGGCCAGTACGGCAATTCCTGCGCACAGACCGCCAAGGACGGCAGGATCGGGATTCGCCCCGGCAATCGACATAAGCCAGTTGCTGATGGGGTTGGAGGAGTTCAGCGCTGCCATGGTAAGGCATCCGAGTAGGGCAAACAGGCCAACGGATAGGCGCAGTGCCTCCATGTGTCCAAATCGGAAGAACAGCGGCTGTGTCAAGAATACCATCATGAGGGAGATGAGCATCGATGCCGCCGAGGCGGTTGCGATTTCAAAGATCGTCTGGCATGTCGAAGGGATGCCCATGGGGTCGAAGAGCGGAAGGGCGAGGATGTTCAGAAGCGTAGCCGCGCATGCCATGACGACCGAGAAGACAACGATGCACAGGTAGCGTGCGCAAATAATGTCTTTGCGCGAGAAGGGCAACGTTGCTCGATAACGCTCCCAGCCGTTTTGGTTATCGTAGCCAGCTAGCGAGTTCATGATTATGATGGGCGACATTGCGCTGACCGCACAGGCGCCGGCGCTCATGCCGGAATCGCCATCCGACGCGTTGGCAAGGGTCAGCACGACAAAGATGAATAGGCCGACGCCCGTGATGCTCGGGATGAGCGTACGAACGATGGCGAGCTCGGACATAAAGGCGCGTTTCATTTCGAAGCCCCTTTCAGCGTG
>CALGZY010000308.1 GCA_937934355.1 uncultured Collinsella sp. | reverse complement strand
CAACGATATGGCACCGTGGGGACACATGTATGTCAATCCTGGTCTAACAGAGCCTAAAAAAATCGCAGCGCACACCGACAGCAGTTCCATGTGCCTCGTCCAAGACGCGCGGGGCTTTGAAGCCGCGGGGGAAACAGGCGACAAAGAGCCCTATTGCACCAAGGTATACGCCCAGGACAAGTACAAACTCACGGGAACTGACAAGCTCAGCTGGGTCGATAATGCGCTGAAGGAAACGACCGGGCGCACGCGCAACGAGGTAGATGTCGAGGACGATAACGGGGCCAAGGAGAAAGTCCTGGAGCGTTGCTGGTCTATCAACTACACCAGCTGCACGGGCTTGTCGCACGGAGGCAATCCTTTTACCTCGGCACGAGTAGTCAACGAGCATCTGTATAAGAGCCCGTACATCAATCCCAGCGGCATCGAGGATACAAAGTCAGATTACCTCAAGCACATTGGCATCATCGCATCCGACTTTGTTGATGCGGCGCTGGCCCGGAGCATCTACCAGCGCAATTACGATACGGAGCACAAGCAGACGGCTTCGTACTATCTCCCGTACTATCTCCCGACCCGCATGCGCATGACGTACGGCGACTCGCTGAGCGATGCCTCATTCCAGAACGGCAAGACCGTTGGCGAGGGTCATTTCCGCCTCGTCGACAGCAGCAACGTACTCAACGTGGCAGCTTCGGGCCATGCGTTTGCCATCGAATATGTGGATGTCGACGCCTTGGGCAACGAGACCGTTACGGAGCTGCGGGGCTCCGTGCCCATCGATATCGATCCACGCGCGCTGACGCCCCATTTTGAGGGACTCGAAGGCCTTAAGGCCGGCGAAGACGTGCGCGCCAAGATTGCGGCATCACTCGAGGGCAAGCTCGAAACCGATGCCTGCACGGCCCAGCTCGAGTTTGTGCACGACGCGAACGGCGCTCCGGGCACAGCAATGGCCGAGGGCGAAACATTTGCCGCAGGAACGTACTGGGTGCGCGTGAACGGTCTCTTGGGCAACGCGGCGCAGAACTACACGCTCGCCAGCGACGGAGCCGCAAGCTTTACCGTAGCGGCCTCGGGCAGTGCAGGCGGCACCGGTAGCGGCACGGGTTCCAACGCAGACGGCGCCGACAAGAACGGCGGCGGCAACAAGAGCAAGGGCTCGACCGGAAAACTCGCCGACACGGGCGACGGCTCTGGCGTTGCCGCCGGGCTCGCTGCCGCCGCCGTGGCGACAACGGTCGCCGGCGCGGCGATGCTTGCCAATGACCGCGAAAACGTTGGGGACGACAGCGAATAGGCAAGCCCGCCTTTTAGACACATCGACTCAATTGGGGGGGGCGCAGAATACCGTTCTGCGCCCCGATTTTTACCTTAGCCCGAACACCGTTATCGGCTACATCACCATGTTCAGCGCATTCACGAACTCCTGAGCTTGGGAGCGGCTGCTCAGACTAAAGACACAGGCAGTCAACAGCCTGTTACGTAGGAAAACGTCGCGGCCCTTGATCCTGCTGACCCCCGTAATGTCCTTAAGATAAACAATCTCGGTGTGCTTGCCACCAAAAGTGCCCTTCTTGAGCACCTCGATGCGGTTAGGGTAGATCTTGACGTCTTTAAACCTACCCGAACCTTTGTCCTGGAACAGCAGCGTGTTGTTGTCCATACGCGTCACTCCCGCGGGGTTCGCTAAAACTGCCTCTATGGTCACATTTTAACCACCGCAAGGCTCCCATGCGAAGGTGCCAGACAACATAGCAATTCGTGTCCGCGCGAGGCTTTAAACTAAATGCGTTAAAGATGCATTCCACAAGAGGAAAGTGGGGCGACAGTGATGGGTGAACTAGTAAACCGTGGAGAATCGGCAATCGTGCCCGAAGGTTTTTACAAGCAGGTCTCCTCGATTCTCAACGCCGCTCGCGACAAGGCCTATACCGCCGTTAACTTTGCGATGGTTGAGGCATATTGGGAGATCGGCAAGAGTATTGTTGATGAACAGGGCGGAGAGGAGCGCGCCAAGTATGGCGATGCACTGATCGACGAACTTGCCGTTAGATTGACTAAGGATTTTGGCAGAGGCTTCAACGCCAGAAGCTTAAGATACATGCGTCAGTTTTATCTTGCGTTCCCAATCCGGAACGCGCTGCGTTCCGAATTGAATTGGACACATTACCGCAGGTTATCGCGTATAACCGACCCTGATGCTCGAACATGGTACATGAACGAATGCGCCGATTCTCGTTGGAGCACGCGTCAGCTCGAACGCCAGATCAACACCATGTTCCGCGAGCGCCTACTTGCCAGCAAGGACAAGGAGGCCGTCGCCCAGGAAATCCAAAAGAGCGCCCCGGCTCGTCGCCCCGAGGATATCATCCGCGACCCATATGTACTGGAGTTTTTAGGTTTCTCGGACGATACTGCGTTTCGCGAGAGCGATCTAGAGCAGGCGCTCATCACGCATCTTCAGAAGTTCCTGCTGGAGCTTGGCCGTGGTTTCGCTTTCGAGGCGCGCCAAAAGCGCATCACCTTTGATGGGCGCCATTTCTATATTGACCTTGTTTTTTACAACTATCTGATGCGCTGCTTCGTGCTCATCGACCTTAAGACGGACGACCTTACGCATCAGGACCTGGGCCAGATGCAAATGTATGTGAACTACTACACGCGCGAGCTCATGAACGAAGGCGACAATCCGCCCATAGGCATCGTGCTCTGCGCGGACAAAAGCGATTCGATTGTCGAGTACACGCTGCCCGAAGACAACGACCAAGTGTTTGCCGCCAAATACCTGCCGTATCTTCCAAGCAAGGAAGAGCTGGCGCGCGAGCTGAGTGCCGAGTACCGCGCCATCAACGAAGCGACCAATGGCGAAACGCAAGGGTAGCAGCACGTTGCGACCGAAGCCACCGCAGCCGTCGCAGGCGCACTCGCGGTTGCGACGCACGCTACGAAACAATACCGGTCATGGACGCCGGCAACGACATTCTAGCCGTGGCTGGCGAGCGTGACCTGACAGGCAAAGACGCGGCCTTCGTCTGATGTGGGTCCATTGGCTGCCACAGAAAAGGGCCGGTTGCAGCCGGCCCTTTAGACGATAATACCTGCGTTGCCCGCGCTTCCGAAGTGTGACTAGCTGAGGAGCGGGTTCCGCGGCACAACCTGATTTTACCCAGTGAGGAGGCTCTTTTGCAGCCGCTCCACTGTTTATTTACATCTGGCACCCTCAAACAATCAGACGGCAGCCCGCACTCCTGAGAGCTGCCCCGCACCCCCGGCCATCACCTTACGGCAACAACCGGTGCTACTCCCCTACTTCCCAAATAGCGCACCCAGCAGACCGCGGCGTTTGGGCTTCTCCTCTCGGTAGGAACCCTCGACGGCGGCTGCAACCTGGCGCGGTTGCTCGCCGCCTCCACGGCGCACGATCTGGTACAGGAAGGGCGATTTAACGTATTTGACCTCGACGGGCGTGGCGTGCACGGTGCTCTCACCGGACAGATGCAGGCTCGGGCTGAGCGGCGCCACGATATGCGTTTCGCGCTTGTCGCTAAACACCACCGCGGCCGCGCGGCCCGTCTGGCCGTTTACGGCAATGCGCACCTGCTCGCCATCGCGGCCGTCTGTCGCCGGACGATCGACAAAGTAGACCGGCACCATCACCAGGCCGTCCTTATGTTTGCGGGCCTTGCGCGCCCACATGCGAATGCTCTTTTTATTGAGCCCCAGTACAGCCTCGGCGTCGTTGCCCGCAACGTCGAGCGCCAACTTATCAATGACCACCTGGTCCTTGGTAGACGCATCGACTGAGACAACGCGAAAGTCACCTTCCTGCATGGCGGGATCGAACGGACCGACCTTGGCAAAGTCCCACGGCTCCAAAATGCCCATGAGGCGAACGTCCAGGTAGTTTGCCCTGGGGTATGCCCAGTCGAGCACCTCGTAGTACACCAAGGCCTCCTTGCTCAGGCCCTTGCCCGGGAAGCTCGCCATCATGCGCAAGTCCGCCAGCGCCATGGGGAAATAGAAGAGCATCATGTCGTTTTGGATCGCGTCTTCCACGTCGTGCCCGGCAAAGGCATCCGGATACTGGCGCACCAGCTGCAGCGCGTTGGCACGTGCCTGCTGCGGCGAGATTTCGCAGGGAATACCCTGCTCCGGCACATACTCTGCACCCACGCCCATGGTCAGACGCTTGCTGAAGGTACCCGGCTTGAGCAGGTCGGCAATGCCGATCTTGTTGCCGCAGGACGGGCACTCAAACACACGCTGCGTTGACTCGCCCTCAAAGGACGCTCCGCAGAAGGGGCAAGGAATGCTCACATGCGTGGCCTCTTGGAACTCCTGCGCCGTGCCGCGATCCTCCCACAGCAGATGTTCCAGGACCGACTGATTGCGCCAGTGCGAATTGAAGAAATACCAGTCCGGGTCCTCCGGGCGCTCGAGTTGCGACACATGCGTGAGCTTGAGCAGTCCATCCACTACCGTCAACGGCGTATGGCGAATGCCCAAAGCGCTCTTGGGCTCTCCGGCGTCCGCCTGCCACGGAATGACCGCACCGCAATAAGCACACTCAAAGCTGCGCTTAGCTTGGTGCGAGTACATAGGGCCGCCGCAGTTTTGACATTTAATGGCAAACATCTCGTCCATGGAAACGTCCTCCTTTGCACAGGGGCTGTCGACATTAAGTATGTCGAGCAAACAGGCACATGCCCATACCCATGTGGCCCAAAATGGACCACCCAGGCAGACGAAAAGGCTCGCTCGTTAGCACCGGCAGACTATTGCTGCATTTTCTGAGCATCGGTGCACGGCGCCCCCGCGCGAGCTACACTATCCCCTTAAACATGATTGTGAGGACGACCGCTATGCTATTTGTAAATCGGCTGGTACATACGCTTGTTCCCGGCAGCGAGGGCGAGCCGGTCGATGCATCTTGCCGCACCAACGCGGGTTTTGCCGCAAGCCTCATCTGCATTGGCCTCAACATCACCCTGTGCCTGGCCAAGGGCATCGCGGGCCTGCTTGCCGGCTCCGTCTCCCTCATCGCCGACGCTTTCAACAACCTCTCCGATGCCTCGAGCAACATTGTGAGCCTGCTCGGTTTCCGCCTTGCCAGCCGCCCGGCAGACGAAGGCCACCCCTATGGCCACGGCCGCTACGAGTACCTAGCCGGCCTGTTCGTCGCCGTCCTGGTTTGCGCCGTCGGCATCAATCTGATCCTCGAGTCGATCACCAAGATCATCAAGCCCTCGCCCACCGCTTACACGTTTATTTCCCTTGCGGCACTGGCTACGTCCATGCTCGTTAAGCTCTGGATGGCAGCGTTCAACCGCACGCTGGGCGATCGCATCGACTCGGAGACCCTCATCGCCACGGCACAGGACTCCAAAAACGACGTCATCACCTCGGGCTCGGTCTTAGCGGCGGCGCTTATTTCGCAGACGACCGGCTTTGACCTCGATGGCTGGGCAGGTCTGGGTGTGGGCATCTTCATCTGCATCAGCGGCATGGGCCTGGTGCGCGACGCCATCAGCCCGCTGCTGGGACAAGCACCCGACCCCAAGCTCGTCCAGGAAATCCGCGACAGGATTATGGCCTATCCGCAAGTCCTGGGCACACACGACCTGATGGTGCACGACTACGGCCCCGGTCGCCAGTTCGCCAGCGCACACGTGGAAATGCCCGGCGAGGGCGATGCATTTGAGCACCACGAGATTCTGGACACCATCGAGCGCGACATCAAGCGCCAGATGGGCATCGACATCACGCTGCACTGCGACCCCATCGCCACAACCGGCGACGACCTGCGCGGCTGGGTCAAACGCGGCGTCATGCAGATCGATCCCGCGCTCTCCATCCACGACCTGCACGAGCACGACGGCTTCGTTTCGTTTGACTTGGTGCGCCCCGACGGCTTTGACATATCCGACGAGGAGCTGCTGGAGCTCGTCACGCGCATCGTGCACGAGCGCCGGCCCGATGCCTCGTGCGTCGTTACGTTTGACTCGGGCTTTAGTTCGCCCGAGCGTCCGGCCGAGCAGCTGTAGCCCCGCTCCGCTCGTCCGCTAGTTTCCCTGCGCGCCCGAGATGCCGTTTTGCAGGGCGTTCCAGGCATCCGTCGCCATGTCGCCCAAGTTCTGCGCGGTATCGCCCAGGTTTTGTGCCGTGTCGCCCAGCTCTTGCGCCTTGTCTCCCAACTCCTGTGCCTTGTTGCTCAAGTCCTCCAGCGTATTGGAGCTCGAGCTATCGGCACCGCTTTGGCCGCCGGACGAGTTGCCCGAGCTGTTCTTGTGCGTGAGTTGAATTTCGAGGTTGCCGTTGTCGTTGTAGTAGGCAGAAGTAACGACCCAGTTGGCATCGACGACGGGCGTTGAGCCATCATCGGTCAGGGCCACGGCATTCGAAAGATCGGCGCCGCGCGACTTGAGGAGCTTCTTGGCGTTGGACCAGTACTGCCCCGGGATATCGCTCAGATCGACGGTACTAGACGAGGCGGACTCGGTTTGCTCGGCAGCGGTATCGGCCGTTGAACTCCCTCGCTTGTTGAGCATGCCCGACACGATGGCAAACACAACCGACAGCGCAAAGAAAATCGCCAGCACGATGAGGATCTTCTTGATCACGCTCGACGAACGCGACGGCTTCTTATCCTCGTCCTCGCCATATTGCGGAATCGACTTGGGGTACTCGCGATACGGCTCGCGCGACTCGTAGCGAGGCTGCGCCGTGCGAGGCATATACGTCGTCTGCTGAGGCTGCGGAATGGGATTTTGCGGCAGGTCATCATAGGGATTCGGCGTCGAGGCAGCATAAGAATCCTGCGGCGCGTAATCAAACGGATCCGGAGCTGCGTTGCTATAGGGGCCTTGCGAAGATGCAGCGTAAGAATCCTGCGCCGTGTCGCCATAGCCCATAACCCGGGTGGGCTCGGCAGAAGGCTGCGTCGCGGCGGGGTCGGTATAACCGGGGTTGGGAACAACGCGAGTCGCATCGTCGCTATCGCCAGCCTGCGCGGAACCGTAGCCGCCCATCACGGTTGTCTTGTCCTGATCCATGCAACGATTCCTTTCCGTCGCGCGTGAGCCTCAAGTTATCCATGCATTCTACCCGCGCAAAAGCCTATGATGGGCAGAGTCCGTCGGTATCTACAAGACGTGCGCGGGTCTAAAGATCAAAAAGGCCCCGCCGGGCCTTAGTAGGCACGACGGGGCGGGCAAGCGGCTATGAGCAGCGGGCTTAGAACAGGCCGGTGATGTTGCCGTCGTTGTCGACGTCGATATTCTCGGCCGCGGGGACCTTAGGCAGGCCCGGCATGGTCAGAACACTGCCGGTCAGCGCGACCACAAAGTGGGCGCCGGCGGAAACCTTGAGCTCGCGCACCGTGATGCGGAAGTTCTCGGGAGCGCCCAGGGCCTTGGCGTTGTCGCTAAAGCTGTACTGCGTCTTGGCGACGCACACCGGCAGGTTGCCAAAGCCGTTCTCGCGCAGCTCGGCAAGCTGACGCTTGGCGGCCGGCGTAAAGTCAACGCCGTCGGCGCGGTAGACCTTGGTGGCAACGGCCTCGAGGGCATCAGCGACATCAGCGCCGTCCTCATAGGCAAACTTGAGCTCGCTCGGCTGCTCAATCAGACGCATGACCTCATCGGCCAGGTCGAGCGCGCCCTCGCCGCCCTTGGCCCAGACCTCGGAAAGCTTAACGTTGACGCCGAGCTTCTGGCACTCGGACTCGATGAGCGCAAGCTCGGCCTCGGTGTCCGTCGGGAATCGGTTGATGGCGACCACGCAGGGCAGACCATAAACGTTCTGGATGTTGTCGACGTGACGCAGCAGGTTGGGCATGCCAGCCTTGAGTGCCTCGAGGTTCTCCTCGTTGAGATCGGCCTTGGCGACGCCACCGTTGTACTTCAACGCACGAGCGGTCGCGACGATCACGACGGCACTGGGGTGAACGCCCGTCATGCGGCACTTGATGTCGAGGAACTTCTCGGCACCCAGATCGGCACCGAAGCCGGCCTCGGTAATGGCAACATCGCCAAAGCGCATAGCCATACGCGTAGCCATGATGGAGTTGCAGCCGTGGGCAATGTTGGCAAAGGGGCCACCGTGGACAAACGCAGGCGTACCCTCGAGCGTCTGGACCAGGTTGGGCTTGAGCGCGTCCTTAAGCAACGCGGCCATAGCGCCCTGAGCCTTAAGGTCGCGGGCGCGGACGGGCTCGCCGGCAAAGCTGTAGCCGACGACAATCTCGCCCAGGCGCTCCTTGAGGTCGTTGATGCTCGTGGACAGGCACAGGATTGCCATGACCTCAGAGGCGACGGTGATATCGAAGCCGTCCTCGCGCGGCACGCCCTGAGCCTTACCGCCAATGCCGTCGATGACGTGGCGCAGCTGACGGTCGTTCATATCGACGACGCGCTTCCAAGTGATGCGCTTAACGTCAATACCGAGCTGATTGCCCTGCTGGATGTGGTTATCAAGCATGGCGGCCAGCAGATTGTTGGCAGCACCGATAGCGTGGAAGTCGCCGGTAAAGTGCAGGTTGATATCCTCCATGGGGATCACCTGAGCCCAGCCGCCGCCGGCAGCACCGCCCTTAACGCCAAAGACGGGGCCGAGCGAAGGCTCGCGCAGGGCCACGGCACTCTTGACGCCGCGGCGACGCAGGCCATCGGCCAGACCGATGGTCGTGGTGGTCTTGCCCTCGCCCGCAGGCGTTGGGTTGATAGCGGTCACGAGGACGAGCTTGGCCTGGTGATCAGTCGGCTCGTTGAGCAGTGAATAGTCGACCTTAGCCTTGTCGAAGCCGTACGGAATAAGGTGCTTAACGTCGACGCCGGCGTTCTTGGCCACCTCGGTAATAGGCAGCGGCGTGACAGAACGTGCGATTTCGATATCAGTAGGCATGGGCGGTCCTTTCGTTACCGAATGAGAAAAAGACCAATTCAGCATAGCACGGGCGCGCAATAGTAAAACGCCCATAACCGATGAACGGCGATATGATTACCCGATGCCCAGCGATAGCCCAACAGCCCGCCAAAACAAAGCGCCCTAAACGGTAGGTTCAATCCCCAGGTGCTCAAAGGTGCGAAGGGTTGCCTGACGGCCCTGCGGCGTACGAATCATCAACCCGCACTGCAGCAAATAGGGCTCATAGACATCCTCGAGCGTGCCCGGGTCCTCGCCCACCGCGCTGGCAAGGGTCGTAAGTCCCACGGCACGGCCGGAGAACGTCTTAGCGAGCGTCTCCAAAATGCGAATATCCATCCAGTCCAGACCGAGCTCGTCGATCTCGAAGAACTCAAGCGCCTGGCGACAGATATCGAACTCGATGGGGCCGTTGCCGCGCACCTGTGCGTAATCGCGAACACGCTTGAGCAGGCGGTTGGCAAGACGTGGCGTGCCGCGCGAACGCGAGCCGATCTCGAGTGCACTTGGACGGTCGATCGTCACGCCCAGGATAGTCGCCGAGCGCGTCACAATCTGCGCGAGCTCCTCGACCGTGTAGTAATCCAGGCGATATGAAATGCCAAAGCGGTCGCGCAACGGGCCGGTCAACATGCCTGAGCGGGTCGTTGCCGCTACCAGCGTAAACTTGGGAATATCCAGGCGAATCGAGCGCGCCGCCGGACCCTTGCCAATCACGATATCGAGGGCAAAGTCCTCCATCGCGGGGTACAGGACCTCCTCGACCGAACGGTTGAGGCGGTGGATCTCGTCGATAAACAACACATCACCCGGCTGCAAGTTAGTAAGGATGGCCGCCAGGTCGCCCGTGCGCGCGATGGCAGGGCCACTCGTGGTCTTGATCTGAGCGCCCAGCTCGTTGGCGATAACGGTGGCCAGCGTGGTCTTGCCCAGGCCCGGAGGACCCGAGAAAATCACGTGGTCGAGCGTCTCGCCACGGCTCTGCGCCGCTTCGATCAACACGCGCAGGCTCTGCTTGATGTGCTCCTGGCCACAGTAATCGTCCAGGCGCTGGGGGCGCAAAGTGCGGTCGACATCGAGGTCCTCGGCCGTCAGCTCCGAGCCCACCATGCGCTCGCCGTGCGCCATGGATGCCGCCGGCGAGTTGCCGGGCGTCGCCCACAGGTCCTGAGAGTCATCGGCTTCCCACATCACGCATCCATTCCGAGTCGCTTAAGCGCCGCGCCGAGCAGATCCTCGACACGCATATTCTGTCCATCATACCCGCTCAGGGCAACATCGGTCTCCTGCGGGCTAAAGCCCATGGAAAGGAGTGCCGCACGGGCATCATCGATCGCCGAGGGAGCGGCAGCGGGCACGGGCATCGCAACCTGTCCGGGAATCACGTCGACCGGCACAAAGCCCTTATCCTTGGCAAAGGTGCTCTTGAGTTCCAAGATCAGGCGCTGAGCTGTCTTTTTGCCCACACCGGGTACCTTGGCCATGCCCTTGTCGTCCTCGGCCATCACCAGCGAATATAGCTGCCCCACGGTATAGGTGGAAAGCACGGCGAGCGCCAGGCGCGGGCCAACGCCCGAAACGGACACGAGCCGGTCGAACATCGTGCGCTCATCCTTTGAGGAAAAACCGAAAAGTGTCATGGCGTCCTCGCGCACCTGCATACGCGTGTAGAGGCGGACCTCGCCGCCGGGCGTCGGCAACGTGGCCGCAGTGCTGCCCGAGATGCCGAGCTCAAAGCCAACGCCCGACACATCGACGACAGCAGAGCTCATCGTGGACTCGACAAGCGTTCCGTGGAGCTGGGAAATCATCAGTATCCGGTTCCTCTCTGTTGATAGAACTCGCCACCGGTGAGGGCGCGGGTGCGGCTGAGGTTTACGTGGCAGATGGCGCAGGCCAGGGCATCGGCGGCATGGTCGGGATGCGGGTCGTGGTCGAGCTGTGTTAGCGTGCGTACCATGTAGGCGACCTGCCGCTTGTCCGCGGCGCCGGTGCCCACCACAGCCTGTTTGATCTGCATGGGCGTGTACTCGCCAATCTCGAGCGCGCATTCCGAAAGCGCTACGAGTGCAGCACCGCGGGCATGCGCCGTGGGGATGGCCGAGCGAACGTTGGCGCCAAAGTAAATGCTCTCGATAGCAGCGGTATCGGGACGATAGCGCTCCACGACATCCTTGAGGTCGCGGGCGATATGCGACAGGCGCACCGCGAGCGGACTTCCGGCACTGGTCTCGATGCAGCCATAGGCACGGCAGCGAACCTCGCCACGCCGCTCCTCGATAATTCCCCAACCCGTATGAGCCAAACCGGGGTCAATGCCCAAGATAACCAAGCCAACCTCCCCTCGCCACAAGCACAACGCAAGACAAGGCCCCGCGCATCATTCACGAACGTCTGTTCTAGAATAACACAACGGGGCCAAGATGCTCAGTTGAAGTGTCGGGGTTGGAAGCGAATCCTATCCCATAGTTAGTTCTGCGAGAAAAAGGGGAACTGCCTCGGATCCACCGGCGGATGCGGCATCGGACCACCCTGGGGACTACCTTGCGAGCCGCCCTGACCGCCCATCATCTTATCGATGGCGTCCTGAACCTCGCCCTCGAACTTTTTCATTCCCTCATGCAAACGACGCTGACCGTCCTCAGAGCGCAGCTCCTCCATCTGCTCGGGCGAAATACCCAGTAGCTCGCCCAGCACGCCCATCATCTCGTTTCGCACGCGCTCGCTCGTATCCTCGTCAGCAAAACGGCGCACCTCGGCGCGCGCCAGCGAATCGACCGTCATACGCTCCTTGCCGTTAAGCCCCAGGTCGGACCACGCGAGCATATACGGCCAGGCACGCTCGGCAAACGAACGGGCCGAGACGATCGGCGCCGTCGGCAGCATGCGGCGGGCGGCCTCGCCCTGACGCACGAGCATCAGCAGCAGCGAGCAGGCCTCAGGCTTGCCAGCGGCCATCGGGATGTCGTCGAAGGGTCGGCTGCGGTCCACGTGCGCCTCGAGCGCGCCATCGACCTCACCCGGCTCAAGCCCGCCGAGCAGCTGTGCCGCGCGGTCGAGCATATCGACCGGACCATCAAGCGTCGAGAGCGCCTGCGCCAACACTCGCTCCATGCAGTCTTCCACCGCGTTGAGCGTCACGAGCTCTTGGGGCACCACGGCAGACGTGCGGTTGCGCACGCGCGCCACAAACTCAAGCGTCGACAGGTACACATCGCCAAAGGGCGCAAAGTCGCCCTGGTAACCGCCGCAAAGCGCCGGCGCCGCCAGCGCATACTCGGTTTTGGACAGCGGGCTCAGCGCCATCGCGCCCAGCTCGAGCGCCGTGTCCTCCAGCATGAGGCCCAGCGTGCGCAAGCGCAGACGCTCGGCATCGCCCGCCGACACGTCGCGATCGAGCACACGCGCCGCATCCGGTACATCGCGCTCGACAGTGCGAATGTGCAAACGCTCGGCGATGGCACGGACGGCGGCACAGCGGGCAGCCTCGGCCTCCTCCTGCGCCGGCGTAAAGATACGGTTGCGCCCCAGCACCAAGCCAATCACATTACGCGGGCCCAGAGCGTCGACGGCCAGCGCCGCCAGCAAAGACGACGGCAAGTCGCCCTCGAGTGCCACCACAGCACGCGACGTACCGTGGGCTCGGGCGTTGTCGCGCACGGCGAGCACCAGCGCCTGCCACAGCCACTCCTCGGAACGGAACTCGGGCAGTTCGTGATCCTCCAGGGCATCGAGCATCACGCCGCGCTGAATCTCCTGAACCAGCAGGCTCTCCTCAAAACACGGCGCCTGGGCCACCACGCGACCGCAGTCGTCGAGCACAAACGAACCGCCGGTATACACCGACTCGTCATAGGCACCGACCGGCGCCATGCAGGCAAACCACACGCTGCGCTTGGATGCGATCTTGCGGTAGGCGCCGCTGCGAACGGCGGCAATGGCGGCAGTCTCGCGGTCGGTCATGTCAAACGCGTTGAATTGGAAATAGGCAATGAGGTCGACGCCGGTCGGCAACATCTCGAGCTCGCGGTCCAAGTCAAAAATCACGGCGATGCGCACGCCGTCCACGTCGAACACCGGCGGCGCCCAACGCGTGTCGTTGTTCTCGCCACGCTGCAGGGCAATGCTCGAACGCGCCGGCACCACATGACCGTCCTTGAGCATCATGTAGTCGAGCAGCGGCTGGCCCTCAAACGAAACCGCCGCGGGCACGATGCAGATCATGTCAAGCTCCTGGATACGCTCGGCGACACCAGTCAAACCGGCAAGCACGTCGTGCTCAAAGTCAGCAGCGCCCACCAGGCCACCGGGCATGGCGCCCATAAAGAGCGGAGCCGGAACGCACAGCACGCGCGCCCCGCGCTCGTGGGCCAGACGAGCCTGGTCCTCGATGCGGCCGCAAATGCCCTCAATATCCCCAAGGCGCATATCGATCTGTGCAAGCGCGAGCTTCATGGCTCAGCCCTTTCCGTCGTAAACCATCGAAATCGTAGTAAAAGCGCCGGCCGCATAATGCAGCCGGCGCTTGCATGTGCATATGCTAGCTATGATACCCCGAGCGGGGGCGCGCTCCTAGAATGTCGCGGACCACAGCCCGTGCAGGTTGCAGTAGGCATAGACGGTACCGGTCTTGGAGCCGCCCGCGAAAAACGTCGCGGGTTTCATGCCGGGCTCAAGGTAATGGACCTCTAAGCGGCCCTCGGCCTCAAGCGCGATCCACTCAATGTAGTGCTCGGGCAGGCTGGGGTGCTCGACCGAGCCAACGCGTGCGCGAATCACGTGACCGTCGCGCTCGGTCTCGACAACAGGCACGTGCTTCTCGTGCGCCGCGTCCTCAGTGTTTGCAGTCAGTTCCGTGCAACCGGCAGGGGTCGCAACGCCGTCGCCAAGGGCAGCGATGAGCTTGCCGTCAGGGTCCTTAAAGAATTTCGCCATGATGTTCTCCTTTGCTGATGTGCCAATGTTCTTGATGGTTCTTATGCCCAAAGGCAGACAAACCATCCACGGCATTGCAAATGAACACATAACGGATCAGGCAAGCGGTCGGGCCAAAATGCGTCGACCGTCCTGCCCATTCCAGCAGTCCCACCCCGCGCGCGGCTAGCGC
This sequence comes from uncultured Collinsella sp., assembly GCA_937934355.1. Next base: position 10,435 of record CALGZY010000308.1, on the reverse strand, counting down.
CCGTCGCCGCCGAGCAGCGCCAGAACATCCTCGCGGGTAAACAGCGCCGACGAGATGCCGTCGCCGCCGAGCACGCTGTTGACCAGGTCGCGCTTGGACTCCTGCATCTGCATAATGCGTTCCTCAATCGTGTCCTTGGCGATGAGCTTGTACACGGTCACGGTATGTTGCTGGCCAATACGATGCGCACGGTCGGTCGCTTGGTCCTGCGCCGCCACGTTCCACCACGGGTCGTAGTGGATGACCACGTCGGCCGCCGTCAGGTTAAGGCCCACACCGCCCGCCTTGAGCGAGATCAAAAAGACCGGCACCTCGCCCGCCTGGAACTGTGCGACCATCTTGGCGCGGCTCTCTTTAGACGATGCGCCCGTGAGCTTGAGGAAGGCGATATCCTCCTTGGCCAGGCGCTTGCCAATGATATCGAGCATGCCCGTAAACTGGCTGAACAACAGGATGCGATGACCACCGTCGAGTGCGCCGTGCACGAGCTCCATGCACGTATCGAGTTTGGCGCTCCCCGCCTTGTAATCCTCGTAGTGTAGACGCGGGTCGCAGCAGATCTGGCGCAGCTTGGTGAGCTCGGCGAGTACCTTGAGCTTGTCTTTCTTAAACTCGGATGCCTCGCGGTGCTGCACTTGCTGGGCAATGCGGTCCTGGTTTGCCAGGTAAAGCTTGCGCTGCTCACCGGCGAGCTGAGCCACGACAGTGTCCTCGATCTTTTCGGGCAGATCGGCCACCACGTCTTCCTTGACACGGCGCAGCACAAACGGCGACACGAGCGCCTGCAGACGAGCGGCGCTGTCATCCTCGGCGTGCTCGACTGGGCTTTCGAAGCGCTTGGCAAACGACTCGCGCGTGCCAAGCAGGCCCGGCATCAAAAAGTCGAAGATGCTCCAGAGCTCGGATAGGCGGTTTTCGATGGGCGTGCCCGTCAGAGCAAAGCGCACGCCGGCAGGCAGGCGCTTGGCGGCGCGAGCCACCTGGGTGAGCGGGTTTTTAATGTACTGGGCCTCATCGAGCACCACACGGGCAAAGTCCTGCTCGGCATACTCGTCGATATCGCGGCGCATGAGGTCATACGACGTCACGACCACGTTATGCTCGGCCACGCCGGCAATCTGCACGCGACGCTGCGCCTTGGCGCCCACAATGGCGCACACATCGAGCGACGGGGCAAAGCGCTCCAGCTCGGCAGTCCAGTTGTACACGAGCGAGGCCGGGCATACCACGAGCGTGGGCTTGGTATCCCCCGCCTCCACGCGCGCTAGGATATGCGCAATCATCTGGAGCGTTTTGCCCAGGCCCATGTCGTCGGCCAAGATGCCGCCAAGGCCCAGGTGTTCGAGCGAGCCGAGCCACTGGTATCCGTCGACCTGGTAGCCGCGCAGTGTGGCCTTGAGCGAGACCGGCACCGTAAAGTCCATCTTGCCGAGCGTATCCAAGCGCTCGACGGTACGGCGGAACGCAGCGTCGCGATCGGCCTCGAGCGCGGGCGTGCGCGCGAGCATGCTATCGACGAACAGGGTACTCGACGCGGGAAGCGACACGCCGTCGAGCAGGTCGACGGCATCGACGCCCAGGTCCTCGGCGAGGCCAAACGCGGCTCGAGCGCCCTCGTCCAGGCGAACGATATCGCCCGACGTGAGACGCGCAAACGTTTGATGGCGCTTGTACGAATCGAGATAGACGGCAAGGTCCGCGGCCGAAAGCCCGCTCGCGCCCAGCTCGACATCGAGCAGATTGCTCTTGACGGTCGCACGAACCGAGAGCTTGGGCGCGGGGCGCACCGAAATCTGGCGCAGACGGTCGCTGAGCATGACCTCGCCCAGCTCGGACAGGGCAGACAGGCCCTCGGTCAGCAAGTGAAACAGGCTCTCGTCATCGCGTTCCTCAAACGCCAGACCGCCCTCGTAGAAATCGAAGTACAGGGCCGCCGTGTCCATAACGCGAAACTCTGCCACCTCGTCGCGCGGCGGCACGCCCGGGCGCTGCTCTTCGAAGGGGCTGCCCGGAGCGCCCAGGCTAAAGAGATCTGCCGACCAGTCGCCGTAGGTAACCGTAACTTTGCAGGTCACAAGCCCATCGTCGACGCCGATCGCCATAGCAAAGCTCGGCTCGGGCGCCACGGTATCGAGCGCGGCGGGCGCGGTAAGGTCGGTGTAGTCGCGCAAAATGGGCAGCGCCATACGACAGAACTCCCCCACCTGGTCGACAGCGATATGGACCGGCGTGCGACAGGGCAGTAAGCGCGATAGGAACGGCGCCGCATGCTGGGCAAACGCTGCATCGGCGCGGCGCGCACGGCGGGTGTCGACCAGATAGGCAACGTCGCCCGAAGCAAAGCAGTATGTATCGGCCGGCAGGCGTAGATCGTAGCTGCCGCCAGCCGCCGGCGTGATTTTGGCGGCAAGGAGCGGTGGGCGCTTAGACAGCGCCTCGTCCTCCCCTTCCGGAGGCATCTCAACCGCCACGTCATAGGTGCGATGCGTCGTCGTCCCCCGTGACCAGGCGGGCTCAAAGGAGATGGTCTGGCCACGCAGCAGGTCCAGCACATATACGATGCTATGCTCGGACAGCGGCAACTGACGCTCGGCGACAAAACCGCTGCGGGCAAAGTCGTACGACGCCGAACGCGAGCTTGTGATGTCATCGAGATAGGCAACTGTCGTCACAACAAGGTTGAGCAGCTTTGTCGACACGTCTTCAAAGGCTTCGGGCGCATGGACAAACGTGAGCTTCTTGCCGTACGAGAACGTACCGCCGCGCACGTAGGCATCGGCCATGCCGTCGATATCCTTGACCACGTAGGAGACCGATCCACAACGAATGCGAAGCTCGAGCGCCCAGCTAAAGCGGTCGGCAAACAGTGGATTGTAGTACGGCACCAACGAGGGCTCCAACACCGCCTTGGGGGCATCGGGATCCACACTGCCAGCGAGCTTGCGGCGCATGCTCGCCAGCTCATCCATGCGTGCGTCCGAAAGATCGGAGAGCGCCGCCATGAGGCTGGGACTCGTGGGGACGGGCGCCGGAAAGGGAAAGTTGGGATTGACGGCCGGCGCTTTGGGCGCGTTGCGCGCGGGCTGTTTCGGCTGCGCCGCAAACGTGCGGACCGGCGTGCGCAAACCTTCGACGGGCTCGGCGCCGCTGGCATCCAAATACGCCAGAGCCGTGGCAATAGCGTGCTTGCACATGCCGGGGTAGCGATAGGCAGCGGGGCAATCGCAGTCGTAGTCGATCACCTCGTGCTCGTCCATGTCGAGCGCCACTCGCGTCTTGTACAGGTCGCCGCGCGAACCGCGCACCGAGCCCTCAACCGTCACTTTTTTGGAGAAGCGCGAGCCGCTGTCCTCGATCGACAGCACGGCGCCGTTGAGCATGAGCGAGCGACCCTTCATAAAGGTGCCGCTCAGCGCCGCCTCTTTCCGGAGCGCCTGCACAAACGTCCCCTGCGCCATCACTTCCTCCAATCTCGCACCGGGTAGCTAATTTGGGACGGGGCTATTTTAGCTACCCCCATATGTCGGTTGAGATGTATTCCGACCCCGACTCATTCGCCGTCAGTCAAAGGGTAGCTAAAATAGCCCCGTCCCAAATTAGCTACCCCGGCAAAATCATTTTAGATAACCGTCACGCGACCTTGGTTGCCGACGATGGCCTTTGCCTCTGCCAGCAGCGGAATCGAGCGTGCATTGACCTTGGCCGGCACCTCGGCACGCAGCACGCGCCCGTCGACTTGCTCAATAAAGATCTCCACGCGGTCGCCGCCCGGGTTTGTGGTGAGCACCGTGGCCAGGCGCGCCATATTGCCCTGGCTAAAGCGGCTGTTGGGCACCATGACCTCAAAGACCTTGGGCTTGTTTTTCTCCTCGCTAAGCTCCAGCGGCACAATCTCCTGCGCGATGATCTGGTCGCCGCGGTCCGAGCGCTCGAGCTTGCCCTTAATGCGCACAAACGCGTCGGACAGCTGCGCGCCGGTCTCGGGATCGACCTCGCCGTACAGATACCCCTCGGCCTCCTTGTAGGTCTTGGGGAACACCACGACCGTGGCCTCGCCCTCCATGTCCTCGAGCTGCACGATGCCCATGGGATCGCCGTTTTTGGTCACGCGCTTGGACACGCTCGAGACCATACCGGCCCACCAGAGCGCCTTACCCTCGGGAATCTCCTGGTTGATGGTACCGCCCGTGGGGTTTTGCACCTCGTAGCCGGTGTCGATCTGCGAGAACGAGAAGTCGCGCACTTTGCTAAGTGCATACTCAAACGGGCGCAGCGGGTGGTCCGAGACATAGATGCCCAGAACCTCCTTCTCCTGGCTCAGCTTAAGGTGGCGGTCCCACTCCTGGCCATCCGGATCGGGCACGCTCACCTCAAAGCCCGAGCCCTCAACGTCGCCAAACATATCGAAGAACGACGTCTGGCCGCTCGCGCGATCCTTCTGGCGCTTTACTGCGGCATCGATGATGTTCTCGGGGTTGTTCTTGTCCACAAAGTGCATCATCTGGCGACGCGGATACCCCGTGGAGTCGAAGGCGCCTGCCTTGATGAGCGATTCGATCACGCGGCGGTTTGCCTGGCTGGAGTCCACGCGCTCGACAAAGTCGTGCAGCGTCTTAAACGGGCCGCCCGCCTCGCGCTCGGCGATAATCGCCTGCGCCACGCCGGTGCCCACGCCGCGGATGCCGGCCAGACCAAAGCGCACGCCCTCCTTGGTAGCCGTGAACTCGGTACCGGACTCGTTGACATCTGGCGACAGCACGGGGATGCCGTCGTGACGGCATGCCGAGACGTAGTGCACGATCTTGTCGGTCTTGCCCGTGTAGGACGTCAGAACGGCCGCCATGTACTCGTGCGGATAGTGCGCCTTGAGCCACGCCGTCTGCATAACCAGGATGGCGTAGCCGGCGGAGTGCGACTTGTTGAAGGCGTAGGACGCGAATTCAAGAACATCGTCCCAAATCTTCTGGGCGACCTCGCGCGTGTAGTTGTTCTTGATAGCGCCGTTCATCCAGTGGTCGTAGGTGGTCTCGTCCGAGCCATCCTCCCAGTGGAGCACCGTCGACGTGAGCAGCTTGATCTTTTTCTTAGCCACGGGCTTACGGATACGCGAGTCCGATTCGCCCTTGGAGAAGCCGCACATCTCGACGGAGATGAGCATAACCTGCTCCTGGTAGACCATGGTGCCGTAGGTTTCGCCCAGGATGTCGTCCAGACGGTCATCGTAGGAGACGGCCGGCTCCTTGCCGTTCATACGGTTGATGTAAGACGAAACCATGCCGGCGCCCAGCGGGCCCGGGCGGTACAGAGCGATCAATGCCACGACGTGCTTGTACTCGGTGGGCTTCATGTTCTTGATCGTGGCCGTCATGCCGGCGGACTCGACCTGGAAGACGCCGGCGGTGTGACCGGAGCCCATGAGCTTAAAGATCTCGGGGTCGTCAAAGGGAATCTCTTCCTCTTTGATGTCGATGCCGAAGTTCTTTTTGATGTTAGCCTTGGCCTTAGAGATAACCGTCAGCGTGCGTAGACCCAGGAAGTCCATCTTGAGCAAGCCCATGTCGGCAACGGTATGACCCTCGTACTGGGTAATCTCGACGCCGCCCTTGGTATCGAGCTTGGTGGGTACGTGCTCGTTGACGGGATCGCGGCAGATCAGAACGGCGCACGCGTGCACGCCCTCGCCACGGGTGAGGCCCTCGATCGAGAGCGCCGTGTCGATGATGCGGCGAGCGTCGTCATCCTTTTTATAGGCCTCGGCAAAGTCGGGGTTAAACAGATCCTCTTTGCCGGGTTGCTTTTCGAGCACCTGCTTGAGCTTGACCTTGGGGTCGCTCGAGACCATCTTGGACAGGCGCTGGCCCATGTAGACCGGATAGTCCAGCACGCGCGCGGCGTCGTTGATGGCCTGCTTGGCCTTAATGGTCGAGTAGGTGATGACGTGGGTGACCTTCTCGGGGCCGTAGAGCTGGCGAACGTGCTCCACGACCTCGAGGCGCCGCTCATCGTCGAAGTCCATATCGATATCGGGCATCTCGGTACGCTGCGGGGACAGGAACCTCTCGAACATCAGGCCGTTCTCGAGCGGGTCGAACGCGGTGATGTTCATGGCGTAGGCGACGATAGCGCCGGCGGCCGAGCCACGGCCGGGGCCGACGCCGATGCCGTTGTCCTTAGCCCATTGGACGTACTCGGCAACGATCAAAAAGTAGGCGGCAAAGCCCTTGTCGCAGATGACCTTGTATTCGTACTCAAAGCGCTCTTTGATGTTGACGCCACCGATCTCGCGCGTGGCCCAGTCGTCACCGTAGTGCTGGCGCAGGCCCTTCTCGCACTCGCGGCGGAACTGGCTCTCGTGCGTCTCGCCGGGATCGAGCAGCGGGAAGCGCGGCAGGATGATAGAGTCCCAGTCGAGCTCGACGTAGCACTTGTCGGCGATCTCGAGCGTGTTGTCGCAGGCCTCGGGGCAATACGGGAACATCGCCCGCATCTCCTCCTCGGTCTTCATGTAAAACTCCGAGCCGGTCATGCGCATGCGGTTGGGGTCGTCGACCTTGGCGTTCATGCCAATACACATGATGACGTCCTGCACGGGCGCATCCTCGCGGCGCAGGTAGTGGAAGTCGTTGGTGGCGATGACCTTGACGCCCACCTGTTTGGCAATGTCGATGAGCGTGCGGTCCATCTGCTCGTCGGTCAGGCCGTTGTCGGTGGTGATGCCGTGTTCCTGGATCTCGATGTAAAAGTCGCCGGGGTCGAAGGTGTCGCGGAAGGTCTCGGCCCACTTGATGGCGCCCTCCATGTCACCGCGGTCGATGTACTTGGGGATAATACCAGCGATGCAGGCGCTCGTGCAGATCATGCCCTTGGCATGGCGGCGCAGGTTGTCGAGCGTTACGCGCGGCTTGTAGTAAAAGCCCTGCACGGCGGCCTCGGAAACCGTCTGCATCAGGTTGACGTAGCCCTCCTGGTCCTTGGCCAGAAGGATCATGTGGTAGAGCTCGGGCTTGTGGTCGCGAGCAAGGGTCTCGTCCGGCGTAAAGTAGACCTCGCAGCCAAAGATGGGTTTGATGACCAGGGGCGGCTTGAGCTCGTCGATATTGCCCTTCTCGTCCCACATGGCCATGTCCTTCACATACTGGGCATGCTCGCGCGGGTTTTCCTCGGGATCGGGCTCCACCAGCTCGTCGCGGCGGTCCTTTTCCAAGAAGGCCTTGTCGTGGCTCCAGGTTTTGTACTCGGGCGTGTTGTGATTGACGGCGTCGCAGGCCAGCGCCAAGTCGGGTACGCCGTACATGTAGCCGTGGTCGGTGATGGCCACGGCAGGCATGCCCAGCTCAACGGCACGGTTGACCATATCCTGGATACGGGTTGCGCCGTCGAGCATGGAGAAAACAGTGTGATTGTGCAGATGGACGAATGCCATGTGATGAGCTCCGATGCGGGTTCGTGTTCTGACTGAACGATTTTACCCCACGGCACGGACAGCACCCGAACCTAGCCAAACCAACACGGGTAGCTAATTTGATACCTTCAAAAAGGGGAATGAGGGCATCCAGATACATCGAGTATTACTGGAACCCCGGCGATGCGCGAAATGATTTGTGACGAATAGTCATGTCCATCAAGAAGGCTCGACGCTTCGGATAGCTCGTCAATCGATATATCAATTCTTGGAGACATGTATTCCTACCATTTTTAAAGAAACAACGGCGGTAATTGCTATCGCGATTGCGCCAATAACACCGAGCGCTATCTGAATGGGATATAACCCCAACACATATCCAAATATGGAGAAAAACATTGCAGAAAAGAGAGCCCTTACCAGAGACGCGACGGAAAGGATCGTCGCGCGGAGATCGTCCGCTATCGCGTCTTGGATTAAGTTTTCCGAAGTGATGTACACCACTTCTGGGAGAAAACAAAGCACCATGCTAAGGCCAAACAAACACAGCGGATTTGAAGCGAACCACGGAAGAATCATGAAAAGACCGGCCTCGATTAGCATCGAGCCGAGCATGGTATTTCTTTTCCCGAAACGCGATGAGAAGAAATCTGCTGCAATGTAGGCCGTCGCATTTACTGCATAGGATGCACCGAAAAAGATTCCTATTATGGAGACGGGAGCATCAAATGCGTCGAATACCAACTGATTCAAGTTGTAATAACTCCCATAGAATCCATCGAGCATGCTTGTGCCGATTAGAAGAAGCAACACCGCAAAAGCGGATTCTCCAATGCACCAGGTTTCGCGTCTGAAGACCTTGGCTACGTCAAACCTTTCCTCCCCAGAGTTTTTGGAATGGGTCGTTTCCATTCTCTCAATGGGATACAGAAGGAAAAGCTGCAGGAGATAGAAAACGGAAACGCATACGTAGAGGGCACTCCAAGATACTTGGGCAATGAATGATCCAAGTACGATTGCCACTCCCGTCGCGATTGATTGCGCGGCAAGCAGCCGAGCGTTGATGGTGAGGAAGCGCTCTCCTTGACCGGCATTTCGGGCAATTTCATATAAAAGCGCTTGTTCGGATCCCGATTGAAGGGAGTAGGCGAGTGCCTCAACAAGGGAAAGCGCGACGAGAAAGGGGCCTGAGAGCAACAGCATGCCAGCCGTATGGAAGAAAAGCAGCAGCACGCCCACTTGAATCGAGAACTTCTTTCCAAAGAAATCGCCTATCAGCCCTGTTGGCAGCTCGAGGACGACCGTTGCAATGTTAAACAGGGCTTGATAAAGCGCGATTTCCGTGACAGACATTCCTTTCTCCGCAAGGAAAAGTAGAAACACTCCCCGATTTAAAACAAATCCCGCGAGAACGAAAAAGGCGGAATAGATGTGCAGCTGCGCAGTGGCATTCTTATTCATTTGGCACTTCCATCAACTAATTTTGTCGGGCCGCTCGCTACTGGCTCGAAGCCTGAAGTGTTCACAGCTGATGTGAAGAGTGGTAAAGCTTTTGCACAGGGTATCAATGGAATACATCCGAAGCGTTTTCGGCAGTATCATCGGCGAAGGCGGGATTAGCCTTTACGCGGCGCTCACCCTCGATGTATTTGACGATTTGATCAATCGTCTGGTTGGCGTGGCTCTTGAGCTTTCGCCCATAGAAGAAGAGGCCAAGCTTGCCGCGCGTGCCAGACGTGTTGCCACCCACACCCTGAAAATCCTCGGTATAGGTGAGCTCGCAGGCACCATCGCCAGCAGGTGCAGCCTCATAGCGCATGGTATTGATGCCCGCCGCATACTGAAAACGGACCTCATAGAGGCACGGGTAGTCAAAGTGCTTGATCTTAACCTTGATCGCCGTGCCCTTGGCCTTGCCTTTTGCGGACTGGGCGCGCTTCTCGTACTTATAGCCGTTGAGCTTGTTGCGGCTGGGACGCTTGCCCGTGGCGTTCTCGATATCCTGCATGATGAACCCCGCCAGAGCGTCAAAAAGCTCCTCCGGCGTCACCTTAAGCTTTTTGGTGAGCTGCATGATGGCTCCTTATTCGTTTGAACCGTTCGAGTCATTGTACCGCCCCAGGCTCTCCCATGCGTTACGGTGCCATTTGGACGATTGAGGGCTTTACGGCCGCAAAACTAACCAAATAGCACCGTAAGACCTGAGGTGGTTAGAAGTTGTAGGTGACCACTTGAGGTTCGGCGGGTTCGACGAAGAGAGTCGGATCGGTCTGTTCCACGCGGACGAACTTGACGGTCACGGCCTCAAAGCCCGCCTTGTGCAGAACATCAGCGTAGACACGTGCCTGCAAGGCGTGTTTCTCAACCAGCTGCTCCGGCGTCTCGTCCGGCGTGCCGCCCGTCTTGTAGTCGATGACCAGCGCGCGCGACGGATCAGCCGGGTCGGTGGCCAGCGCATCGATGGCGCCCTCGGCATAGGCACCGTAGCGAGCGATGTCCTCGTCCTCGCAGCCCAACGAAAAGAACGGCACTTCGGCGCGAACGCACGGCCACGCGAGTAGGTCGGCACGAACAGCCGACTTGAGCCAGCGGTCCAGGGCAACGTCGAAGCGTTCGCGCTGCTCCGGCGTCAGGCGCCACAGGCGAGCCAGGGCGTCGGCACGCTCAGCGGGCAGCGCATCGGCACCCATCTCGATGAGCCACTGACAGGCAGCGTGGAAGGCCGAGCCCAGCGCCATGGGGTTGCCGGCGGGCTCAACGGCGGCCACGTCTACATCCGTCATCTCGGAACCATCCGACTCCGCATCATCGCCAGCCTCGTCCATGGGCACGTGTGCCTCGGCGGCACGGTCCTCGGACTCGGCATGCAGCGCCGTGGCAATCGATGAGTAACTGTACGAATCGCGCGCCGGATACGGGCAGGTGCCCATGCGCACGCCCACCGCCTGGGGATACACGAGCTCAAACGCATCGGGCTCGGGGTCGGCAGGACCGGGAACGGCGGCGCGGGCATCTGCACCGGCACCCTCCGGC
>CALGZY010000307.1 GCA_937934355.1 uncultured Collinsella sp. | reverse complement strand
CGCGATGCCAAGGCCGCCGGCGTGACCGAGGGCGTCGCCGCCCAGGATGCCGCCCTCATGGGCGAGCCCGCCGCCGATTCCACGCAGGTCCCCGCGCCCACCTACCAGCACAGCTCGCTCGACTGGCGCGACTGGTGGTGCTCTGACGACGCTCAGATCTACCAGTTTATCGGTCAGGACAACATCTACTTCTACTGCATCGCGCAGACCGCCATGTGGGAGGCCCTGGGCTGGGACCTCACGCAGAGCACCGTCAGCGCCTGCTACCACCTGCTCTACATGGGCAAAAAGGCCAGCTCGTCCTCGCAGACGCCTCCCCCACCGGCAGACGACCTGCTCAACCACTACACCTGCGAGCAGATGCGCGCGCACTGGCTGTCGCTCGGCCTGTCCGAGAAGCCGGTGAGCTTTAGCCCCAAGGCATACGACACGCGCGTGACCGGCAAGGACAAGGACGGCAACGAGGTGCGTGCCTGCGACGACAAGCGCGTTATCGACCCGGCCCTTAAGGAAAGCGCCCTTTTGACCGGCGTGTTCAACCGCCTGGCCCGCAGTTGCTTCTACGGCGTCGCCATCAAGGAGGGCGACGAGAGCCCCTATCGCAACGGCTGCATCCCCGCCGGTGACGCCTCTGCCGCCGTAGTCGAGGCTGCCGAGCAGGCAACTCTTGCCTTTGAGCAGGCCATGTACAAGTTCGAGACGCACCGCGCGCTTGCCGTGTGCGACGACTACCTGCGCGCCGCCAACAAGCGCTGGAGCGACGCCTCCAAGGCCGCCAACAAGCTCGAGGGCGACGAGGCAAACGCAGCGATGACGCAGGCCCTGGTTGATGCCTTTACCGAACTGCGCGTGGCAACCGTCCTGATGCACGGTATTGTGCCGGCCGGCTGCGAGCTCATCTGCGAGTACTTCGACGTCGATCCGGTCGCCTTCTTTAGCTGGGATAACATCTTTGCCTCCACGGACGAGTTTGTGGAGAGCCTGGGCGAGAAGCCCGGCGAGCACCGCGTGAAGCCGCTGCCCCCGCGCTTCGACTTCTTCAGCAAGCACGAGAGCCAGTACTAAAACACTCGACATGTAATGGAATGGGAAGGAAAGACGGATGTCCAAGCCGCGTCGTCGTAAGCAGAAAAAGCAGGTCAAGGCCGAGCTCAAGCTCAGGCAGTTTGCTGCTACCGAACTTTCCGACCAGCTTGCCGCCCTTCCCTGCGCCGCCGACCTGCCGCGCTTTATGGTCGACACGGTCGCCGGCGCCTATGCCCCCGCCGATGCCGAGCTCATGATCGAGGGCTTTGGCGCTGCGGTCACACGCCCGGTCACGCTGCGCGCCAACACGCTCAAGGCAACCGCCGAGGACATCGCTGCGGCGCTCGATGCCGCCGGCATCGCCCACTACCCCGTCGCCTGGTACCCAGACGCCTTTATCCTGCCCGGGGCCCAGGTTTCCGATTTGTGGGATCTCGACATCTACCGCGACGGCAAGATCTATCTGCAGAGCCTGTCGTCCATGATGCCGCCGTTGGTCCTGGGCGCTCAGGCCGGCGAGGACATCCTGGACATGTGCGCAGCCCCTGGCGGCAAGACGACGCAGATCGCCGCCCTCACCCAGGGCCAGGCACACCTCACGGCCTGCGAGATGAGCATTCCCCGCGCCGAAAAGCTTGAGTCCAACCTCCACCGCCAAGGTGCCAAAAACGTGCCCGTCATGCGCATCGATGCACGCGAGCTCGACGAGTTCTTCCGCTTCGACCGCATCCTGCTCGACGCCCCATGCACCGGCACGGGCACCGTCATCAGCGGCAACGAGAAAAGCCTGCGCGGCCTGACCGAGCAGCTGCTGAGCAAGTGCGCGCGCTCGCAGCGAGCACTTCTGGACCGCGCCATGGGAGCCCTCAAACCGGGCGGCACGCTCGTCTATTCGACTTGTTCGATCTTGCCCCAGGAAAACGAGGACGCTCTGCAAGAAGCCCTCGACAAGCACATGGACTGCGAGCTTATCCCCCTCGACGGCACGCCAAGCGAAAGTGAAGCACGCCGCGCCCAGGAAGCTGGTGAGGAGCCGCGCATCGAGTCCAACGCCCTGACCGAGGCCATTGCCGCGGGTCAGATATCGGCCATCGCCAACGGCCTGCCCGGCACGCTGACCATTCCGCCTAGCCGCGACTTTGAGGGCTTCTACATTGCCCTGATTCGAAAACGCAGCTAGCGCACGGATCCAAAACTCAACAAGCTATCTCTGTGCGCGTTTGCCCTGCTGGTCGCGATGCTGTTTAAGCATCGCGCGCTCTTTGCGTTCGGCCCTTTTGCCCTTAATGGCCGTGACCGCAAAGTAGATGACCGCGGCGGCAACGATCGCGCCCACGCATAGGCCAATCGAGCCCAACATTGCCGAAAATTCCATACCGCGTCACCTCTCTTTTGCATACGGGACATTCAAGATAGCACCTCGATTCCCGCCACCACAGCTCCTTCACGTTCGCCGGCCCTTCAGTCTAACGGATGGCGCAGCGGGGAAAAATCAACTCGTCAAATGATTTAGCACTCGCAACGCCGGTCGCACACTGCCGACCGCACAACATAGAAACGGACCGCCATGGATTCTCTCAACGATTTGAACGAGCGCGTCGACGCCTTTGTCGGCACCAGCTCCTTCGAGACGCCTGCCGCGACTAACGACCAAGCCCCCATCGATGTTCCCGCCGAGGTTCACGAGGACATCGTCGCCTCGGTCGACTTCTCCGAGGTAGAGCTTGCAGACGAATTTACCGAGCCCCAGGTGGCCGTAACTCCCAACGGCCTTTTGCCCATGGAGCCGTTGCCCATCGACGGGCGCCTGCGCAAGGCGGCCCTCCGCATGCCCGATGAGATCGAGGAGGCCAGCGGTTTTACGCTCTTTGGCCGCCGCATCAAATCGCTCATCTACACCACCGACGTGGCGGTCATCCGCAACTCCAATGCCGACGCCGTGTTTGCCGTCTACCCCTTCACGCCGCAGCCCGCCATTACGCAGGCGCTGCTGACTGTTGCCGAGTGCCCGGTCTTTGTGGGCGTTGGCGGCGGCACCACCACCGGTAAGCGTTCCGTGCAGATGGCGGCCGTCTCCGAGATGCAGGGCGCGGCGGGCTGCGTGGTCAACTCCCCCGCTACTGCCGAGATGGTCGAGCACATCACCAACATCGCCGACATCCC
>CALGZY010000306.1 GCA_937934355.1 uncultured Collinsella sp. | reverse complement strand
GCTGGGTTCAGAACGTCGTGAGACAGTTCGGTCCCTATCCTCCGTGGGCGCAGGAGAATCGATGGAGGCTGCCCCCAGTACGAGAGGACCGGGGTGGACGCACCTCCGGTGAACCGGTTGTCGACCAACGGCACGGCCGGGTAGCCGCGTGCGGCGCGGATAACCGCTGAAGGCATCTAAGCGGGAAGCCGTTCCAGGGATTAGTTCTCCTTCCGGTAAGGGCCCAGGTAGACTACCTGGTCGATAGACGGCAGGTGCAAGGACGGCGACGTCCTCAGCCGAGCCGCACTAATCGCCCGAGCTCTTCCGGAACCGCACCTCGCGGCCCGCGGGACTGAGCGCTCAGAAGCGCGGTCCGGGCACGAGGATGCCCCCGAGTCAGACCTTTCCTATACGCCATGCGGCCCCCAGGGCACGTGAGAGGGACACCCGGACACCGTAACGGTGGGCGCCGCCCACCGGTCAGCGGCCAGAGCATGGGGGGCACGCCCGGTCCCGTTCCGAACCCGGAAGCTAAGCCCCATCGCGCCGAGAGTACTGCGGGGTCAGCCCGTGGGAGGCCAGGGCGCCGCTGACCGGTGGACGGCACCGAGCCGTACGCTTGGACTGAGAAGGGGGAGGCCTCGCGGCCTCCCCCTTTTTTGCGTTGTATACACGTTGTACTTTGGGACCTAGCCCCCCCCCGTATGCGCTCTTACTGTTTGGCTGTATTTTGAGTCCTTCTAGTGTATTTGAGCGATAATTACTCGCATTGGCGTTAGGGAGGGCTTGATGTTTACCGTATTTGTCTTGGGCAATATTGCTTCGGGTAAGTCGACTGCCTGCCGCTATTTCGAATCTCGTGGCGCTATGCTAATCGATCTGGATGAGCTTGCAAAATCGCTGTATGTGCCGGGCTCTGATATCGTCAATGCTCTCGCGGATGAATTCGGTTGGGACATTTTGGATGAGGATGGCGGCATTCGCCGCAGCATCCTCGCTTCTCGAGCTTTTGCTTCTCCTGATTCGGTCGCACGGCTCAATGGCATTGTGCATCCCGTTCTCATTGAACAGCTTTCGCTTAGGATTCTCGATCCGGTTTGTTGTACGGTTTCATCTCCCCGTTATCCCTTTTCGGTGGTCGAGGTTTCTGCTCCGACTGGTTTTGAGGATGCATTTGGCTTGGCTGATGAAATTCTGGTCATCAGCGCCCCTTTGTCAGTTCGTCGCGAGCGCGCTATTCAACGTGGCATGGAGCCATCTGATTTCGATGCCCGTTCTGCTTGCCAGCCCGATGAGTCTGCGCTGTGCAATCTCGCTACAACGGTGATTGATAATTCGGCAGCCGATAATTCGCTCTTTGAGCAGCTTGACTCATGGCTTGCATGCCACGGGTTTATAGATACTTCGGATGAGGAGGAGGCCGATGCCTAAGGCACGTTTCTTTACGTGGTATCGCGTGGCGCCACTTGCCGTTGTGTTCGTCTTCGGCCTTATTTCGCTCGTCTACTCGTGTGCCCCTGCCGCTTTCTTTAAGCCGCTGTATCCGATTGACTACGAGGTGTATGTAAAGCAATCCAGTATTTCGCATAATCTGGATCCGTATCTGGTGTGCGCTGTCATTAAGTCGGAATCGAATTGGGATCCCGAGGCCGAGTCGAATCAGGGTGCTCAGGGATTGATGCAGCTGATGCCCGAGACTGCCCAGGATATGATCGCCAAGGGCCTTGTCGACGGAGGGGAGTATTCGGCCGACAATCTTAACGATCCGGCTACGAATATCGAGTTTGGCTGCGCATACCTCTCGTATCTTCTCGCCTATTTCAACGGGTCGACGGATAGTGCCATCGCCGCCTATAACGCCGGTATGGGCAACGTCGACGGATGGGCGCAGCAGAACACGTCACTCCATAATGCGATTACCTTCCCTGAAACTCAGGCTTATCTGATTCGCGTCAATAATGCCTGGGTTCGATATAAGACTCTCTATCCCGATCGGTTCGTATAGGACTAAGCCCACCGCCTGCGTATACTGCAGATGTATGAGTTAGGAGTATCCATGGCGGAATTTGAAGTAGAACGCGTTGGTGGTGAACTTAAGCGCTTTGGCGTTGAGGGCGCTGAGGTGCCGTTTGAAGTCGTTTCCCCCTATGAGCCTGCCGGTTCCCAGCCCAAGGCCATTGAGTCACTTGTGCGGGGCGTGAGGGACGGAGACCGCTATCAGGTTTTGCTGGGTGTGACTGGTTCGGGTAAGACTTTTACGATGGCCAAAACCATTGAGGCCTTGGGTAAGCCGACCCTTGTCATGGCTCCGAATAAAACGCTCGCCGCTCAGCTTGCGAGCGAGCTCAAAGAGTTCTTTCCCAATAACGCTGTGGTCTACTTCGTCTCGTACTACGACTACTATCAGCCCGAGGCGTATGTGCCGCAAAGCGATACATATATCGAGAAAGACTCCTCGATTAACGAAGAGGTCGAGATGCTGCGCCATCAGGCGACCGCGTCACTGCTCTCTCGACGTGATGTGATCGTTGTCGCATCGGTCTCGTGTATCTATGGCATTGGCTCTCCTGAGGACTATGCGGGTCTGGCTCCAAACGTCGACAAGAAGGTGCCGCTCGAGCGCGATGACTTTATCCGTGCGCTTATCGACATTCAATATGATCGCAATGACTATGACCTGGCGCGTGGCACGTTCCGCGTGCGCGGCGATGTTGTCGACGTGTATCCGCCTTATGCCGAGCATCCGTTGCGGTTTGAGTTCTTTGGCGACGAGGTCGAGCTGATTGCCGAGATCGATGAGGTCACCGGCGAGATGCTTCGTGAGTACGAGGCCATCCCCGTATGGCCGGCATCACACTACGTGACCGAGAAGCCGAAGGTCAAGGCTGCTCTGAAATCGATCAGCGAAGAGTGCGAGAAGCGCGTGGCGGAGCTCAAGGCGACCGACAAGTTGCTCGAGGCGCAGCGTCTGCAGCAGCGCACCGATTATGATCTTGAGATGCTCGAGACGATGGGCTTTTGCAACGGCATCGAGAACTACTCGCGTCATCTGGACGGTCGCAAGCCGGGTGAGCCGCCGTTTACCCTAATCGATTACTTTCCCAAGGATATGCTCTGCATCATCGATGAGAGCCATGTGACGGTGCCGCAGATTCGCGGCATGCACGAAGGTGACCGCTCGCGTAAGGTGACGCTGGTGGAACACGGTTTTCGCCTGCCCTCGGCGCTCGATAACCGCCCGCTTCGTTTCGATGAGTTTGAGGCGAGGATTCCCCAGTTCATCTACGTCTCGGCTACGCCGGGCGACTATGAGTTGCGCGTGAGTCAAAACGACGTTGAGCAGATTATTCGTCCGACCGGTCTGCTCGATCCCAAGATCGATGTGCGTCCGGTTCGCGGTCAGATTGACGATCTTGAGGACGAGATTCGCGAGCGCGTTGCCCGCAAGGAGCGCGTGCTGGTGACCACGTTGACCAAGCGCATGGCCGAGGACCTGACCGACCATCTGCTTGATGCCGGCATTAAGGTCAACTACATGCACTCTGATACGGCGACAATGGACCGTGTCGAGATCCTGCGAACGCTGCGCGAAGGCAAGATCGATGTTCTCGTTGGCATCAACCTGCTTCGCGAGGGCTTGGATCTCCCCGAGGTCTCACTGGTGGCAATTCTCGATGCCGATAAGGAAGGCTTCTTGCGCAACCGCCGTTCGCTGATTCAGACGATTGGCCGTGCGGCCCGTAACGCCGATGGCGAAGTCATCATGTATGCAGACGTTGTGACCGATTCGATGAAAGAGGCCATCGAGGAGACGCAGCGCCGTCGTGAGATTCAGATGGCATATAACGAAGAACATGGCATTGTGCCCAAGACAGTGCGCAAGGCCATCAACGACATCTCAAGTTTTATTGCCGAGGCCGAAAAAACCGTGGGCTCCAAGGGACGCTCGAAGGGCGACTCTCTTGGCCATGGCGCATTCTATACGCCCGATGAGTCGGGCGAGGGCGGTGTGCCGGAAACGGTGGCGCCCGAGCAGACACTTGCGGAGCAGTTGGAAGAACTGCCGCATGACGAGCTTGTGCGGATCGTCGAAACCATGGAAGAGGATATGCGTAACGCTTCTGCCGCTATGGACTTTGAGGAGGCGGCGCGCCTGCGCGATGCCGTCGTTCAGATTCGGGCGATGCTCGAGGGTGCGTCTGAGGACGAGACGATCGAGCGCTTACGCTCGCAGGCCCGCAAGGGTTCCACGTTCGCATCGGGCAGAAAACGCCAGGGTGCACGGTTTAAGAAATAGCGAACAGGCCCCGAGTTCTCTGTGGAGCTCGGGGCCTATGTCTTTTGCGCGCTGGAATTTGTGCGTTAGAGGTCTGCGATCAGGGCTTCAGCACAACGGATGCCGTCGGTGGCCGCGCTCATGATGCCGCCGGCATATCCAGCTCCCTCACCACAAGGGTAGAGGCCCGGGGTCGACACGGCATGGCACGTTCGGTCTCGGGTAACAGTGACCGGTGAGCTCGAACGAGTCTCCACGCCGGTAAGAACGGCATCGGGACGGTCGTAGCCTCGTAGCTTTTTTCCGAGTAGGGGAAGTCCCAGGCGGAGCGACTCGACGATATGCTGCGGTAGGGCTTCGTCAATTGCCGTCCAGGTCACACCGAGCGGATAGGTGGGCTTTACCTTTCCGGGCGCCTTGCTGGCGCGTCCTGCGAGGAAATCTCCGACGAGTTGTGCCGGTGCGTTCCAGTTGGAACCGCCCAGGCGATAGGCGGCCGCCTCGCAGGCACGCTGGAGCTCGATGCCGGCGAGCGGGTCATCGTTGGGAAGGTCCTCAGGCGTGACGTTAACGAGCAGGGCGGCATTTGCGTTGCGTCCGTCGCGGGCATTGAGACTGGCCCCGTTGACGCACAGATGGCACGGTTCTGAAGAGGCGGCAACAACCTGTCCGCCGGGGCACATGCAAAACGAGAACACGCTGCGGCCGTTGGGAAGATGGGCAACAAGTTTGTAGGGGGCCGCCCCGAGCGCTGGATGTCCCGCCGAGGCTCCATATTGGGCTCTGTCGATGTCGCGTTGCGGATGCTCGATGCGAACGCCCATGGCAAAGGTCTTTTGTGCGAGGGCCACGTTGTGGTCCTTAAGGAGCTCAAAAATATCGCGAGCAGAATGCCCGCAGGCGAGGATGAGGTGCTTTGTCTCGATTGGCTCGTAAGCGGCGTCTTGGGACGATTGGACATCAATACCGGTGATGGCGCCAGACGCGTCGATGCGAATGTCGACGAGCTTCGTTCGATAACGGACGACACCTCCGAGCTGCTCGATGCGCTGGGATATAGCGGTGACAACCTTGGGAAGGATGTCGGAGCCAATGTGCGGCTTGGCATCCCACAGAATATCGCGGGGCGCACCCGCCTCGACGAAGGTTTCGAGGATAAGGCGATGGGCGGGATTTTTTGTTCCCGTATTGAGCTTGCCGTCCGAGAAGGTCCCCGCGCCGCCCAGACCAAACTGAATATTGCTCTCGGGGTCGAGGATGCGCTCCTTTAGAAAGAGGTCGATCGCCTGCGAGCGGCGAAATGCCGGGTCGCCGCGCTCGATAAGCAAGGGCTTAAGACCTGCTTTGGCGAGCGTGAGCGCAGCGAAAAGGCCGGCGCATCCGGCGCCGACAACGACAGGGCGTTCTTGAGGTGCGTCGGAGACGGGGGAGGGGAATGAAGGCTCATCGTCTTCTATCGCGCGTACGCGCGAGCGGTCACGCTCGGCAACGCTGTCGACCGCTTCTCGCTCGAGGTGGGGACTAGTCAGCTCAACACGAAAGCTCAGGATAAAATGGACGTCTCGTTTTTTGCGAGCGTCGATTGACTTGCGGTGGAGCTCGATGGACTTGATCTCGGAGTCCTTGCAACGTAGGATGCGCTTGGCGACTCGCTTGCCAACAATGAGGCAGGTATTTTCATCGCCGGCTTCATCGAGCGACACGTTGACTTGGGTGATTTCGATCATCGAGGTCTCCTTAGAGGCAAGAAAGAGGCCGTCCGGTATCCCAGACGGCCCGAATGCGTTTTTGATTATAGACTGCGCGGCTACAGGCTGCTTGCAGCGCGAATGCCCGAGAGCCAGGCCCACGCAAGGTTAAAGCCTCCGCAATCGGCGTCGATGTCGAGCGCTTCGCCGCAGACGTAAAGCGGGGCGTCGACAGCGCTGCTCGCGCGTAGACTGGGTGTTGAGATGCTCTCGACAGATACGCCACCACGCGTGACCTGCGCCGAGCGCTCCTCGGCTGTTCCCTCGACGAGCAACTTAAAGTGCTTGAGGATCGAGACCAGGTGGATGACATCGTTGGAGCCTGGATGGCACTGCTCGAACGCCGTGCAGACGACGCGGGAGAGTTGCGGGGCGAGCATGCCGTCGAGCCAACGGGGATCGCGGGGCGAAAAGCCGCCGAGCAGCTCAACGCGCCGGTTGAGCATATCGAGCAGCTCGTCTTTAGAGAGGTCGGGGAAAACGTCGAGCAGGATCGTATCGCCGTGCTGGATACGACGGGAGAGGTTGAAGACAGCGACGCCCGAGATACCGAAGGTTCGAAACAGGACTTCACCGTCTTCGTGCCAGAGCTCATTATGATTGCGGGCGAGCGTCAAGCGGGCGCGGACGCGCAGGCCATCCAACGTCTTGATTGCCGCCCGATCGCCGACGACCGTTGCCGATACGGGGCAGAGGATGGGGCGCAGCGAAGTGAGGGGGAGGCGAAACGTATCGGCGATACCAGTGGGGTTGCCACCCGTGGCGATAATTACGGCATGTGCCTGCAGGGCCTCGTTCTTGCGAGGGACATCGGCGAGCGCTTTCCGAAGCGAGCGGAGCTCCGATTTTCGGTCGTCGCGCTTTTTTGCCTTGAGTGCCCGCGCTGGACGGTCTATTTGGAGTGTCCAGCCTTCGGAAGCTTTGCGCGCCGTGGCAATATTGGCTCCGCAGATTAAGGTGATACCTAGGCGGTCGCAAACGTTGAGAAGCGCGTCGCGCACCGATTCGGCGCGAAGGGAGCGCGGGTACAGTCGGCCTTCCTCGGAGGTTGTCATGATGCCCAGCGAGGAGAAGAAACCCATAAGCTCTTGTTCGGGTTGGGGGCCCATGACAGATTCGACGAATGCGGGGTGGTTATACCGCTGAGGATCAATCGATTCGTTGGAGAGGTTGCAGCGGCCGTTACCGGTCGCAAGGAGCTTAAGGCCGCAGGCGACATCGCGCTCAACGATGCAGACGCTTTTGCCAGCACGTGCGGCCGTAATGGCGGCGGCGAGGCCTGAAGCCCCGCCGCCGATTACCAGGACGTCATAGAAGGCGCTCGTGTTCACTTAGGCCTCGTCGGTCTCGTGCGGGGTAATAGCCTCGACGGCAGAGACTGCCTTGGGCAACATGCCATCGGGCAGCGCGGTCTCAACCTCGCCCTTATCGCAGGCCTCGGCGAGTGCCGGATTAATGGGAAGCGTGCCCAAGATGTCGAGGTTATAGCGCTCTGCGACCTCGGGGAGCTTGCTCTTGCCAAAGACCTCGATCTTCTTGCCGCAGTCGGGGCACTCAATATAGCTCATGTTCTCGACGATGCCCAGAATGGGGACGTTCATCTTCTCGGCCATGTTGACCGCCTTGGCGACAATCATCGAGACCAGATCCTGCGGGCTCGTGACGATGACGATGCCGTCGACGGGCAGTGACTGGAAGACGGTGAGCGCGACGTCGCCTGTTCCCGGAGGCATGTCGACCAGCAGGTAGTCGATGGGGCCCCACGAGGTCTCGCTCCAGAACTGCCTGATGGCGCCTGCGATGACCGGACCGCGCCAAAGGACGGGGTCGGTCTCGTTTTGGAGCAGAAGGTTGGAGCTCATGACCTTGACGCCGTGCTCGGAGATTTCAGGCAGCATGAGGTTGCCAAGGGCATGGACGTGGCGTCCGCTCATACCGAACATCTTGGGGATAGAGGGACCGGTGATGTCGGCATCGAGGACGCCGACCTTGTGGCCGTGACGGGCAAGCTCGGTGGCGATGGCACCGGTGACAAACGACTTGCCGACACCGCCCTTGCCGGAAAGCACGGCGATGACGCGTTTGACCTCGGACAGCGTGTTCTCCTCAAATTGCGACGGCGACGTTTGTCCGCCGGCGGCCTGTGCGTGCTCGCAACCCATGTATGACTCCTTTGTATATGTTGGGGCCGGAGCCCCGTGATGTGACACGAGCGTCATTGTACCCTCGTTTGCGAGCGGGAGTCATTTACGATGCATTTGGGCCGAGCGTGCTTGCAATACGATGGGTCCAAGCGAATGGGCGGGCTTACTGAACTTTGCTAGCGAACTCGAGGTATTGCATGCGCTGCAGCTTGTCGATCGTCGAGGCGTATGGGCTGTCTTCAGATTCCAAGTCGTAGCGCAGCCCGTCGGCACCAAGGTAGCCGGCGACATTGATGGTGGGCACATCTGACCTTGTTGCAAGCAGAGCCTTTTGATAGTCGGTGAGCGGGGCGCCGATCTTATTAAGGGTAATGGCTGCAATCTCGTTTGCCCCGACGGTGTCGTAGACGTTGAGCTCGGTATTGCCGGCGATTTCATAGTTAGCCCAGACAAAATATGTCGACTGATAGATACGGAAAGCGTGGCTTGCCGTATCTTCCTGAGGGTACAGCTCGTCGTTGAGAGTCGTTGCGGCGCTCGGCTGATGGTCGCCAAAAAAGACAAGGACAACCGGTCTGCCGATATTGCGGAGCTCGTTGATAAAGTACTCGAGGTCCCGGTCGGATGCGTTGATGCAGGTAAGATAGGTGTTGAGCGCGCTATTGGCACCCTCGCTGGCTCCCTCGACCCAATAGTTTGTCAGCTCCTCGGCGGGAACGGTGCCATAGTCGTAGCCGCCGTGATTTTGCATCGTGACGTCAAAGATGAACTGCGGCGCTTCGTTGGTTCTAAGCAGGTCGAGTATCTTGTCGTAGGTGGCGTAGTCGCATACGCCGGCATGGTAACAGGGCGCACCTTCGAAATCGCCGATTGAAAGAAAGTCTCCAAAGCCCAGCTGCTGATAGATTTTATCTCGATGGTAGTTGACGGGGTTTTGCGGGTGCATAGCGGTGGCGGTATACCCAAGCTCTTTAAGGTCCTTTGCCAGGCTGTTGACGCCATTCATCTGATACAGCTGATAGGGGATCTTGCCTAATCCGACAAAGGCCGTTGTCGCTCCGGTCAAAAATTCGAATTCGGAGTTCGCCGTTCCGCCACCGGTGACCGAAGCGAGCATGGTGCCGCGAACAAGCGTGTCGGGAAGCGAGTTGTAGAATGCGGGGCCGGTGTACCCGGCCGCCTGGAGCTGCTCAAAGCACGAAAGGTCGCTAAAACTCTCGTTCATGACGGCAACAATCGTCGGCTTGATTTCATTGAACTGGGCAACAGCCGCCGCGCGCTGCTCGCTCGAGCCATACGTGCTGTCGTAGGTGGCGGCGAGCTCCTGCTCGATGCTCTGCGCCTCATCGGGCGTATAGTCTTCGGGCTTCTCAATGGGCAACTCGTTGACCATTTCGGTGAACGAAGTGATAAAACCCTGAGACGCATACGTGGTGATGGGCTGCCAACGGTCAAATCCAAAATTCAGCGCCTGCTCCAAGTCGATGCTGGAAAAGCCCGAGAGCCCCACAACGGTCACTAGCAGAAAAGCGCAGAGGTTAGCGGCGATTGCGGGGAAGACATGGGTGGGCGTACGGAGCTTTCTCGGTCGGATAAGCGAAAGAAGCCCCAGGGAAATCTCCAGCAGGGCTAGAGAGGTTACGATTCCGGCGGTAAAGGTAAACTCGTATCCCTCGCTCACTTCCATTGCGGTGCCAAGGGCCAAGATATCGCTTGGCAGGATGGCCTCGCCTTTAAACGTTATGACGAAGTGCTCGGCAATGCCAAGGATGCAACAGGCGACGGGCACGAGGGCCATGACGCCTCCATGACGCTGTCCCAGCAAATAAAGGGAGAGCAGAACCGTCGCGAGCAGCCCGACGGAAAACCCGAATGAGTTGGCGGGAATGCGATAGAACGTTTCGTTACAGGCAATTTCGAGTGAAACGAACGAGAGCGCTGAAACAGCGGCGATGACAAGGATGTCACGGCAAATACAGGCAACCGTTCCCGTCGCAAGATCGGTTTGGTCGATAAGTCCCGAAACCAAGGGCTCGACAAGAAGTATGACGGCGGTAGCACCGAGCGCCGAATAAGAAAGGACCCATAGGGAATTGTCCTCATTTACGAGCAATTGATTCGTAATCCATGCAGCTACCATGCCGAGCGGGATGAGGAGCGTCGCGCACCAAAAGACGCGGGCAATGGGCGGCTTTTCATTGTGTTTGATTGAAAAATACACGCGCACGACGACGGTGGCCACGATAAGGACGGCGATGAATATGGGCAGATTGGCCATGTCGCTCGAAGTGATTTCAAGGGGGATATCTTCGGTCATGGACGTTCCTCTGTTACAGCAAATTAAGTTCAGTAGTAGATTACTGTAACCTTTCCACGGCATTTCGAGAAACAAAGCACCCGATACGCAAAGCTAAAGGTCTGCGAATCTTGTATTACGAACATCTGTGCGCGTCGAGTGCGCTAAACTCATCGACAGTATGATTCGATGCAATAGGAGGCAAGGAGCTTCCATGTCTGATTCTTCTATCGTTATTCGCGGCGCTCGTGAGCACAACCTCCGTGATATCGATGTTTCCATTCCGCGTGACCAACTCGTGGTCATTACCGGTCTTTCTGGCTCGGGCAAGAGTTCGCTGGCATTTGACACTATCTATGCCGAGGGCCAGCGTCGATACGTCGAGAGTCTTTCGAGCTATGCGCGCCAGTTCTTGGGCCAGATGGACAAACCCGACTTGGATTCAATCGACGGCCTTTCGCCGGCGGTGTCGATCGACCAAAAGACGACGTCTAAAAACCCTCGCTCGACGGTTGGCACCGTAACCGAGATTTATGACTATCTGCGCCTGCTGTTCGCCCGTGTGGGCACCCCGCACTGTCCCGAATGCGGCCGCGTCATTGAGCGCCAGACGACCGACCAGGTTGCCGACAAAGTCTTGGCGTCGGGGGAGGGTCGCCGCGCGTTTGTGCTGGCACCGGTGGTGCGCGGGCGAAAAGGCGAGTACACCAAACTGTTTGAGGACCTTCGCGCCGAGGGCTTTAGCCGCGTGCGTGTCGACGGCGAAGTGCGCTCGCTCGATGATCCGATCGATCTGGACAAGAAGTTCAAACACGATATCGAGGTCGTAGTCGACCGCATCGTGATCCGTGAGAATTCTCTGGGCCGTATCGCCGAGTCTGTTGAACAGGCGACTGCCTTGGCGCACGGTAATGTGAACGTATACATGCTGCCCGATCGCGATGCTCCCGAGGGGACCGAGGGCGAGCTACTGGAGTATTCGTTGGCTCTGGCATGCCCGGAGCACGGGCACTCCATCGACGACCTACAACCCCGCGACTTTTCGTTCAACGCTCCCTATGGCGCATGTCCTGAGTGCGACGGCCTGGGCTTTAAGAAAACCGTTGATGCCGAGGCGCTGATTGAGGATCCCTCGAAGTCCATTGCCGACGGAGTCTTTGGTAGCCTGTTTGGCAATTCGAACTACTATCCGCAGATTTTTGCTGCGGTCTGCAAACACTTTAAGGTGAGCGCCGATACGCCGTGGGGGGACTTGCCCCCTCGCGTGCGTCGTGCGTTTTTGGATGGCATGGGCGACACGAAGATTTCGGTCGACTATCAAAAGCTCGATGGGCGTCGCAGCCAGTGGGATACCAAGTTTTCGGGCGTTCGCAACATCCTGTACGAACGCTATACCGAGACGACGAACGAGAACACCAAGGCGCGCCTGGAGAAGTACATTCGCGAGGAGCCGTGCTCGAGCTGTCACGGTGCTCGCCTGCGTCCCGAGATGCTTGCCGTCACCGTGGGCGGCAAGTCCATTTACGAGGTTTGTTGCCTGTCGTGCCGTGAATCGCTCGAGTTTTTTGAGGGCCTGGAACTCACCGAGCGCCAACAGTTTATCGGCGGCCGTATCGTCAAGGAAATCCTGGAGCGCTTGCGTTTTCTGGTCGATGTTGGACTCGACTATCTGACGCTCGATCGTGCCTCGGCGACGCTTTCCGGTGGCGAGGCGCAGCGTATTCGACTGGCAACGCAGATCGGCGCGGGTCTCATGGGCGTGCTCTATATTCTGGACGAGCCCTCGATCGGTCTTCATCAGCGTGACAACGAGCGCCTGATTAAGACGCTCGAGCGCCTGCGCGATATCGGCAATACCGTTATCGTTGTCGAACACGACGAGGATACAATCCGTGCCGCCGACTACGTGATCGACATGGGGCCCGGCGCCGGTGTCAACGGCGGGCACGTAGTCGCGGCGGGAACGCCTGCTGATATCATGGCGTGTCCTGAGTCGATGACGGGCGCTTACCTGACCGGCAAACGAATGATTCGGGTGCCTGATGAACGGCGCAAGCCCGGTCGCGGCTGCCTTAAAATTACGGGCGCTCGAGCCAACAACCTCAAAAACGTTACTGCCAAGATCGAGTTTGGTACGCTTACGGTTGTTACCGGCGTGTCGGGATCGGGCAAGAGCTCCCTGGTTACCGACACCATTGCGCCTGCCCTTACGAATGCCATTCACCGCTCGACGCGCCCTGTGAGTCCGTATAAGAAAATCGAGGGCATTGAGTGTATCGATAAGGTTATCGATATCGACCAGTCGCCGATTGGCCGTACGCCGCGTTCCAACCCTGCTACCTATATCGGCCTGTGGGATGATCTTCGCGCACTGTTTGCGAGTACGCCGGAGTCGAAGGCGCGCGGCTACTCGCCGGGTCGTTTCTCCTTTAATGTGAGTGGCGGGCGCTGTGAGGCGTGCAAGGGCGACGGGCAGATCAAGATCGAGATGCACTTCCTTCCCGATATCTACGTCCCCTGCGAAGTTTGCGGCGGTAAACGCTACAACCGCGAGACACTCGAGGTCACCTACCGTGGCAAGACCATCTCGGACGTGCTCGACATGAGCGTCACCGAGGCGCTGGCCTTCTTTGGGAATATCCCGCAGATTAAGCGCAAGCTCCAGACGCTGTACGATGTAGGCTTAGGCTACGTGAGCCTGGGCCAGCCCGCCACGACGCTCTCGGGCGGCGAGGCGCAGCGCGTGAAGCTCGCCAAGGAGCTTCATCGACGCCAGACGGGCAAGACGTTCTATATTTTGGACGAGCCGACGACCGGTCTTCATTTTGAGGACGTCCGCCAGCTGCTCGATGTGCTGCAGCGTTTGGTCGATGCGGGCAACACGGTGCTGGTGATTGAGCACAACCTTGATGTCATCAAGGTTGCCGACCGCCTGATCGATATGGGTCCCGAGGGCGGTAACGGCGGCGGAACCGTCGTGGTTTCGGGCACACCGGAGCAGGTTGCGGACTGTCCGCAGAGTTATACGGGCAAGTTTTTGGCGCCGTTGCTCAGGCGTGACCGGGAGCGTCAGGCTCAACTTGATGCTCAATAAATAGGCGATTCAGTTTATGGGCGCCATCGACTCCTTGTGATTCGATGGCGCTTGCTGTGCCGAAGTGACGTATGCAGCCGAATTGGACATATACTTAATCCTTGCGTCCGAATGCGAGGGAAAGGATATGTCATGGCAAAGGCTGTAAAGACGCCAAAAACCAATGCGATGCGCGAGCTGGAAAGCGCCGGCATTTCCTATGTTCTACATACGTACGAAGACGATGGTGATGAGTCGGTGGGCCTGGGTGTCGCGATTTCGGAGCAGCTTGGCGAGGAGCCCGGTCAAGGATTTAAGACTTTGGTCTGCGTGACACCGTCCAACGACTATGTCGTGTGCTGTATCCCTGTTGCCGACGAGCTCGATCTAAAGTCCGCCGCGCGTGCCGCGGGGGAGAAGTCCTTGGCCATGATGCATGTGAAGGATTTGCTTGCGGCGACTGGCTACGTTCGCGGCGGCTGCAGCGCGGTCGGTATGAAAAAACGCTACCGGACGCTCATTGATGAGACATGTGTCCTTTGGGATACCATTTTTATTTCGGGAGGCAAGCGTGGTTATCAGCTCGAGCTTGCACCCGATGATTTAATTGCATTTTGCGGGGCGACGGTTGCCGCGATTACGAGAGAGGACTGAGCGATGCCGCAGGAAGAATTGAAGCGCGGAGCTCATTTTGCAAAAGAATCTGCGCCTCAGACACCCTCATCCGAAGCTTCTTCGTCGCGAGATGACACTGACGACATGGGCTCGTCGGACTACTCCACGGTTGGTCGTTCCGCCGGGCTTATGACCATCCTGACCATCGTGTCTCGCGTCACCGGTTTTATCCGCACGTGGGCAATGGCGGCCGCTATCGGCATGTCGCTACTCTCGTCCTCCTATCAGGTCGCCAACAACCTGCCCAATATGCTCTACGAACTCGTGATGGGCGGCATGCTCGTGACGGCGTTTTTGCCCGTGTACATGGGCGTGAGGCGTGAGCAGGGTCGCGAGGCCTCGAACGAGTACGTGGGCAACCTGCTCGGCATTCTGCTTTTGGTGCTGGGTGGCATTTCGTTGCTGGGGACCGTGTTCGCCCCGGGCTTTATCTGGACGCAATCGTTCCTTTCGGGTGACGGCGGCAGCATGGATACCGCTGCGTTCATGTTCCGTTTCTTTGCCATCCAGATTCTGTTTTATGGTTTGGGCTCGGTGTTCTCGGGCGTTCTCAACGCACACCGCGACTACTTCTGGTCGACGTTTGCCCCGGTCCTCAACAATGTGATCGTCATTGCGAGCTTTATGGGTTTTGCGCCCGTGTCCGCACAGTTTGGCGAACGTGCCGGCATCATCTTGATTGCGGCCGGTACGACCCTCGGTGTCTTTGTTCAGATGGCATGTCAGATTCCCGCGCTTGGCAAGCACGGCGTGCATCCCCATATCCATATCGACTTTAAGGACCCCGCGCTGCGCCAGACGATTGCGCTCGGTATCCCGACGCTGCTCGCCACGGTGTGCATGTTTGTCTCGACTTCTATCACCAACGCTGCCGCGCTGGTGGTCCAGCCCGAGACGGGTCCTTCCGTCATCGCCTATGCGCGCCTGTGGTACACGCTGCCCTACGCGCTGATTGCCGCCTCGCTTTCGACGGCGCTCTATACCGAGCTCTCTCATGACGCACAGGAGAAGGATTACGACAGCGTTCGCACGGGCATTTCGCGTGGCGTCGCCCAGATGCTGTTCTTCCTGATTCCGTTCGCACTGTACCTGATTGTCTTCGCACGTCCGCTCAATATGATCTACTGTGCTGGCAAGTTCGATGAATCCGGCGTGGCGCTGGTGTCCGAGTACCTTGTCTACCTGGCGCTCTCGCTGCCGCTCTACGGCGTGGTCGTGTTGATGCAGAAGAGCTTCTCTGCCTTGCTCGACATGAAGCCCTATAGCCGCTATTGCCTGTATTCCGCCATCGGCCAGGCCGGCTCGGTTCTGCTGTTTGGCGTTGTGCTGGGCTTCGGTATGCCGGCAATCGCGCTTTCGTATGTCGTCGACTACGTGATCTTGGTCGGCTGTTCGCTGTGGTGGCTGCGTCGTCGCCTGCGTGGCCTTCAGGTCAAATCTATCCTACATGGCGGTTTCTTTGGCCTTTTGCTCGGTGGCCTAGGTGCTGCCGCAGGCGCCGGCGTCATGTGGGCGCTTGAACACTTTGTCGGGGCACTTGGCGGCTCGATTCTGATTACTCTTGGCTACGTTTGCGTTGCGGGTGTCGCCTCGCTTGTTGTTACCTTTGGCCTTGCCGTCGTCCTTAAGATGCCCGAGGTCTCGGCGCTGCTTCGTCGCAAGTAGGTGCGCGTGGCCGGTCACGACAACATACCAACGCTTGCCGAGCAGGTTTCGCGCGTTCCCACACAGCCCGGATGCTACCTTTGGAAGGATGCCAAGGGCGATGTCATCTACGTGGGCAAGGCGAAAAACCTGCGCGCCCGCATGCGTCAATACGTGACACTGCAGGATGAGCGTCAAAAGATCCCGCTGATGATGCAGCTGGTGGCGAGCTTTGACTACATCGTTGTCGAAACCGAGCATGAGGCGTTGGTGCTCGAGCGCAATTTGATTGGTCAGTACCATCCGTACTTTAACGTCGACCTCAAGGATGACAAGAGCTACCCCTTTATCGCCATTACAAAGGGCGACCTGTATCCCGCTATCAAATATACGCGTGAGCGTCATAAGCCGGGAACGCGCTATTTTGGACCCTATACCGATAGCCGTGCGGCACGTGAGACGATAGATACGCTGCGCAAGGTTATCCCCATCTGCTCTGCATCCTGTGCGGAGTGGCGTCGTTGTCGCCGTACCATCGAGTCCCACAAGGGCGAGGAAGACATCGTCAATATGATTTGCGCACAAAACGGGCGTCCCTGCTTTGACTACCATGTCGGGCGCGGCCCGGGTGCGTGTGTCGGCGCGATTTCCCCGGCAGACTATGCCAAGAACGTCAAGCGTGTCGAGCGCTTTTTGTCGGGCCATCGCAAGGATGTCGTCGATGAGCTGACCTCCGAGATGACGGATGCCGCCGAGGCGCTCGACTTTGAGCGCGCGGCACGCGTCAAACGTCGTTTGGAGGTCATCAGGGGTCTGGACGATCGTCAGCAAGTCGTTTTTCCCTCCAGTGTCGATATCGATGTCATCGGGTTCTATCGCGAGGAGACCATCTCCGCCGCTTGCGTCTTCGTCGTTCGCGAGGGCCGAACAGTTCGCACCTGCGAGTTCATTCTCGACAAGGGTCTTGATGTTGACGAGGAAGAGCTCCAGTCGGGCTTTCTTAAGCGCTATTACGACGAGACGGCTGATATTCCAGCTGAGGTCAACCTTTCCGTCGAGCTTGAGGATGCGGAGGCGCTGGGGGAGTGGCTTGCGGGCAAGCGTGAGCGTTCCTGCCATCTCCATAGGCCGCAGCGTGGCGAAAAGCACCGTCTGCTCGATATGGCATCCAAAAATGCGCGCCATGCCCTCATGCGCTACATGATGCGAACGGGGTACGCTGACGACCGCACCAATCAAGCGCTCCTGGAGCTCGAAAGTGCGTTGGCGCTGCCATCGCCGCCGTTGCGTATCGAGTGCTTCGATATCTCTACACTGCATGGCACCTTTACGGTCGCCTCGATGGTGGTGTTTACCAACGGGCGCGCCGACAAGAGCCAGTACCGTCGTTTTAAAATTCAGGCCGAATTGGACGAGGCAAACGACTTCGTGTCGATGTCCGAGGTTTTGGGACGACGCTATGCTCCCGAGCGCATGGCCGACGAGCGCTTTGGCTCGCGCCCCGATTTGCTCGTTGTCGATGGCGGTAAGCCGCAATTGACCGCTGCGATCAAGCAACTTGAGGCTCTTGGGCTCGATATACCAGTTTGTGGCTTGGCGAAGGCCGACGAGGAAGTTTTTGTGCCTTGGGACGAGACTCCTGTCGTGCTGCCGACCGGGTCTGCTTCGCTCTATCTAATTAAACAGGTACGCGATGAGTCCCACCGATTTGCCATCACGTTCCACCGTGAGTTGCGCGATAAAGCCATGACGGTTTCGGTGCTCGATGACGTTCCAGGCGTGGGACCCACCAGAAAACGTGCCCTTATGCGCCATTTTGGCTCGATGAAGCGTTTGCGCGCGGCGAGCGAGCAAGAGATCGCGAAAGTTCGCGGCATACCTGCCGATGTTGCCAAGGCGGTCCACGAGGCGCTCGTTGCATGGAATGCCGAGCGCGCCGAGGCGGCGGCTGGCCATTCCGATAGCTAAACACGAGCCTAAACAACTGATATACATGATTGCGCGATTTTCAACCATTTATTTCGCCATGATTGCCTGCTGGTTTCGGGTTTTATTAACGCTAAAACGTTTGACTAACCCAAGCGAAAACCCTGCTATCCTGCGGGTTGACGAAGACTGATATCTCACCTCGCCGATACATACTGTCTGGCGAATCGTTTGTCAACGAATTCGGTGAACGGTAGTAAATACCGTTCAAGCGTATGTATGTATCGGTCGCCGAGCGCGGCACCTCAGTTGGGTTCGTCGGTAGGTAAGGTATATATCGTCCGCAAGTTGCGCGGGGGCAAGTCTAGATGCTCCCGAGTAAGATTCTCTATTGATAGGAGAAGACATGGCCATCATCAACAAGGGTATGTCCAGGCGTTCGTTCCTCGGCCTCACCGGCAGCGTCGCTGCTGTCGCAGGGCTTGGTCTCACCGGCTGCGGTGGCAGCTCTAACGACGAGGGTTCCGCTTCCGGTTCCACCGATTCCGCTAACCGTGGCGGCGGCGTGATCACCGCTGGTTCCGCTTACGCTCCGTCCAGCTTCGATCCCGCCAGCACCGGCTCCGCTGTGGGCCTGGGTGCTAACTGGCACGTCGTCGAGGGCCTCTACGGCATCGATTACCACGACTACAGCACCTTCAACGAGCTCGCCACCGACGATCCTAAGTCCGTGGACGACACCACTTTCGAGGTCACCATCCGCAAGGGCGCCAAGTTCTCCGATGGCACCGAGGTCACCGCTGACGATGTCGTTGCCTCCTACACCGCTTGCGCCGCTTCCGCTACCTATGCTCCGTTCTTCCAGCCCTTCGAGTCCATCGAGGCCAAGGACGCCAGCACCGTGACGGTCAAGACCAAGGTCCCCAACTTCTCCCTGCTCAAGGATCGTCTGGCCATCGTCCGCGTTACCCCGGCCACTCAGACCGAGGAGGATCGCGCCAAGCAGCCGATCGGCTCCGGCCCCTGGATGTACGACTCTATCTCCGATACCGAGATTACCCTGGTTCCCAATCCTGAGTACAACGGTGAGTATGCTGCCGAGGATAAGAAGATCCAGTACAGCATCCTGACCGACCCCACCGCTCGCGTTACCGCTCAGCAGGAGGGCTCCACGCTCGTTATGGAGCTCGTTACCGCTGACGCCGTCGACCAGCTTGAGAGCGCCGGCTGCAAGATCGATAACGTTCAGGGTTTCGGCACCCGCTTCATCATGTTCAACGTCGCCAAGGAGCCTTGGAACAACGTCAAGGTCCGTCAGGCTGTCATGTATGCGCTCGACACCGAGAAGATGGTCAGCAACACCTTCGCCGGCCTTGCCACCGCTGCCAGCTGCTACCTGCCCAAGAGCTTCACCAACTATCATGAGGCTTCCACGGTGTACAAGACCGACGCCAAGAAGGCTAAGAAGCTCATCGAGGAGTCTGGCATCACCCCGGGTGCCATCACCCTGCGCACCACCGACAACGAGCAGATTAAGGGCATGGCCGCCCAGGTCAAGAACGACCTCGACGCTCTCGGCTTCGATGTGACCATCCAGACCGATACCTCGCCGGCCACCTACGCTGCCATCGACGGCGGCGAGGCCTACGATATCCTCCTTGCCCCTGGCGATCCTTCCTGCTTCGGCGCCGACCCCGACCTGCTGCTCAACTGGTGGTACGGCGACAACGTCTGGATGCAGACCCGTTGCCCGTGGAAGGAGTCCGCTGAGTGGCAGAAGCTCCACAGTCTCATGGACGAGGCTCTTGCCGCCGAGGGCGACGAGCAGCAGAAGAAGTGGAACGAGTGCTTCGACATCATTGCCGACAACGCCGTTCTGTACCCCGTTGTCCACGTCAAGACCGTCTCCGCTTCCTGGGACGATCCGTCCACTGCGCCCAACGGCGAGGCCCTCGATGGCTTCAAGGGCATCGGCACGACGAGCATGTCCTTCAGGGGCGTTGCGACCGTCAAGGCGTAAGACTCGCTTGAGTCTGTATGCAGGATGTCGGTCATTGGGGCCGTATCCTCATAGTTGAAACAAAGACCCGGGCGGCAACGATGTCGCTCGGGTCTTGTAATGAGTACCCGTACTCATATACCAGTTGGTCCTACCGACAAAAGAAAGGGGAGAGAACGTGAACAACTTGCTACGTTTGATTGGAAGGCGTCTTGTGGCGCTGCCGATCATGGCATTGGGCGTCACCGTCCTGGTGTTCTTCCTTATGTCGTTCTCCAAGACCGACCCCGCCTACACGGCGTTGGGTGACGGTGCCTCGCCCGAGGCGGTTGCCGAGTACCATGAGAAGTATGGTCTGGACGACCCCTGGCCCGTGCGCTACGTGCGCTATATGGGCGATCTGATCCATGGCGACATGGGCACCTATGGTGCTGCTCGCAACTCCGTTGCCAAGCGCATCTCCACGGCCCTGCCCGTCACGATGCAGCTGACCTTTATCGGTCTTGCCATCGGTGCGGTCGTTTCGTTTTTGCTCGGCGTCATCGCGGCACTGTATCGCGACAAATGGCCGGACCAAGTGATCCGCGTCTTTTCCATCGCCGGCTTGGCAACCCCGTCGTTCTGGCTTGCCGTTCTGTTGATCCTGCTGTTCTCTTCCTACCTTAAGGTGCTCCCGGCATCGGGTGCTCTGCCTCACTTCACCACGAATCCGGTTGGCTATCTGGGACGTATGATCATGCCCGCTATCGCCTTGGCATTTCCGCTGACGGGCCAGATGACTCGTATCGTGCGTACGGCCATGGTTGAGGAGCTCGACAAGGACTACGTCCGCATGGCCCGTGGCGCCGGCGTTCCCGAGAAGGTCGTCGTCGGCATCAACGTTTTGCGCAACGCGCTGATCACCCCGGTCACCACCCTCGGTCTTAAGATCGGTTACCTCATGGGCGGCGCCGTCGTCATTGAGGTTATCTTCAACCTCCCCGGCATGGGCACTGCGATTCTGCAGGGCGTTCAGGGCAACGAGGCGAACCTGGTTCAGGGCGTCGTTATCGTCGTTGCTCTCGCCTTCATCATCATCAACATCGTGGTTGACATGCTCTACCTGCTCATCAACCCGCGCATCAGGACGGTGTAGATTATGGTAAAGATTCGAGAGAAGCAAACCGAGCAGCTCGAGAAGGCTGCCTCCAAGGGGCTCAAGCTCGGTGGCTGGAAGAAGATGACGTTGTCTTCTAAGATTGCCGCCGTCGTGCTGGTGCTGGTCGCCCTGACTGCGATTCTGGCGCCCCTTCTTGCCCCCTATAGCCCGGTCGAGATCTTTACGGCTCGCCAGGCTCCCGGCAACGGATTTATCTTCGGTACCGACGATAAGGGTCGCGACATTCTGTCGCGTATGCTCTACGGTGGTCGTTACTCGCTGATTATCGGCTTTGGCGCCACCGCCATGGCTCTGGTCTGCGGCTCGGTCGTGGGCGCCCTTGCAGCGGTTTCGCGCAAGGCCGTCTCCGAGACGATCATGCGTATCCTGGACATCATCATGTCCATCCCGGGCATCGCCCTCGCGGCCGTCTTTGTCTCCATCCTGGGCAACTCCGTGCCGTCGATCATCTTCGCCATCGGCTTTATGTACACTCCGCAGATTGCCCGTATCGTGCGCGCCAACATCGTGTCCGAGTACGGCGAGGACTATGTCCGCGCGGTCATCGTTTCCGGCGCCAAGGCTCCGTGGATTTTGATCAAGCATGTTCTGCGTAACTGCATCGCCCCGATCATGGTCTTCACCGTTACCCTGGTCGCCGACGCCATCATCTTCGAGGCCTCGCTGACCTTCATCGGCGCTGGTATCCAGGAGCCCACCGCTACCTGGGGCAACATCCTCGCCGACGCCCGCGGCGGCGTGCTCGCCGGCCGTTGGTGGCAGGCACTGTTCCCGGGCCTGGCCATCATGATCACCTGCCTGGCGCTCAACATCCTCTCCGAGGGCATTACCGACGCCATGGCCGCTGCTCCCTCCGCCGCCCTGGATCCCACCGATTCCTCCAAGCGTCGCGAGGCCGACCTGCTGGTCTCCGACCCCGTTCGAGCCTACAAGGAGCAGGCCCAGTCCCTCTCCGCTCGCCTTGGCGCCCTGCGCGATGTCGAGCTCAAGCGTGACGATCGCCATGTGCCCGACGAGTCTGTTGAACCGATTCTCTCGGTCCGTGACTTCTGCATCCAGTTTGAGCATCACGGTGATATCAACGTCGTCGACCATGTCAACTTTGACGTCCGCCCTGGTCAGACCATGGGCCTGGTGGGCGAGTCCGGTTGCGGTAAGTCCATCACCACGCTGGCCATCATGGGCCTGACCGACGATGACGAGCACCTTTCCGGCGAGGTCCTCTGGGAGGGCCGTGACCTGCTCAAGATGAGCAAGAAGGAGTGGTTCGGCCTGCGCGGTACCGATATCGCTATGGTCTATCAGGACGCCCTGTCCTCGCTCAACCCCTCCATGCTCATCTCTGCCCAGATGAAGCAGCTCACCAAGCGCGGCGGAACCCGCAGCGCCGAGGAGCTCCTGGAGCTCGTCGGCCTCGATCCCAAGCGCACGCTCGAGAGCTATCCGCACGAGCTTTCCGGCGGCCAGCGTCAGCGTGTCCTGATCGCTATGGCCCTTACCCGCGACCCCAAGCTGGTCATCTGCGACGAACCCACGACCGCTCTGGACGTTACCGTCCAGAAGCAGGTTATTAAGCTGCTCAACGATCTTCAGGCCAAGCTCGGCTTTGCCATGATCTTCGTTTCGCACGACCTGGCGCTGGTCGCCGAGGTCGCCCACAACATCACGGTTATGTACGCTGGCCAGGTTATCGAGCAGGCACCCACCAAGGAGCTGCTCACTAACCCGATCCACGAGTACACCCGCGGTCTTCTGGGTTCCGTTCTGTCCATCGAGAGCGGTTCGGGCCGCCTGCACCAGGTGCCCGGCGCCGTTCCGAGTCCGCGCGATTTCCCCAAGGGCGATCGCTTCGCGCCCCGCTCGAGCCATCCGCGTATTGGCCTGGACACCCGTCCGGTCTTCAAGCGCGTGCCCGGCACCGAGCACTTCTATTCCGAGCTCCCCGACGAGGTGCTCAAGGCAAATGGTTTGACCCCTCACGCGGAGGTGATGTAGATGAGCGAGACCGCAGTCAACGGCGTCGAGCCGATCATCTTCCTTGATGACGTCCACGTCACCTTTAGGACCCGTACCGGCTCGATTCTGCACCCCAACCTGGTTCACGCCGTCCAGGGTGTAACGATTAAGCTCATGCCCGGTCAGACGATCGGCATCGTCGGCGAGTCCGGTTGCGGTAAGTCCACCACCGCCAACGTCATGTGCGGCCTGCAGGCCCCCACGAGCGGCAAGGTCTACTTTAAGGGCAAGGACGTTACCAAACGTACCGCCGAGGACCGTCGCCACATGGGTCGCGTCATCTCGGTCGTGTTTCAAAACCCGGCCACGGCGCTCAACCCCCGCATGGTCGTTCGCGAGCAACTGCTCGACCCCATGCGCGTCCACAACCTGGGTACCGAGGCCGAGCAGGAGAAGCGCGTCAAAGAGCTCCTGGAGCTCACCGGTCTGCCCAGCTCCGCCGCCGAGGTTCTTCCCGGTCAGCTTTCGGGCGGCCAGCGCCAGCGCGTCGCAATTGCCCGTGCCCTGTCGCTGAACCCCGATGCCATCATCGCCGACGAGCCCACCTCGGCTCTGGACGTTTCGGTCCGCGCGCAGATTCTGAACCTGCTGACCGACCTTAAGAAGGAGCTCGGCCTGGCCATGGTGTTCATCAGCCATGACATCCAGACGGTCCGCTATATCTCTGACGACATCATCGTTATGAATGGCGGCAAGATCGTCGAGCAGGGCGAGGCCAAGCAGGTCTTCCAGCATCCCCAGGACCCCTACACCAAGATGCTGCTCGGCGCTGCGCCGTCGCTGCTGCACCCCAAGCTCGGCGAATAGCCTCGCTTTCCCTCCCGTGCGCCCGGTTCCCTTGCCGGGCGCACCTCCGTTGCGATTTCGAAAGGTTGGGTTCACGAGCCATGCCAAGTGCTCAGGAGCTACAACATCAATTTGGTGAATATCGAGGCGCCATGCCCCGTCCATCAGATTTCGATCTCTTTTGGAAGGATCGCATGGCCGAGGCCGACGCCGTTGGGCTTGACTATGCGATCGACACGGCATCGGTCACCGATGCCGCGACCTGCCAACTTTTCGACCTCTGGTATACCGGCATGTGTGGCGCTCGCCTGCATGCCAAGTACCTTAAACCCGTCTCGGACGAGCCCGTGCCATTGGTGCTTCAGTTCCATGGGTATCCGGGTGCAAGCCGCAGCTGGTTTGAGCAGGCGTCGTTTGCGGGCATGGGCATGGCACTCATCGCCCTCGACTGCCCCGGCCAAGGAGGTCCCTCCGAGGACATTGGTGGATTTGAGGGCACAACGGTTGCCGGGCATATCGTCGCCGGCATCGACGGCGACCCGGCCAACCTCTACTATGTCCGCTTGCACCAAGATATTCGCATCCTGTGCCGTATTGTTCGCGAGCTCGAGGGCATCGATCTTTCCCGTGTGTTTGTGAACGGCGCGTCGCAGGGTGGTGGTTTGGGCATTGCGACCTGTGCGCTTAACAGCGAGCTTATCAATCGTGCCGCCATCCTCTATCCCTTCCTGTCGGATTTCCGCCTAGTCTGGGATTTGGATGCAGACGACATTGCCTACGAGGGCCTGCGCTATTGGTCTCGCTGGTTTGACGAGGACTCGACTCGTATTGACGAAGCCTATGCCAAGCTGGCGTACTTCGATTCCAAGAACTTTGCCCCTATGGTCAAATGCCCCGTGCTGTTTGGCACCGGCACAGCCGATATCGTCTGCCCGCCAGCGACGCAGTTTGCGGTCTATAACAACCTGACCTGCGAAAAGCGTCATGAGTTCTTTGAAGGCTTTGGCCACGAGGAGATTCAGGATTTTGACGATCTGATCATTCCGTTTTTCTGCAAGGGAGGGGAGGCTCATGTCTAAGTGCGAGAGCAATGTTAATGAGCTGATTGTCCCCGGGCTCGTGGGAATTCCTGGAACGGTTTCGTCAAGGCTCGCAGAATATCGGGACTGGCGCGGTGATGTCCAAGCAGATGTTTCTGATTTAGAGACATGCGCTTCGAATCTTGAGATTCAAGGCCTGGCCATTACGGCGATTGACTTTGTTAACCCCTGCGCCCGTTACTCGGAGGTCTCCTTTGAGCTCGGTGACGATGCGATTCACGCTCGTTTGATCGAGCCTGTCGGTCGTGCCCGAGTGTCTGAGCGCGTGCCGCTGTGCCTGATGTTCCACGATATCGATCGGCCTGTGCGCGGCTGGCATCACATGACGAGATTTGCCGCCATGGGGTATGCCGTCCTCGCGCTGGATGACGATGTTGCTGGTGCGGACGACCTGCAGCGGGGGATTTCTTCGCCCGCTTTTGTCGAGCGCGTCCGTTGGGGTTGCGCGTTGGCGAAGGTGGCGCGCAATCTTGATGGCATGGACCCCGACCGCATCTTTGCATGGGGCGAGGGCCTTGGTGGCGGTGTCGCTTTGGCGGTCTCCGCCTTGGATAAGTGTGGCCTTGCCTGCACGGCGGTTGCCAATCCAATTCCCGGTGGCCTTGAGGCGCTGTCGTCTCGGGTGCGCGGATCGGTGCTCATGGGCACATCGCTCATGGATGCCGCGAGCGACCCCAAGGGTCAGTTTGCCGTATTCAACGGTCTTGAGTGTGACCGGAGGCATATCGTCTATGCCAAATACGCTCACGAGCGCATCAATGCGTTCGAAAACGATGTCGTCGACTTCTTTAACCAAACGTTCTACCCGTGTTCTTTGGCCTAGGCGGCCTGGACACTGCCAACAAGAGTGGGCGGCATAGGGCTGCCCGCCAGACAACTAAGGAGATTCTTGTGGCAACTCAGAAATTCACCGGCGTTATCCCTCCCGTCGTTGTTCCCGATACCGAAGATCACCAGCTCGACGTTGCCTCCTTTGAGCGCAGCATCAACCGCATGATCGATGCCGGCGTCGATGGCTTGTTCTTCCTGGGCTCCTCGGGCGAGGTCGTCTTCTCCACCGACGAGCGTCGCCGTCAGATCATCGCCGAGGCCGTCCGTATCGTCGACCACCGCGTTCCCGTTCTGGTCGGCATCATCGACACCGAGACCGAGCGCATGATCGAGCACGGTAAGGTCGCTCAGGAGCTGGGCGCCGATGCCCTCGTCGCCACCTGCCCGTTCTATGCCCTGCAGGGCATGACCGAGGTCGAGGAGCACTTCCGCATCCTGCATGAAGAACTCGACCTGCCCATCTTCGCCTACGACATCCCCGTGTGTGTCCACACCAAGCTCCCCTGGAAGCTCCTTGCCAAGCTCGGTGCCGAGGGCGTTCTGGCCGGCGTCAAGGATTCCTCGGGTGATGACATCTCGTTCCGCTACCTCGTTCAGGAGAACGAGAAGAACGGCCATCCGATGAGCATCCTCACCGGTCACGAGGTTGTTGTCGACGGCGCTTACCTCGGTGGCGCCGACGGTTCCGTCCCGGGTCTCGCCAACGTTGAGCCCGAGGGCTACGTGCGTCAGTGGAAGGCCGCTCAGGCTGGTGACTGGGCTACCGTCAAGGCCGAGCAGGATCGCCTCAATGAGATTTCGCATATCTGGGATGTCACCTCGGGCGTCCAGGGCTATGCCGGTGGCGTCGGCGCCTTCAAGACCGCTATGAACCTCATGGGTATCTTCGACAGCCCGACCATGCCGCGCCCGGTGAAGGCCATGACCGGCGAGAACGTCGAGGCTATTAAGAAGGTCCTTCAGGACAACGGTCTCCTTTAAAGCTTTCCCAGGCACCCGACCTCGCCGTTCAACCGTGCGGCCATGACCCATTAGGTCAATGGCCACACGGTTTCTCGGCGATCTCGGGCACCCGGGAAACCTTTACCAAGCTGCGGCGATAACGCAGCCTTCATTTCCTGTAGTTGTTTTTATCTCCTAAGGAGAGCGACATGGAGAACAAGTACGTCTGCTCTGTCGATATCGGCGGAACTAAGATCGCGACTGCCATCATGGAGTACCCGGCTGACGGCAGCGTGCCCCATCCCGTTTTTGAGGCCGAGGTTCCCACCGAGGCCCAAGAGGGCGGCGAGGCCGTCTTCCAGCGTATCGAGGCGTCCATCAAGGCCGCTCTCGAGGCGAATCCCGATGTCGAGGTCCTTGGCGTCGGTATCGGTGCCGCCGGCGTTGTCGATCCCAAGACGGGCGCCATCGCGTATGCCAACGAGATCATGCCCGGCTGGTCCGGCGTTCAGTTGGGGCCGCGCCTGCGCGAGGACCTCGGTCTTCCCGTTGCCGTTGTAGGCGACGTGCAGGCTCATGCTCTGGGCGAGGCCCACTGGGGCGTCGGCAAGGGCAAGTTCTCCGTCTTGTGTCTTGGCATCGGTACGGGCATCGGCGGCGCATATGTCGAGAACGGCCGCGTGATGCAGGGCTTCCATGGTGCTGCTGGCCATATGGGCCACATCGAGTGCTCGGCTGCCGCCGGTATTCCCTGCGCCTGCGGGCGTTCCGGCCATCTGGAGTCGGTTGCTTCGGGCACTTCCATTGGTCGTATGTACGATGAGCGCTTTGGTCGCGTCGACCCCAGCCGTCCTTCGGTCGGTCGCGATGTGAACGACCTGTGCCGTGCGGGCGACGCAAAGGCGACCGAGGTCATCCATGACGCCGGCTTTGCGCTGGGGGCCAGCTTGGGCTCGCTCGCTAACATCCTGGACCCTGAGGTCATCGTGCTTTCGGGCGGCGTGATTCACCAAGGTCCCGATTGGCGTTCACAGACGTGGAAGGATTCGGTGCACGAGGGCTATGCCAGCCAGGCGCTCGATCCGCTTCAGGACACGCCGATCCTCATCGGTTCTCTGGAGGGCGATGCCCCGCTTATCGGTGCCGCTGAGCATCTTCTTGCCTCGTTGAAGTAAACGTATCTGCTGTAGGAGCCTCCCGAGACAACACGCCTCGGGAGGCTGTTCTGAGAAAGGTTACAGCCTTATGACCGTCGATCCTTTGATTCAATCCCTGAAGGGCAAGCTCGTCGTGAGCGTTCAGGCGTATATGGGCGAGCCGCTTCGTACGCCCGAGACCATGGCCCAAATGTCTCGCGCTTGCGAGCTCGGCGGCGCCGCTGCCATTCGCTGCCAGGGTCTTGCCGACATCGCCGCCATTAAGGGCCGCTGCGAGGTCCCCGTCATCGGCTTGTGGAAGGATGGACACGAGGGCGTCTACATCACGCCGACGCTGCGTCATGCTCGCGCCTGCGTTGCCGCCGGTGCCGACATCGTGGCAATTGATGCCACTGATCGCCCGCGTCCCGATGGCAAGACCGTCGAGGACACCTTCCGTCCACTGCACGAGGAGGGTGTGCTCCTGATGGCCGACTGTGCCACTATCGAGGATATTCGTCGTGCTGTCGACATGGGCTTCGACCTGGTGTCCACCACGCTTTCTCACGGTGTCGCCGCTATCGATTGCACCATGGCCGACGGTCCCGATCTGCCGCTCCTGCGTCAGGCGACCGAGGAATTCCCCGGTCTTCCCATCATCTGCGAGGGCCGCGTGCACACGCCCGAGGAGGCTCGCGCCGCTATCGATGCTGGCGCCTGGGCCGTTGTCGTCGGCACCGCCATCACGCACCCCACGAGTATTACGAGTTGGTTCAAGGCTGCGCTTGAGGCGTAAGACAGGCCTCGTATCCGCTCGGGGCGGTATACTCAATATAGGCAATTGACCGCGCGGGATCCGGGTTGCTGGGTCCCGCGCTTGTTTTTGGGAGGCAGCACATGCAAAAGGGAGATGCCATGGATGCGGCGGAGCGCTCGGAGCGCATACCCGATATCGTCATCATCACCGGAATGTCCGGATCGGGCCGCACACAGGCCATGCACGTGTTCGAGGACATGGGCTATTTTTGCATCGATAACCTGCCTCCGCGTCTCATCGCCCAGCTTGCCGAGCTCGTCGGCATCAATACGGGCGTGGGCAGGCATCTCGCCGTCACCTGCGATT
This sequence comes from uncultured Collinsella sp., assembly GCA_937934355.1. Next base: position 12,730 of record CALGZY010000306.1, on the reverse strand, counting down.
TGCGTAGCCAGGGACTGTTTGACGAGTTGCTCGATGCGGTCGCCGCGCTCGAAGAGCGCGAGATGAGCTGCGACATCGTGTTCTTGGAGGCTTCTGACGAGGTGCTGATTCGTCGCTACAGCGAAAATCGCCGCCGTCATCCCATTGCCAAGCCGGGGGAGACTACGGCCGATGCCATTCAGCGCGAGCGACTGCAGCTGCAGGGCGTTCGCGATCGAGCCGATATGATCATCGACACGAGCCGCCTGCGTACCTCTGCTCTGCGCAACAAATTGCGCATGGCGTTCTCCGAGTTGTCCGACCAGCAGCTCATGGACGTCCACGTGTTCTCGTTTGGCTTTAAGCACGGCATGCCCGTCGAGGCGGACATTATGATTGACGTCCGCTTCCTGCCCAATCCGTTCTACGATCCCGAGATGCGCACCATGACCGGTCTCGATAAAAAGGTCTCTGATTTTGTTCTGGACCATCCCAAGACGCAGGAGTTTTGGAAGGCTTGGACACAGCTACTCGATACGGTGATGCCGGGCTATATCGCGGAGGGCAAGCCACAGCTTTCTATTGCCATCGGCTGTACGGGCGGCCAGCACCGCAGCGTTGCCATTGCCGAGGCCACGGCCCGTTACCTGGAAGGCGCTCAGTATCATGTGAGCATCTCCCACCGCGACCTGTCGCGCGCCAACACGAAGGCATAGGTCTGCATGTCGTTTACCGCTGAGGTGCGCGACGAGCTTGCGCGCTGCGAACCCGAATGTGAATACTGCGACTTGTCGACGCTTGCCGCCCTCACGCGCGTGAGTGGCACGCTCTCGCTTACCGGCTCTGGGCGGTATCGTTTGACGGTTGCGACTGAGACGGGAGCCGTCGCGCGTACGATGATTACGCTGACGCATCGCATTCTTAAGCTCAAAACGGAGTTCACCGTCCGCAAATCTGTCTTGCATAAGGTTCGAAACTACCTCATCACCTTGCCCGATCAGCCCGATTTGGATAAGGCCTTGGTTCTGCTGGGTATCCTCGACCGAAGGGGAGGACTTGTCGCCGGCGTGCCCCGACATATCGTTGCCCGTCCTTGCTGTAGACTTGCCTATATCCGCGGCGCGCTCATTGCGGGCGGCTTCGTGGCCGATCCCCGCGGCGATTTTCATTTGGAGATCGCGGTGCAGGGCGAGCAGTATGCCCGGGGACTTTGCGATCTATTGGAGCAGATTGGAGTCCATGCGCGCGTTAACGCGCGGCGCGGATCCTTTGCTGTCTACATTAAGAGCGCTGAGGAAATCGAGCATCTTTTAAAGCTGATTGATGCCAAGCGCAGCGTTGCCGAGATTGAGGAGGCGCGCGCGGTCAAGTTGGTTAAGAACGACGTGAATCGTCGCGTGAACGCCGAGCTCGCCAACCAGACCAGAAGCGCCGGTGCCGCCCAACATCAGCTTGCGCTTATCGATGAGCTCGAGCGGCGTGGCCTTCGCGATGCACTTCCGGACGCCTTGGCGGTCTTTTGCGACCTGCGCGAGCGCTATCCCGATCTGTCGCTGCGTGATTTGGGGGAGATGGCTGACCCTCCCTTGTCGAAGTCGGCCCTCTACCATCGTGTTTTACGGCTTGAAAAGCTCATTGAAGCAAACAGGTAGGTTAAAGTATCGACTTATATATGGATTTAGCTGCTATTTTATTCTTTAAAACGTTTTAACCCAAATTTGATTTTCAATTTCGGGCATTCTCGTGAAATTCAAGTCAAAAAAAAGGTATATTAGGCGAGTGGTTAGTTTGTGGGCCTCAACGGCAGGCGCTGTAGCTTGCGGGGGCCTTACGAAAGGAGACACAATGGCAGTAAAGGTTGCTATTAACGGCTTCGGTCGCATCGGTCGTCTGGCTTTCCGTCAGATGTTCGGTCATGAGGGCTCCGAGATCGTCGCTATCAACGACCTCACCTCTCCCGACATGCTCGCTTACCTGCTGAAGTACGACTCCACGCAGGGCAACTACGCTCGCGATCACGAGGTCGTTGCTGGCGAGGATTCCATCACCGTTGACGGCAAGGAGATCAAGATCTACAAGGAGGCCGACGCCAACAACCTGCCTTGGGGCGACCTCGACGTCGACGTCGTTCTCGAGTGCACCGGCTTCTACACCAGCAAGGCTAAGGCTCAGGCCCACATCAACGCTGGCGCCAAGAAGGTCGTCATCTCCGCTCCGGCCGGCAGCGATCTGCCCACCATCGTGTACAACGTCAACCATGAGACGCTGACCGCTGAGGACAACATCATCTCCGCTGCTTCCTGCACCACCAACTGCCTCGCCCCGATGGCCAAGGGTCTGAACGACTTCGCTCCCATCGTGTCCGGCATCATGACCACCATTCACGCCTGGACCGGCGACCAGATGCCGCTCGACGGCCCGCAGCGCAAGGGCAACAAGCGTCGTAGCCGTGCCTGCGCCGTCAACATCGTCCCCAACACCACTGGTGCTGCCAAGGCTATCGGCCTGGTTCTCCCCGAGCTCAACGGTAAGCTCATCGGTGCCGCCCAGCGCGTCCCGACGCCGACCGGCTCCATCACCAACCTCTACGCTGTCGTTGACAAGAAGGTCACCGTCGACGAGGTCAACGCTGCTATGAAGGCCTACGCCGCCACCATCTCCGAGACTTTCGGTTACAACGAGGACGACATCGTCTCCACCGACATCATCGGCGAGACCCACGGCTCCATCTTCGACGCCACTCAGACCATGTGCTCTGACCTCGGCAACGGCCAGACCCTCGTTCAGGTCACCTCTTGGTACGACAACGAGAACTCCTACACCTCTCAGATGGTCCGCACCATCAAGTACTTCGCGGAACTGAAGTAATTGAAGGCGTAAGCGTTCCCAAAAACGAAAGTTTCCTGCTCTCTGCTGGCAACGGCGGGGGGCAGGTTTTTTTGTGGGGTAGACGGGATGCTTTGTGGGAAAAGTGGATAATTATGGCCACTACGGAAATAAATTTGCCATTTAGCTAAAAATATGCTTGACATTTTTTCGGTGGGGGGTATAATGGAAGTAGTTCCTTGGGGGCAAGGAATGAAAGCACGAAAATCAATCTCGAATAGTAGGAGGATACGGAAACATGGAAGGGAAAACTAACGGGCTTCAAATCGCAGGGTTCGTCGTATCTTTGGTTACATGCTTCATTTTTGGGTTTTACGGAATCTCCGGCGTGGTGGGTATTGTACTTTCTGCCATCGGGCGCAGCAAGGCGAAAGAAGTCGGCGGTGCAACGGGTCTTGGCACTGCGGGCATTGTTCTGGGCATCATTAGCGCCGTTGGTGGATTGATTGGTGGCATCTACGCTGTTAGTCTGTTTAGCTAATGTAAAAACAATAAAGTACGCGCCGTTCCCGACACACTCCCCGTCGGCAGCGGCGCATTTTCTATTCACTTCTCCCATTCCATCCCGTCCCCCCGCAGTCCACCTATTTCGCAGAAGAAAATTCCGAGACAACCCTTGATTTCTGTCCGCCACCTACAAATTACAGAATACAAAATATATTATTGTCACCACACCGGCGCAATTTGCCTCGCTGCCTACAATGGCGTTCGTACTGTTTGCGGCTTGCAAAAAACTTGACTTTCAATCGCTTCCTCCGCCGTATTTGCAATTGGATTCGACGGAGAATTCATTCGTCAACAAACTAACCCCTTGGCGCGGCGAAGTCTGCATCTGGCGGCACTGTTTACAAACGAAAGAATATGGAATATAATTGTTTTAATCCTGCTTCGAGCGGGAAATAAGAAAAAAGAGGTGCCCATCATGAAGAAGCTCCTATCCCTTCTGTTGGCGCTGACCATGATTCTCCCCCTGGTGGGCTGCGTGGCGTTCGCAGAGAATGCGGATCCCATCATGATTACCGTCATCGCGACCAGCGACGTGCACGGCAAAGTGCTGCCCATCAACTACGCCACTGGCGAACCTTCCCCGAACGTGGGTCTGTCCATGATCGCTTCCATGATCGAGCAGGTTCGTGCTACGGAAAAGAACGTCATTCTGGTGGATGGCGGCGATACCGTGCAGGGCTCTGCCATGACCTATTACTACTCCTACTTCGCGCCTGAAAAGGACGATCCCATGATGAAGGCGCTGCGCCTGATGGACTACGACATGTGGTGCTTGGGCAATCACGAGTTCAACAACGATCTGCCGATTCTCAAGCGTCAGATTGAGTATGTGATGAGCCCCGACAACGGCGAGGAGCATTCCGTGCCCATGTCCGCCGCCAACTTTGTGGCGAAGGGCACCGAGTGGGATTCCTGGATGGGCGTCCCTTACATCGTCAAGGAATTTGAGGGCGTGAAGGTTGGCGTCATCGGCATGGATACGCCCAACATCCCCGCTTGGGAGGTTGAGTCCCACTATGAGGGCATCGACTTCCGCAATCTGGTTCCCACGGTTGAGCACTTCGTGCCGATCCTGCGCGAGCAGGAGGGCTGCGACGTGGTGATTGTCGTGGCACACTCCGGCGTGGAAGACGCTGTTTCTACCGATGGCAACAACCCCGCGGACTACGAAAACCAGGTTCGCGCAATGATTAACCTGACCACCGGGATTGACGCGGTTGTGTATGGTCACTTCCATAACACCGACTACCGTGAGGACATCCTCAATGCCGAGGGCAAGGTTGTGCCCGTGCTGGCGGGCGGCGGCGGTGAAGGCCTGGGCTTCATGAAGCTCGCCTACGACCCGGCGACCAAGACCGTGACCCCTGTGACGGCTGAAAACGGCTACCGTTTCCTGGCGGATCAGGAAGGCCTAGTGGAAAATCAGAAGGTTGCCACGGCGCTGGCTCCCTACAACGAGGAACTGCAGGCTTATCTGGATCAGCCTCTGGGCACTGCTACCGGCGCTTTCTCCAATAAGAACATCTCCCTGCAGCCCACCGCGCTGATGGATCTGCTGAACAAGGCGCAGCTGTCTGCGGTTCCTGCGCAGCTGTCCATCTGCGCGCCTCTGACCAGCGGCGCCGAGGTTCGCGACCTGATTCCTGCGGGCGACGTTCCGATGCGTTTGCTGTATCAGCTGTACGTGTTTGAAAACTGGCTCTATCGCGTGAACATGACCGGCGAACAGCTGCGGCTGTGGCTGGAGCATGCTACCACCAACTACACCAGTGCGTCGAACCCCGATTACCTTGGCGGTGGCTACTACACCGATGAAATCTACGGTTTGTACTACGAAATCCACTACTATGCGCCCGAAGGAAAGCGCATCCAGAACATGCAGTATCAGGGTCAGCCCGTGGCGCCTGATCAGGTGTTCTCCGTGGTGATGAACAACTACCGCTTCACCGGCGGCGCCGGCTTCATGCAGGCGGCTGGTCTGACTCCTGAGGATTACAGCCTCACGGATATGTACACCGGCGATACGCTGGGCAACGATAACGGTCAGGTGCGTAACATTCTGGCGCAGTACATCCGCGACCAGAAGGAAATCACCCCCACCGTGGAAAGCACTTGGCAGTTCTTCAGAACCAAGGAAGACGCGATCGCTGCCGGCGCGAAGGTTGTGGAATAATACGCTTTCCAAATGCACCCGCGCCAGCTGCTTGCGCCTTTTCCCTTCTGACTTTCGGTCGTTCTACTTAGCGTAGTGCTGCTGCGCCGCGTTTCATGCCCGTTCGCCAGAATAAAAATTTCGCTTCACATCTTGGCGCGTTCTTATTTGGAAATAGTATTACGCTCCCCGGATTTTCGTGATGAATCAAAAAACCGCGCCCTGCTCTGGAACATCTCCGGAGCAGGGCGCTTTTCTATGCAATTATCCAGTTGTGCTCTTTCTAATACTATTTCCAATTAAAAATGCGCCAAATCCATTGCCGACGAGTAATACTGATGATTGTATTTTTTGAAAGGTGGCGAATCGTCTCGCAAAGGCGGTTCACCACCTTTTCCAATGTGGCAAAGACCTCGTTTCGGAAACCTTGTGTGCGAAGTTCGCGCCAAATCTGCTCAATCGGATTCATTTCGGGCGTATAGGGTGGAATGTGCAAAATCGTCATGTTTTCCGGCACTTCCAACTTGCTGGACTTGTGCCATGCCGCTCCGTCGCAGACGACCACCAAAATATCGTCTCGAAATTCATCATGCAGGCGGTTCAGAAAAATCTGCATGCATTTTGTGTTACAATATGGAATCACCAAAAAGAAACTTTCACCCGTCATCGGCTCAACTGCACCATAAACATAGCGATATTCGCGAATATGGTGGCATGGAACGCTCGGACGCTGACCTTTTTTGCACCAGCAACGCTTTGCTTTGTTAATACGTCCAAATCCTGCTTCGTCTTGAAATATTAAGCGTATTCTTTTTGTCGGATTTTGGATTGCCAAAAGCCTTACGGTATCGTTAATTTTTTTGAGGCTTCAATCGCCTCATCGTCCGCCTTTTTGGGATGCTTTGCGCGCGGCATCACTTTGCGCCAGCCATTCCTTTTCAGCATCGTGTAAATATAACTATTCCCGGTTTCTTTTCCTATTTGTTCATCAAAAGCCTGTTTTATTTCTTTTACTTCCACAATTTTGCCCGAGGAAGCTATCTCCTCGAAGCGGGAAAGCAAGGCTTTTTCTTCCTCAACAGTGAGATTCCGGTGATTTCCCTTCTGCTTGGGCTTCATAAATTCTTGTAGTCCAATTTTCATATACTCAGCCACAGTGCGCTTCACTCTTGATTCTGAGCAATTCATCTGTTTTGCCGTTTCCGCGATGTTCTTGCCGGCGAAACGAACCAAAAGAATGTTCAACTTTTTTGAAACTCTTTTGCTCTTCGTTGCCTTCTCCGCTTCCAGAATCTCTTGATAGTTCTCTGCACTGATGAGATACTTATGCATCTGTACCACCTCGATATCTTATTCTACCATATCTTCTTCAATGGTGCAAGGCTATTTGGAAATAGTATAAATTCATCCGTGCCATCTGTCCGTGCTTTTCCATTCTGGCGCATTCTCATGATGGAAATAGTATTATCACACGCTGTAACGTCCCCGGCTTTCCGTGAGGAAACGTTATTTCTCCCATTCCACCCCGTTCCCCCGCAGCCCCTGCACAAACTCCTCCGGCAGCGGCGCGGTGAACGTCATCCTTTCCCCCGTCCGTGGGTGCGTGAACGAAAGCGTGTACGCGTGGAGCATCAAGCGGGGGACTTTCGCGCCTCTTCCTGACCCGTAAATCGGGTCGCCGCAGACCGGATGCCCGATGGACTTCATGTGCACGCGGATTTGGTGCGTCCGCCCGGTCAGAATGTGGACATCCAGCAGCGTCACGTTCCGCCCGCGCGCAAGCACCGTCCAGTCCGTAATCGACGGGCGGCCTTCGGGGTCAATCGCCATTTTCTTGCGGTCTTTCTTGCTCCGCGCGATGGGCTGGTCGATGCGCCCGCTGTCCTCGTGCAAATTCCCTTCAACCAGCGCGCGGTAGTGCTTCTCCATCTGCCGCTCCTGCAATTGGAGGCTGAGGGCGAGTTGGCTCTGGTCGTTCTTTGCCACGAGCAGCAGACCGCTGGTGTCCTTGTCCAACCGGTGGACGATGCCGGGGCGCAGTTCGCCGCCGATGCCGCTCAAGTGGTCAAGGTGGTGCAGGAGCGCGTTGACGAGTGTGCCGTCCTCATTGCCGGCGGCGGGGTGAACGACCATGCCGCAGGGCTTCAGGACGACGGCGAGGTCGTCATCCTGATAGAGAATTGTGAGCGGAATTTCCTGCGCGACGGGCACAGCGGGCTTCGGCGCGGGAATCATCAGGATGACAGTTTGCCCCGGTTTCGCCTTTGCGCCGGATTTCGTCTCGACTTTCCCGTCCACTGTGACGTTTCCGTCCGCCATCAGCGCCGTCACCCGCGAGCGAGTCAGCCCAGCAGCTTCGGACAGGGCAACATCCAGCCGACGGCCGTCGCCGGGAATGGAGATAGTGCGCGATTCGAGTGCGTCAGGCATCATTTGCGTCATGATTGATTTTCCTCCAATCTTCCGTGCGGAACACGATGCAGTACGCCATCAGCACTGTGCCGACGACGAGCGCAGCGTCTGCAATATTGAACACTGCGAAGGGGAACAGGGTGATATCCAGCATATCGACGACATAGCCCAGCGCCAAGCGGTCGTAGGCGTTGCCAAGCGCGCCGCCGATCATCAGCGCCGCCGCGGTTCTGCTCCATCCGCTGAGCTGATAGCGGCGGAGGACGAGCCATCCGGCGATAACCGCGATGACGGACACCACGCCCAGCATCCACGACTGTCCGCTGAACAGGCTGAACGCCATGCCGGTGTTTTCGGCATAAATCCAGCGGAGAACGCCGGGGATGAGGGTGCGCTCATCCGGCAGCGCGACGGCGAGGGCTTTGGTGAAGCGGTCAAGCGCGAGGGTCAGTAGGATGAGCAGGAGAGGCAGCAGCCTTTGGGAAACGGGTTTGCGCATGGTGATGATAGCCCTTTCTGGTGATGATGATTTGGGAAGCGGCGGAATCAGGTCGCGCCCATTGACGCGACAATGTGAAAATGGCGGATAGAGCAGCTTGGGGCGCTTCTGCGGAAGCGCGAAGTTACGGGCGGGGACGCTTTAGCTGCCGCTGCCCTTGCCTTCCACGAGGTTCAGCAGCTGGGTCAGGAAATCCCCGATAATCGGCAGATTCCTTTGCACCAGTCCTTGCAGCAGCCACACCACCAGCGCACCCAGAAGCGTAAACCCAACCGCTGTCCCTAATCCTCTTGCAATCCCGCCTACAAACTGCATCAGAAGACGCTTCTTCCAGTTCTTTTCATATGCAACAAATTCACTGAGCCGCAGCTGCTCCATCCGCAGCAATTGCTCCTCCATCTTGTTCGCCATCCAGACCGCCCATTCCTTCATTCTCGCACCTCTTTTTTGCGGTTTTCATTTTCTGATAGAATCGCATGATCATGCAGGGGATTTCGCCTCTGTGGAGGCGGCAAAGGAGTTTTCCGCTTGTCCCCTTCGGCACTTTAAGCCATAGTGGTGATAATCAGAAGTTGATTTTGTTCGGAAAAGTGTCTGATTTCCCTGCAAAGCAGAGCCTGCCTTTGTTTTTGCTGGTCAGCATTCCCCCGAATTGGGCAAACGATGCAAAGAGCAGAAAAAAAGTGGACAAAAAAATGAAAAACGCGCGGAAAACGCTTGACACAGCCTATTAGTTATGCTAAACTAACGCTTGCAAATCGCGTATTAGTTGGAATAAACTATCCGCGAGAGGACTGACACAAGGAGGTCATGGAACATGATGCCGTTGGGCATGGTGGAAATTGGCGAGTCTGGCGTGATTGGCAAAATCACCGGACAGGATGAGGTGCGGCAGCATCTGGCGGAGCTGGGCTTCGTGATGGGCGAAAGAGTGACTGTTGTCAGCAAAATGGGCGGCAATCTGATTTGCGCTGTCAAGGATAGCCGTGTTGCGTTGAGCCAATCCATGGCTATGCGTGTGCTGGTGAACTGAGGAGAAGGAGGCAGAAGGCATGAAAACCCTGAAGGATGTCAAGGTCGGGGAAAACGCGGTGGTTGTCCGCCTGCATGGTGAAGGTGCCGTCAAGCGCCGCATCATGGACATGGGACTGACCCGCGGGACGGAAGTCCATGTGCGCAAGGTTGCGCCGCTGGGCGATCCGATGGAGCTGACCGTGCGCGGCTATGAGCTGAGCGTGCGCAAGGCGGATGCGGAAATGATCGAGGTTCAGTAATTCTGTTTCCCTTACGATAAAACCTGATTTCGCGTCGTTCCAAGCCTTCCACGCGCATACAGTATGGAAGCGCGCTCAACGCAATCGCGAAAAAGGGTCAAGGGACAGAGTCCCTTGCGGAGTCCAGAGGTGGAGCCTCTGGTGGGGTTAGTTAAGACAAATTCGCATAAGGAGGCGCCGAAAATGGCGATTACGATTGCGCTCGCAGGCAACCCGAACTGCGGCAAAACGACCATGTTCAACGCGCTGACGGGTTCTCGTCAGTTCGTCGGCAACTGGCCGGGTGTTACGGTTGAAAAGAAGGAAGGCAAGCTCAAGGGCAATGACGATGTGGTCATTCAGGACTTGCCCGGCATTTACTCCCTGTCTCCCTACACGCTGGAGGAAGTCGTCGCCCGCAACTACCTGGTGAACGACAAGCCTGATGCCATCCTGAATATTGTGGACTCCACCTCCATCGAACGCAACCTTTACCTGACCACGCAGCTGCTCGAACTCGGCACGCCGATGGTCATCGCGATGAACATGATCGACGTGTCCCGCAAGAACGGCGACAAAATCGACATGAAGAAGCTGAGCGCAGCGCTGGGTGTGGAAATCGTCGAGACTTCCGCGCTGAAGGGCGAAGGCAGCGTGAAGGCGGCTGAAAAGGCTGCCGTTGCTGCCAAGAACCGCACGATGGGCGAACATCCGCACGTTTTCACCGGCTCGGTGGAACACGCGCTGGCGCATATTGAAGACCTCATCGGCGGCAAGGTTGAACCCCGCTTCCTGCGCTGGTACGCCGTGAAACTGTTCGAACGCGACGAGAAGGTTGTTGCGGAACTGAAGCTGTCTGAAGATGTCAAGAAGGGCATTGAGGAAGCCGTCTCCTCCTGCGAAAAGGAAATGGATGACGACGCCGAGTCCATCATCACCAACCAGCGTTACGCCTACATCAACACCTTGATGCAGAACGCGGTGAAGAAGGGCAAGGCAAAGGGCAGCCTGAGCGTTTCGGACAAGATTGACCGCGTGGTGACCAACCGCGTGCTGGCGCTGCCGATTTTCGCGCTCATCATGTTCCTCGTGTATTACATTTCCGTGACGACGATTGGTACCCTGCTGACGGACTGGACGAATGATGTGTTCGTTGCGGAAATCGTGCAGGGCAACCTTCAGACGTGGCTGGATGGCGTTGGCTGCGCAGGCTGGCTGAGCGGTCTGATTGTGGATGGTATCGTCGGCGGCTGCGGCGCGGTGCTGGGCTTCGTGCCGCAGATGCTGGTGCTGTTCCTCCTGCTGGCTATCCTTGAAGACGTTGGCTACATGGCTCGTATCGCCTTCATCATGGACCGTATCTTCCGGAAATTCGGTCTGTCCGGCAAGAGCTTCATCCCGATGCTGATTGGTTCTGGCTGCGGCGTTCCCGGCATCATGGCTTCTCGTACCATCGAGAGCGACCGTGACCGCAAGATGACCATCATGACCACGACCTTCATCCCCTGCGGCGCGAAGATGCCGATTATCGGTCTGATTGCCGCGGCGGTCTTCGGCGGCAGCGCGTGGGTTGCGACGTCCGCATACTTCATCGGCGTGGCGGCGATTGTCATCTCCGGCATCATGCTGAAGAAGACGAAGATGTTCGCGGGCGACCCGGCTCCCTTCGTCATGGAGCTGCCGGCGTATCACTTCCCGTCTGGCCGCAACGTGTTCCACAGCGTGTGGGAGCGCGGCTGGAGCTTCATCAAGCGCGCTGGCACGGTCATCCTCCTGTCCTCTATCGTGATTTGGTTTGCGAAGACCTACGGCTGGGCGCCCGCGGCGGACGTGCAGCTTGAAGCGCAGCAGACCTACCAGACGGAACTGGCTGATTACAACGCGAAGGCGGAAGCTGGAACGCTGGAAGAAGACGAGGAAGCGCCGGAACTCGCGCCTGAAATGGATCGCGCGGCTGGCTCTTGGGGCGCTGTGGCGGATATGGACAACTCCATCCTTGGCAAGATCGGCAACCCGGTCAGCGTGGTGTTCAAGCCGCTGGGCTTCGGCAATATGCCGTCCACGGTCGCTACGGTCATGGGTCTGGTTGCGAAGGAAGAAGTCGTTGGCGTTCTGGGCGTGCTGTATGGCGCGGATGACGCGGCGGACGTTGTTGACGACGAGGACATGACCGAGGAAGAGAAGGCGGAAGCCCTCAGCCCGATTGCGACGGCGTTCAACGAGTCCTCGAACGGTCACGGCCGTCTGGCGGCGTATGCCTTCATGATTTTCAACCTCCTGTGCGCTCCCTGCTTCGCGGCCATCGGCGCGATGAAGCGTGAGTTCAACAATGCCAAGTGGACGCTGGCTGCGGTTGGCTATCAGTGCGCGTTCGCTTACGTCGTCGCCCTGATTGTCTATCAGCTTGGCCTGCTCTTCAGCGGCGCTGGCTTCACCGTTGCGACGGCGATTGCCATCCTGCTGCTGGCTGGTCTGGTGTATCTGGTCGTTCGTAAGAATCCTTACAACGACAACCACCTCACCCAGAAGGTTTCTGCCTGATTTTCCATCGGGCTTAACCGAGGAAAGCGCCGCTGCATTCGGTGCTTTCTGAGACCCCTCTTGTGAACGCCGGAGGGCTGGCGCGGGTTCTGCATCATCTGCGCTTTCCCTCCGGCATATGTTCTATCGCGCAAAAGCGGTTTTCCTCCATCCGCATCGGCGCAGAAAGGAACGAATCATGGCAACATGGATTGTTGGCGGCGTACTTCTGGTGATTGTTGGCGCAGTCATTTGGAAGATGATCAAGGACAAGAAAAGCGGCAATTCTGCTTGCAGCTGCGGCGGCGACTGCGGAAAATGCAAGGGCTGCCACTGATTTTTCTCAAAACTTGTCAGACAAAAGCGCGCTTCCCGGAAACTTCGGGAGGCGCGTTTTTGATAGCTGGATGTGTTCCGCTGTTCTTTTCCTGTCGCCATTCTATGCAGCGCGCGGCGGATGTGGTATAATACTATTTCCAAATTCACCTGCGCCATCTGCTTGCGCCTTTTCCGCTCTGTCGT
>CALGZY010000305.1 GCA_937934355.1 uncultured Collinsella sp. | reverse complement strand
ATCCAGACGTTCTCTGAGGTCACGCTCGATCGCTGCGACGGCCAGCAGGAGAGCCTGCGCGCTGTCTATAAGACCGATGAGGAACTTGCCGACGCCATTGCAGCCGCTTATCGCACGGTGATCGCCGACCTGTACGCAGCAGGCTGCCGCAACATCCAGTTTGATGACTGCACCTGGGGCATCTACTGCGATACCGACTTTGTGTCCAAGACCGGCATGAGCCCGGTTGACCTGCAAAAGGTGAGCGAGCTGGGCGTGGCGCTCAACAACGCCGCCATCGAGGGCAAGCCCGACGATCTGGTTATCAACACGCACGTGTGCCGCGGCAACTACCACTCCACCTATGCCTTTGAGGGCGGCTACGACCCCATCGCGCCGTACCTGTTCGCACATGAGAACGTCGATGCGTTCTATCTGGAGTTCGACACGCCGCGCGCCGGCGGCTTTGAGCCGCTCAAGTACGTCGCTCCCGGCAAGAAGGTCGTGCTGGGCTTGGTAACCACCAAGGCGGCAGAGCTCGAGAACGAGGATGTTATCGTCGAGCGCATCCGCGAAGCCGCAAAGTACGTGCCGCTCGAGAACCTGTACCTGTCGCCCCAGTGCGGCTTTGCCAGCTGCGAGATTGGCAACAAGCTGACCGAGGACGAGCAGTGGGCGAAGATCGCGCTGGTCAAGCGCATTGCCGAGCGCGTTTGGAAGTAACGCTACCGTTTGCAGGTGGCGGCGCGCGCGAGACATTGCGTATCACGTACAATGGTTCGGATCGTATCGTTCGGGCAGGTTATCCGATATGCCTGATCGCCCTTCCATCATGAAAGGACTTCCATGTCCCAGTCTTCGACGCCCGCCGTCACCGATGCCATCTACGATGCGTCATCGCTCGGCCGCCCGCGCATGTTTGTGTTGGGTTTGCAACACATGTTTGCGATGTTCGGAGCCACGGTGCTCGTGCCCGTGCTCACCGGCCTTTCCGTTTCGGCGACGCTTCTGTTCGCCGGCATCGGCACGCTGCTGTTTCATTTTCTATCGCGCGGTAAGGTACCCGCGTTCCTGGGCTCGTCGTTTGCCTTTATCGCGGGCTATGCCGCAATCGCGCCCAGCGGCGAGACCGAGCTTTTGCCCTACGCTTGCCTGGGCGTTGCCTGCGCCGGCCTGCTCTATCCGGTGCTGGCAGCGCTGTTCCGCGCATTTGGTGCCAAGCGCGTCATGCGCTTCTTCCCGCCGGTGGTGACCGGCCCCATCGTCATTTCCATCGGCCTGATCCTGGCAAGTTCTGCTATCGCCAACTGCCAGACCAATTGGCTTGTTGCCGTTGTCGCCGTGGCCGTCATCGTCATCTGCAATATTTGGGGCCGCGGCATGGTCAAGATCGTGCCGATCCTGCTGGGCGTCGTGGTGAGCTATGCCGTTGCGGCCGCGTTGGGTGAGGTCGACTTCTCTGGCGTTGCAGCCGCCCCCTGGGTTGGCTTGCCCGTCGTGTGGGACAACACCGTGTTTGCGCTCTTTGGACCGCAGTTCGATAGCGGTCTTGCTACGACAGCCATTATCACCATCATGCCACTGGCCTTTGCAACTATGATCGAGCATATTGGCGATATCTCCGCCATTGGCTCTACCTGCGAACGCAATTACATTGCCGATCCCGGTCTGCACTGTACCCTGCTCGGCGATGGCCTGGCAACCATCTTGGCTTCGCTCTTTGGCGCTCCGGCCAACACCACGTATGGCGAGAACACCGGCGTGCTTGCCCTGACGCGCGTGTTCGACCCGCGCGTGATTCGCATTGCCGCGTGCTGTGCCATCGTGCTTTCGTTCTGCCCCAAGTTCGCTGCCGTGATCGCCGCCATGCCGGCATGCGTTATCGGCGGTGTGTCGCTCGTGCTCTACGGCATGATCAGCGCCGTGGGCGTTCGCAACCTTATCGAAAACCAGGTCGATTTCCAGAACAACCGCAATGTACTGGTTGCGGCTTTGGTGCTCGTGCTTTCGCTCGGCATTGCCTACAGTACCGCCGGTGCCATCGTGCTGGAGCTGGGCGGCGTGACGATTTCGCTTTCGGGCCTTGCCGTGGGCTCGCTGGTGGGCATTGTGCTCAACGCCATCCTGCCCGGTAATGACTTTGAGTTCGATACTTCCGAGCTTGAGGAGACTGCTGAATAGTAGCTGCGTTCAGCCAAATTAAAAATGGCGTCCATGCGTATGTACGCGTGGACGCCATTTTTAATGCGTCAGTATCCAGTGGATGCCGCGCGCCATGCGCAGGTCAGTTTGGGCAAAATGATTGCCGGGGTTGAGCTCCAGCGTTGTTGGAATGTCGCGCTCGATAAACAGCTCTTCCATCGCGCGCGTATCGTCGAGTACGTGCCGCATCATGCGGTTGGGCGTCTTGGTTTCCTTTTTACCGAGCGACAGATAGGCGGCGTCGGGCGTAGCTGTCATCGTGCGTTCGCGCGCGTAGTCGATAAAGCCGGGGAACCACAACGACCCCGATGCACTCGCCGCGCGCTCAAAGACATCTGTTTGCCAAAGTGCCCACAGTGCAAAAAGACCCGCCAACGAGTAGCCGGCAACGCTGCGCCAGGCGGGCGGTTGCGGGAGCGATGATTCGGCCTGGGGGATTATCTGCTTCAACAACTCGTCAAGAAAACCAGCAGCCTGTCCGCCAAAGGGCTCGGCATCTCGTATAGTTCCGTCGCATTCCCAGGGGCTCAGCTCGCGATTCCAATCGAGCCCTCCAATGGCGACAAGGGTGAATGGCGGGCAGTCGAGCTCTCGGCAGCGCTCGTAGACTCCACTACCGTCGCCCATAACCACGGGGAGGTAGATGACGGGCGCGCCTTCTGCACACTCTGAATAAACGGTTATCTGCTTCTGATGCGCTTCCAAGGCAGGCTTCTCTCGGTGTTGTGATATTGACAGGATATTGACAGCCTCAATTGTCGCACGCTGGCACGGGGGCAGGCGCTAAAAGAAAGGCGCGGAGCCGCTCGATGCGACTCCGCGCCTTGATGTTCTGCTTTAGCAGACTATGCCGTTACGCCACGAAGAAGTAGACGAGGAAGGCAAGGGCTGCGATCCACATGAGCGGCTTGATCTTGGAAGCCTCGCCCTTAAAGAGCGCGACGATCACGTAGGCGATAAAGCCCAGGCCAATGCCGGCAGAGATGGAGTAGGTGAAGGGCACGCCGGCGACAATCATGAACGCCGGGAAACCCTGCGACACGTCGGACCAGTCGATCTCGGAGGCCTCGCTCATCATGAGGTAGCCGACGTAGACCAGAGCACCGCAGGTGGCGGCGCTGGAAACGATGGTGACGATGGGGGAGAAGAACGCGGCGAGAATGAACAGCACGCCGGTGGTGACGGAGGTGAGACCCGTGCGGCCACCGTCGGCAGCGCCAGAGGTGGACTCGACGAAGGTGGTGATGGAGGAGACGCCCAT
>CALGZY010000304.1 GCA_937934355.1 uncultured Collinsella sp. | reverse complement strand
TTGACTGTTGCGGAACCATCGATCATGGCCACGACAATCTCGCCATTCATGGCGCTCTTCTGCTCGCGGACGATGATGTAGTCGCCGTTATAGATGCCGACGTTAATCATCGAATTGCCGTGGACCTCGAGGATAAAGGACCCCTGGTCCGTTGCAATCTCGGTTGGGATGGTAAAGGTGTCCTCGATATTCTGCTCGGCAAGAATAGGAATCCCTGCAGCGACACGGCCTACGAGAGGCAGCGATACGGTTCCGCGGGGCGCCGTGGGCTCATCGGACTTTGAGATGGATACGGAAGATCCGTCCTCGTCAAAGAGCTCGAGGGCGCGAGGCTTGGTGGCGTCACGCTTGAGCAAGCCTCGCGCTTCGAGTGCGGAGAGATGCGCATGTACGGTGCTAGGGGAGGAAAGGCCCACAGCCGAAGCCATCTCGCGCACACTGGGCGGATAGCCCTTTTCCTGCTGATATTCCTTGATGAAGTCGTAAATTTGCTGCTGACGCTTGGTAATTTTGCGAGCCATCAGGGCATCCTCTCTACCCATGTCAAACAAATGTTCGGATTTTGCTTGACAGGAACAACTGTTCGAAGATAATAATAACCGAACATTCGTTCTCGCGCTAGACATTTTTGTCCGCGCGGCTTGATAAAACTGTTCTCAGCAAAACACGCGAGAGGAGAACATGATGAACGCAACGAATATGGTCCAGGGAAACCTTGCCCTTAAACTCGAGACGCCTGCAGAACCCACTTTTACGGTTGTTCAGGGTGGCCGCTCCGGCTTTCAGCCTTTGACCGTAAAGCCTGCTCGCAATCAGCAGGCTGTAGTTGCGCCGGCCCGCGTTGCCCTGAAGGTTCCGACGATTGTCGCCGTTGCCGTTGCGCTTACGCTCTTCGTTGTCCTCGCTACGTCGGTCTTTAGCGCTCGTCACGCCGCGTATGCCGAGTCCGTTTCCAACGTTACCTACGAGACCGTTCGCGTTCAGCCTGGCGATTCTCTTTGGTCGCTTGCCGAGGAATATCCAATCGAAGGCCTTTCCACGCAAGAGACTTCCGACATGATCCGTAACGTCAATCATCTGGAGCATGGTTCGCTCGCCGCCGGTGCGCATCTTAAGGTTCCTGCTCGTTCGTAATCATTATCGCGCTGCGCATGGTACCCTTGTTATCGTTTAAGAGGAGGTACCATGCGCTGTCCCAAATGTGGCAAGGCACATACCCGCGTCGTTGATTCCCGTATGCAGGAGTCAAATAACACCATTAAGCGCCGTCGCGAATGTTGCTCGTGTAACTATCGCTTTACAACGTTTGAGCGATGCGAAGACCCAATCGAGGTCATTAAGTCGGACGGAACCAAGCAGCGGTTCGATCGCAATAAGCTGCTCGTCGGCTTGATGCGCGCCACTATCAAGCGTGATATCGACACTAAGAAGCTTAATGAGATTATCGACGACATCGAGGTCGAGCTGCGCTCTCGCACGCTGACGGCTGTCACGTCCCATGAGTTGGGTGACATGGTGCTCAAGCGCTTGGCCAAGATTGACAAGGTGGCGTACATCCGCTTTGCCTCGGTCTACCGCGATTTCAAAGACGTCGATGAGTTTCTGCAAGAGCTCGACAAGCTAAGGTGATTCCATGTCCAACATTACCCTCAACATAAAGCGTCTCGATCCCACCGTCGAGCTTCCCAAATACGCCCATCCCACCGATGCCGGCTTGGATCTGCGCTCCAACGAGGACTGCGTCCTGAAGCCCTTCGAACGCCGTCTGGTCTCCACCGGCTTGGCCATCGCCCTGCCCGATGGCTACGCCGGCTTCGTCCAGCCCCGTAGCGGCTTGGCCATCAAGCAGGGCCTGTCTATAGTCAACACGCCGGGCCTCATCGACGCCCACTACCGAGGAGAACTCAAGGTTATCCTCATCAACCTGGATCCCTCCAACAACATCCAAATCAATAAAGGCGACCGCATAGCCCAACTCGTCATCCAGCTCTGCCTCAAGACCGCTCTCCATGAACTCCGCGATAGTCTCTTTAAACAGATCCTGAATGTCTTCCATGCTACTGATGTTGCTGCTTAGCAGCAGCTCTCGTATTTTTGCTCTGCGCTCGTTTTCTTCCGGGCTTCGTTTTCTTCTTGTCATCTGTATAAATCCACCTTTCTGCGAAAGGTACCAATAGGGTTATGAAACTTATCGGCTCTTTCGCTTGTTTCAATTCATAGATATACTGGATTCAGCAGAGTCGGCATACTACAGAACCCGTGGAGGTGAGTGGCGGGGCTGCATAGCGGCAAACCTTGCATCTGTATATGGTGTCGGCTGTCCGTTAAGGCATCAATGAATGGCGCAAAACCGTAGCCCGTAAACTTATCTCTTCCAAAGTTGACTCGATTTCGCCGGACAGCCAGTCCCTGCCGACTCTGTTATCTCTTGCAGGAGGGACGCCATGTTCAAAATCTTCCGTAAAAACTGCTGCGGGCTGGATGTTCACAAAACCTGGATCTATGCCTGTATCGGCGTTACCGATGCAAACTCCCGTACTGAGTACTTTCAGGCTCGCTTCTCGTCCTTCTCCAAGGGCTTGAAGGAGCTGTCTCTTTGGCTTGACAAGTATCACTGCATGGAAGTCTGCATGGAATCTGTCGGCAGATTCTGGATTCCTGTCTTCAACATCCTCGAAAAAACCTGTCTTGTAACACTTGCACACCCCAAGTACTCCAAACCGCAGAAGGGCAACAAAACTGACCGGAAGGATGCAAAGTGGATTTGCGACCTGTTCATGTGCGACATGATCAAGCCGTCCTTTATCCCGCCGCCAGCTATTCGCCATCTGCGCGATCTCGTCCGCTACCGGCGGCATCAGTATAGGGATACACGACACAGAAACGATTTTTGCGGGGAATAATGGAAGCCATAGGTCAATCCTCCTTCTCATAGTTAGCAACGTCGGTACTTGAGCGCCCGCTTGCTGGTCACCTCAAAGAGCAAAAGCGCGATCGTCACATTGACCGCCGGCGTGATAAACATGAACCACAGGCTGTAGAGCACGGTGTTGCGCATGATGCGCGCCAGTTCGACCGATGTGAAGAGGAAGCGGAAGTTCTCAAAGCCGACCCAGGGACTGCCGAAGAGACCCTTCGCCGGCATAAAGCGCCTGAACGGCAATATGATGCCGATCATGGGGACATAGTGAAACAGCGTAAACGCGAGCAGCGTCGGGACGCACAGCATCAGCGGCTCCCAGCTGGCCTTGTCCCGCCATATGCTCTTTTTCTTCACTCCGAC
>CALGZY010000303.1 GCA_937934355.1 uncultured Collinsella sp. | reverse complement strand
TCGACATCGTGTACCGGGAAACGAGGCGCCCGTTGTATCTCCCCGTGCTGTGGGGGCTGCGGTCGCGCGTAATCCCATTTCGATTATTGTGCCGTGCCATCGCGTGGTGGCGGCCGACGGATCGCTCAACGGATATGCCGGCGGGCTTGACCGCAAGGAATGGCTGCTCCGGCTTGAGGGCGCGTACGAGGAGTAACGCTCGAACACTTTGCATAACTAGGACGCCGCGAAAGGACGAGTCGCTGTCTTTTCGCGGCTGGCATGCGTCCAGGCGCTCGGCGTCTGCGCCTTAAGTTTGGCTAAGCCATATCCTGCGTATTTGAAAACGCGCAGGTTGAGCAGCTAAGGCTGCGCTAAGGAGGCTGACGGTGCGCTATCATCGGCAGTATCGAAACTTGTATAGCCGTGCGCCAAAGGAGCAACCATGAAACTGATGCTTGCCGAGGACGAACCCGGCCTCTCCCGCGCCCTTACCGCGATTCTTCAACATAGCGACTACGAGGTCGACACCGCGCTCGACGGTCTGACGGCGCTCGAATATCTGCTCGCCAACGACTATGACGCCGCAATCCTGGACATCATGATGCCCGGCATGGATGGAATTGAGGTGCTCAAGCGCACACGTGCCGCCGGTAAGCGACTGCCCATCATCATGCTCACGGCAAAAAGCGAGGTGTCCGATAAGGTCGAGGGCCTGGATGCCGGTGCCAACGATTATCTGACCAAGCCGTTTGCCGCCAAGGAACTGCTCGCTCGCATTCGTGCCATGACGCGTGCCGCGACGGCAATTGACGCCACGACGCTCAGTGTGGGCAATATGCGCCTCGACACGGCATCGTGCACGCTTGTGGGTCCCTTGGGCGAGGAGCACCTGGCCAATCGTGAGTTTCAGCTTATGGAGCTCTTTATGCGCAACGCCGGCACGCGTATGCCCACCGAACGTCTGATGCTCGAGGTTTGGGGTGAGGATGCGCCCGAAGGCGCCAACGTAGTGTGGGTCTATATCTCGTACCTGCGCAAAAAGCTGACGGCGCTGGGTGCCAACGTGGCCATCCGCGCATCGCGCAATCAGGGATATTCGCTTGAGGTTGTCGAGGAGGGCGAATAAGCGTGAGCGCGAGCGCGTGGTGGAAGCGCATGGCGACAAAGCTCGGCATGGGAGCGGACTCGGGTAATCCGGGGCGCGTCGATGCTGCCAGTGCAATGGGACGTCGTCTGCGTCGCAAGTTCATCCTGGTTGCCATGGGTGCCGTGACCGTCGTGCTTACGCTCATCATTGCCGGCATCAACGTCGTCAACTACTCGCATATCTGCAAGATGGCCGATGCTCGCCTGGACTATATCTTGGCGGGCAAGAACGGCATTGATTGGACGGATGAGCCTAAGACCGACCCCGGCCAGGATGTGGGCGCCGGTAAGACCGCTGCCGGTGACAGGGTGGTCATGCGCACCGGGCACTTCGAAGGTATGACGGCGGAGTCTCCCTTCGACACGCGCTACTTTACGGTGTCGATTGCCGGTGGGCAGGTGACCGATGTCAACACGGCCCGCATTGCCGCGGTGGGTGCCAAGCGTGCTGCACGCATCGCTGCAGGACTATATTCCAAGGGTTGGACCTCGGGTTTTTCTGGCAATTATCGCTATACGACTGACGTTCAAGACGATGAGACCACCTATGTGTTCGTGGACTGCTCGCGCGAGCTTGCAAGCTTTCATTCGTTTTTGAGCGCGAGCGTGGCGATCAGTTGCATTGGCTGGCTGGCGGTGCTGGCAATTGTGGCGGGTGCCTCGGGCGCGGTGATTCGACCGATGGTCGAGAGCTACAGCAAGCAAAAGCGCTTTATTACCGATGCGAGCCACGAGATCAAGACGCCGCTGGCTGTAATTGACGCCGCCAATGAGGTGCAAGAGATCGAGAGCGGCGAGAGTGAGTGGACGCAGAGCATTCACGAGCAGGTCGCGCGGCTGACGGCGCTCACGGAGCGTCTGGTGTTTTTGGCTCGCATGGACGAGGGTTCGGCGGGCTTTACCATGATATCGATCGATCTTTCGGAGGCAGTGGACAAGGCGGCGTCGCCGTTTGAGTCGGTGGCGGTTTCGCGTGGCAAGCGTCTGTCGACGTCGATTGCGAGTGGCGTGCGGGCCCATGCCGATGCTGCAGCGGTGGCGCAGGTGGTTGAGCTGCTGCTGGATAACGCCACGCGCTATGCGAGTGAGGGCAGTGTAATTGAGTTGAGTCTGCGTGCCGTCTCACGCGGTGCAGGCAAAGGTTCGGCCGAGCTTGTCGTTTCGAACGCCGTGGACGAGCTGCCCGAAGGCGACCTAGATCGATTGTTCGACCGCTTCTATCGTGCGGACGTGTCGCGCAGCTCCAAGACGGGCGGCTCGGGCGTGGGCCTATCCGTGGTGCGTGCCATCGCCGAAGCCCATGGTGGGAGCGCTTCTGTCTGCGGCCACGGCAACCAGATCACCTTCACCGTCCGCCTCTAAAACCTGCCAAAATGAACCTGTCCCTTTTTGGTCGGTGCGAAATGGGTAATACTAAAGAGTTATCCGACCAGATGGGAATTAATCGATGGCTTATATCGAATTCAAAGACGTCATCAAGGCATACGGCGAGGGCGAC
>CALGZY010000302.1 GCA_937934355.1 uncultured Collinsella sp. | reverse complement strand
AAAAGGGCACCAAGGTGTTCGTCGACCCCATCATGGGCGACAACGGCAAGCTCTATGCGGGCGTGCCCGAGTCCACGATTGGCCTTATGCGGCACCTGCTGGAGTGCGCAGACTACGCGGTGCCCAATTATACCGAGGCGTGCCTGCTTGCCGATAGGCCTATCGCCGAGCAAATTACGCCCGATGAGGCTCGCGCCCTTGTGGACGCCGTGCGCGAGCTGGGTGCCAAGTCGGTGGTCATTACGAGCGCCGTGGTCAATGGCACGAACGCGGTTATCGGTTACGACCATGTAGCGGGGGAGTACTTTACGATTCCCTTTGAGCTCATTCCGGTCTATTTCCCGGGCACGGGTGACACGTTCTCGGCGGTGCTCGTCGGCCGCGTTATGGCAGGTTGGAGTTTGCAACGCGCGACGTCCGATGCCATGCGCGTGGTGGCTGAGCTTATCGAGCGCAATGCCGACCAAGAGGACAAGTCGGCTGGCCTTCCCATCGAGGCCTGCCTGGATGTGATTGACCATGAGTAATGCTGGCGAGGGCGGCGCCAAGCCTGCGGGCGAGAACAAGCCGCTCGGCGCGCCGCGGGGCAAGCGTCCGCGCATCCGCGTGAGCTGCGTGGACCAGCTGGGTGCGTGCCGCTGCCACCATGGTCACAAGCCGGGCGACGTTTTTGACTTCGACCGAGACCGCGGCAAGATGTGTGCCATGGCCTGCCATGTGGGCTTTCCCTATATCGATATCCTGCGCTATGGCGGAACCGTGCCTGGCAACGAGCCCGGTACGGCAAAGTTCTGCTGCCCCGAGGTCGATACGCTGAACGTCTGGCTTGCCGAGATCGTCGACGAGTAGTTGAGCGCAATGTGACAAAGGGACAGTTCTTTTGTCACATTCGCCGGTGGTGCCCCTTCTACTATGTTTGTAATCTCAAATCTCTGCATTTCATCCGATTTTAGGTTCTAAAAATTCTGCGTTTCATCGATAATCAAGCGTATAAAACTTTGCATTTCATTTGATGACACCGAGGGGAGAGCCTATGCTGCGCAGGAAAATAGCGGCAGAGCTGGAGCGTTGGCTGAAGTCTTCCGAGCAAAAGGCCTTGTTCATTACGGGTTCTCGCCAGATTGGCAAAAGCTATTCGATTCGCGCATTTGGCAAAGCCAGCCATGCAACCTACATCGAGCTTAACCTCATGGAAAACCGCCAGGCAAAAGATGCTCTTCTCGAGGCGCGGAATGCCGATGATTTCATCAGCAGGGTGACGCTTCTTTCGGGAAAGTCGATTGCGCCAGGCAAAACGCTCGTGTTTATCGATGAGGTCCAAGAGGCCCCCGACATCATGACGATGGCAAAGTTCCTTGTTGAGGACGGGAGGTGCCGCTGGGCGTTTTCGGGGTCAATGCTCGGGACTCAGTTCAAGGGCGTCAGGTCCTATCCCGTGGGGTATGTTCACGAGCTTAGGATGTTCCCGCTCGATTTTGAGGAGTTTTGCTGGGCAATCGGGGTGAGCGAGGGGGCTCGCCAAACGATACGTGACGCGTGTATCAGCGAGAGGCCCATTCCTGATTACATTCATGACGCGATGATGGCAAACTTCAGGACCTATACCGTTGTCGGCGGAATGCCGGAGGTCGTGCAGCGTTTCCTTGACACGCAGGGCGACCTTGCCTCTGTTCGTCAGCTACAGTCAGAGCTCAACGAACAGTACCGGCGGGATATCTCCAAGTATGCAAGCGGGCAAGCCCTTCAGGTGCAGAGCATCTACGATCAGCTCCCTATTATGCTCGAGGGCGAAAACAAGCGCTTCGTGCTCAATTCCATTGACCCCAAGGCTCACTACGAGAAGTATCAGCGAGATTTTGTATGGCTTGTCGATGCCGGCGTTGCTCTCAAAGCCGATATCGTAACCGAGCCAAAATCGCCCCTGCTCAAGACGGCGCGGCCATCGCAGTTCAAGCTATATCAATCGGATACGGGCATGTTGATGGCGCGTTACCCCGTTGGAGTCGCCCAGGCGGCGTATCTTGATAGCAAGGAGCCCAACCTGGGCGGCATTTACGAAAACGTGGTGGCCCAGCAGCTGGCTGCCCAAAATCGCCAGCTTTACTACTATCAGACAAAAAAGCGCGGTGAAGTGGACTTTGTGGTCGATGGACCGGATGGGACGGCTGTTCCGATCGAGGTTAAATCGGGCTCCTATTACCACGCGCACGCTGCGCTCGGTCATGTGCTTGATACGGCTGAATATGGCGTAAGGCTCGGGATTGTTTTCTCGAGAGGCAACGTTGAGCGCAACGGAGCGGTTCTCTATTTGCCGCTATATGCGACCTGGGCCCTTTCGGATGTTTTGGGCGACTTCTGTGCCAAGGGGATTAAGCTGGAGGTCAAGCCGGTCTAGGGCCGGTCCCGGATGTGACAAAGGGGCAGTCCCTTTGTCACATTCATGAGCGTTGATTTTCTCCCACCGAGATAACGAGCGTGGATTTTCTCCCGTTTAGAGCGCGCTCGAACGCTCAAAGTGGGAGAAAATCCACGCTCGTTTTATGCCGATGGCGTGGCCCGTGTGCCCGCGCCGCCCGAGCGCCTACAGCTGCTCGAGCATAGCGGTGCAACCGGCGAGTACATCGCGGTAGGTGGCGTCGAAATTGCCGGTGTACCAGGGATCGGCGACATCGCGATCACTGCCGGTAAGACTCAAGAGCTTGATCAACTTGGCGCAATCGTCGGCCTGCGCCTCGGGCTCGCGCTCGAAGATGCGGCGAAGGTTTCGCATGTTGGCGCTGTCCATGCCGATGATGAGGTTCCAGTTAGCATATTCGTTTGCGCGTACTTGTCGTGCGCGGTGCGGCACCAAGGGTATGCCCACCTGACGTAACTTTGCGACAGTTCCATAGTGCGGCGAGTTTCCAATTTCTTCGGTCGAGGTTGCCGCGGAGCCGATGACAAACTCATCACTGCGACCTGCCTGGTGCACAAGCTCGGTGAATACCGACTCTGCCATGGTCGAGCGGCAGATGTTGCCGTGGCAGACAAAGAGAACGCGGTGGACGGGCTTGGGGCTATTCATGACCAGCTTCCCTCCAAACGAAGCCAAGTACGACGCGTTATCGAACGGCGTCCCTAGGCCCTGACGATGCCAGCGAGCGCGACAGGTTCATGCTGGGAACCTCGATTATGCGCCAGAACGCAACGGAGACGAGCATGCTTGCGGGCAGCGAGACCGCGGCAATCGCGAGCGGGTCGACAATCCCGAGCCTGGGCAGCAGGGCAGCGAGCGCACCGATGACAATGGCGTGGGTAAGGTAGAGGCTGTACGACACCTTTCCCAAAAAGACCATGGGGGCCGCAGAGAGCGCACGGCGCGTGAACCCGTCGGCGATCGCGACGACAACCACTACAAGGCAGGCCGCGTTCATGGTGGTGGACTTCAACGCCTCGAGGACCCCACCGGGATGCCACACGAGCGAGAGCTCGATAACACCAACGGAGGCCACAAGCAGCGCCAGCTCGGCCAGCATTGAAAGCTTGACGGCCTTGATTTTGTCGAATTGCCGGGCCACCATGACGCCAAGCCAGAACATCAGGCAAAGGCGCAGCGGAAAGTAGCCCGTCCAGTACGAGACAAGCACCGCAATAAAGGTCGCAACAATCGCCAGACCCGTCCGGCGAATCCTTGATATGCATCAGATGGCCAGCGAAAGCGTCAGGCTAAACCAGAGCTCCCAGCTCATGGACCAGACGGGAGAGTCAACGCGGACGAGCTGCGCGCCAAAGAGGTTGTTGCCGCCATCGGACACGTTGAACAGCACGTCGAACTGCATGAGGATGTCATGAACCGCAGTGGGAAGGCCCGCGTTGTAGGCGACGGCAAGCGCGGAGCGCGACGTGGACCCCAGGCGCCAGGCCACGTAGCCCGCAGGAAGGGCCAGCGCAATCGCCGCAAACA
Organism: uncultured Collinsella sp.; assembly: GCA_937934355.1. The sequence continues at coordinate 480 of CALGZY010000302.1, read as the reverse complement.
GCGGCACGCAAAGGCGGACGACCCTTCTTGGGTAATAGCCAAGCCAGTCGTACCCGCCGTTTCCCATGTGCTTAAAGGGAACAAGAGACAGCACTATGCCAGACAGGATGAAGAACACCATAACCGACGCGGTGCCAGGGAAGAGGCTCGGACCCTCCGCGCCAAACGGCTTGACCATGATGTCGACGTGGTACAGGAACACCATCAGCGCCCCAAGCCCTCGCAGGCCGTCAAGCGACAAGACACGCTTCTCGTGAGCAGGCATCGTCACCCCTTCCTTCGTGCATTCGAGCAGAATGCCCCAATATATCATGGATTTAGCGTACATTTTGACGAGAAAGACCCCCAAATCGGGCGGATTCGGGGGTCTGGCTCATCTTTATGTACGCTGTCTGGAGCCGCGACCGCCGGCAGCAAGGGCGCCGGCACCCGCCCTACTCGGCCTCGGCCGCCTCCTCGCGGCGGACGACCTCGTCAATG
>CALGZY010000301.1 GCA_937934355.1 uncultured Collinsella sp. | reverse complement strand
GGGCCCAGAATGGGGGAGAGCGTGGCCGCTGCGACGGCGAGGTCGTCTACGACAATGCCGTGCGCAAAGAAGGTCGTTGCGGCCAGGATGACCATGGCCGAGTTGATTGCCCAGCCCACGCCCATCGAAAAGAGCGTGTCGAAGAGCTCATAGCGCAGACGCTCTTCGATAACCTGCTCGCCTTGGCCTTCGAAGTGCATGGATTGGATGACCTCGGAGTGTAGAAAGAGGTTGTGGGGCATAACGACCGCACCCAGGACACTCACGATAATCGCGGCAGAGCCAGTGGGCATACTGGGCGTGATCCAGCTTGCGGCGGCTTGCGGCCAGTCGACCTTGACTAGTGCAAGCTCGGCCAAAAACGAGAGTCCTACCACGCCTACGAAGGCGATGATCCAGCGTTCGGCACGCTTGTAGGAGTTCGTCATGAGCATCGCCATCGATACTGCCGCCACGATGACGCAGCCCGCGCGCACGGGCAGCCCAAAGAGCATTTGAAGGGCAATCGCGCCACCCAGGACTTCGGCCATGGCGGTGGCGATGGTCGCGAGATAGGCGCTGCCGAGCACCGCGCGTCCCACGATGCGGGGGAGAAAGCGGGTCGTGGCCTCGGCAAGACAGGCGCCCGTGGCGATACCCAGGTGCGCCGCATTGTGCTGCAGCACAATGAGCATAATCGTGGACAGTGTGACGATCCACAGCAGCGCGTAGCCAAACTGCGAGCCCGCGGCCATATTGGAGGCCCAGTTGCCCGGGTCGATAAAGCCGACGGTCACGAGCAGCCCGGGGCCGATGTGCCGCGCAATGTCTAGGCCTCCGTGACCACCGGTGCGTCGGCAGCCAAAGTGTTGTTTGAGATGGTTGAGCATGGTGAGCTCCTGCGTGCCGTTTGTTTGACGCCGCAAAGGATACCCGTTTTAGGCTCAAAAGTTAACCAAGACTAACAAAATTGTTGTATTTGAATAGGCTGGTGAAAGGGGATTGCTGAAATGTCTTGATCTGTAACAACTAGGGATGGAAATTGGGTCTTCCTGTTACAGATTGAGATGTTTGAAGCGGCGAGCTTACAGGCCGAACTTGGGGGCCCTTGCTGCCGCCCTTGAGCTCGGCGGTGTCCACTCGCAGGGCGCGCGTTACGCGATTGTTTCGAAACGGGTGGGAAACACAACGGGCCGGCGATGCTCCTAGTATGCCTATTCAACTGACTGACTAAATATCTAGGGGAGGATCGCGATGCAGGCAGATTCCGCTCAGCAGCAGGGCCTTTATCGCCCCGAATTCGACCACGATGCGTGTGGCATCGGCGCGCTCGCCGATATCAACGGTGAGCGCCATCACCAGATTCTGGACGATGCACTGTCCATTCTGGTCAACTTGGAGCACCGCGGCGGTACGGGACTCGAGAAGAACACCGGCGACGGCGCCGGCATCCTGTTCCAGGTTCCGCATCATTTTTTTCGCAAAGAGGCTCAAAAGTGCGGACAGATTCTGCCGGCAGAGGGCGACTATGGCGTGGCCATGCTGTTCTTCCCGCAGGACGACAAGGGCGTAGAGGATGCCCGCCGCGTGTTTGAGGAGGGCTGCGCCGAGGCCGGCGTGCCGCTGCTTTTTTGGCGCGAGGTGCCGGTCGACCCGCACGACTTGGGTGAGACGGCCCGTGCCTGCATGCCTACTATCCTGCAGGCCTTCCTGGGCCGTCCGGACGACACGCCCGCCGGTGACGCCTTTGAGCGTCGCCTGTACGTGTGCCGCCGCACCATCGAGAAAAAGGCCGACGCCGAGTTCGCCCTGCGCGACAAGATCTTCTACGTGTGCTCCATGAGCTCGCGCACTATCGTGTACAAGGGCATGCTGGTCGCCACGCAGATGCGCCGCTTCTTCATCGACCTCAACGACGCCGCCGTCAAGACGGCCGTGGCGCTCGTCCATTCGCGCTACTCCACCAACACCACGCCCAGCTGGGAGCGCGCGCACCCCAACCGTTTTATCATCCATAACGGCGAGATCAACACCCTCAAGGGCAACGTCAACTGGATTCGCGCCCGCGAACCCAACCTGTACAGCCCCGTGCTGCAGCACGATCTTGAGCGCGTGATGCCCATCATCAATCGTGAGGGTTCCGACTCCGCGATTCTGGACAACGTGCTCGAGTTCCTGGTCATGAACGGTCGCCCGCTTACGCGAGCCGCGTCCATGTTGCTGCCCGAGCCGTGGGACCACAACGACAGCCTGAGTGAGGAGCGCCGCGCCTACGACGCTTACCAGTCCATGCTCATGGAGCCGTGGGATGGCCCGGCGGCCATCGCCTTTACCGACGGGCGCACCCTGGGTGCCGCCCTCGACCGTAACGGCCTGCGCCCGGCTCGCTACTACGTGACGCGCGACGGCCGCTTTATGCTGGCAAGCGAGGTGGGCACCATCGAGGTGAGCCCCGAGAACATCCTGACGAGCGGCTGTCTGGGACCGGGCCAGATGCTCGAGGTCGACTTTGCCCGCGGCCGCGTCATCTACAACGACGAGCTGCGTGCCCGCTATGCCAAGGAAAAGCCCTACCGCGACTGGATCGCCGAGGAGACGCTGACCGTCGACGCGCTCGATAGGCCTGCCGCGACAACGCCCGCCGAGGACGCCGAGGTGCCCGCTGCCGTGCGCATGGCTAAGCTCGGGTATCACTGGGATGATGTCGACGAGGTCGTACGCCCCATGGCCCAACAGGGCAAGGCGCCGCTCGCCTCGATGGGTATCGATGCGCCGCTGGCCTGCCTGTCCAAGAAGACGCGCTCGTTCTTTGACTACTTCTATCAGCTGTTCGCCCAGGTCACGAATCCGCCGATCGATGCCCTGCGCGAGCATATGGTCACCTCGACCACGCTCTACCTGGGCAACCACGGCAACCTGCTCGAGGACTCCCGCACGGCCTGCCAGCTGGTGCGCTTGGAGCGCCCGTTGCTCAACGAGGAGGAGTTCGAGCGTATCTGTGCCATCGACCGTGTGGGCTTTAAGACCCGTCGCTTCCGTGCCGTCTACCGCCGCGACGCCGGCGAGGGCGCACTGCAGGCTGCGCTCAAGCAGCTTGCCGAGGACGTTGAGGCTGCGGTCCGCGACGGCGTGAACATCGTGGTGTTGAGCAATCGTGCCGCTGCGGGCGAGGTGCCCGTGCCGTCGCTGCTCGCCGTGGGCTGCGTACACAATCACCTGATCCGCGCCGGCGTGCGTACCTTTGCCGACATCGTGGTGGAGTGCGGTGACGCCGTGTCCCCGCACGACTTTGCAGCACTGGTGGGCTACTCCGCGAGCGGCATCTATCCGTACAACGCACACGCGTGCATCCGCGATCTGGCGGCGCGCGGCGACCTGGACGTGACGGCCGAGCAGGGCATCGCCAACTACAACAAGGCTGCGACCGCCGGCATCGTCTCTATCATGTCCAAGATGGGCATCTCTACGGTGCAGAGCTACCATTCGGCGCAGATCTTCGAGGCCGTGGGCTTTACGCCGGAGTTCGTCAACGCGTACTTCGCCGGCACGGTGAGCCGTGTGGGCGGTATGGGTGTCGAGGACGTCGAGCGCGAGCAAAACGAGCGCTACGACGCCGCGCTCGCCATCCTTAAGAGCCCGGCTCCCGATCAGCTGCCCACGCTGGGTCTGACCAAGTGGCGCCCGCTCGGCGGCGAGGATCACCTCATCGATCCGCAAACTGTCTACCTGCTGCAGACCGCCTGCCGTGAGGACAGCTACGACGCCTTTAAGGAGTACAGCGCCCGCCTGCACCGCACCGGCCGTGCCGTGCGCCTGCGCGACCTGCTGGACTTTGATGCCAGCGGCCGTACCCCGGTGGCACTCGACGAGGTCGAGCCTGCGCTCAACATCGTCCGCCGCTTTAACACCGGCGCCATGTCGTATGGCTCCATCAGCAAAGAGGCACACGAGTGCATGGCCATCGCCATGAACCGCCTGCACGGCCGTTCCAACTCCGGCGAGGGCGGCGAGGATCCGCGCCGCGAGACCCCGCTGGCTAACGGTGACTCCAAGAACTCCGCGATCAAGCAGGTGGCAAGTGCGCGATTTGGCGTGACGAGCCGCTACCTGTGCAGCGCCTTCGAGATTCAGATCAAGATGGCCCAGGGCGCCAAGCCCGGCGAGGGCGGCCACCTGCCCGGCAAGAAGGTCTACCCCTGGATTGCCGAGGTCCGTCAGTCCACGCCCGGCATCGGCCTGATCTCGCCTCCGCCGCACCACGACATCTACTCCATCGAGGACCTGGCAGAGCTGATCTTCGATCTTAAGAACGCCAACCCCGGCGCGCGCGTGTCGGTCAAGCTGGTCAGCGAGGCCGGCGTCGGCACCATCGCCACTGGTGTTGCCAAGGGCGCTGCCGACAAGATTTTGATCAGCGGCCACAACGGCGGCTCGGGTGCCGCTGCGCGCGATTCCATTTGGCACGCCGGTCTGCCACTGGAGCTCGGTCTTGCCGAGGCCCAGCAGACGCTGCTGCAAAACGGCCTGCGCTCACGCGTGGTGCTCGAGGCCGACGGCAAGCTCATGGACGGCACCGATGTCGCCGTCGCCTGCCTGCTGGGTGCCGAGGAGTTTGGCTTTGCGACCATGCCGCTCATCTCGATGGGCTGCCTCATGCAGCGCGACTGCCAGCAGGATACCTGCCCCGCCGGCATCGCTACGCAAAACTGCCGCCTGCGTCGCGGCTTCCGCGGCAAGCCAGAGCACGTCGAGCACTTTATGCTCTTTGTTGCCGAGCAGCTGCGCGAGGTCATGGCGAGCCTGGGCTTCCGCACTGTCGACGAGATGGTGGGACACCCCGAGTGCCTGCGCCAGATCGAGGTGCCGGGCAACCGTAAGGCCAACCTGCTCGATCTGTCGCCCGTCCTGGCGGGCGCGACCTGCGAGTTCGGTGCCCACATCCCGGGCGCCGACGGCCGTCACTTCCTGCCCCAGATGGCAGCGGACGGCGAACTCGACAAGACGCTCGACTCCACGTTGTTTGTGGCCTATACGGCCGATGCCCGCGCGCACCTGCGTCCGATTCGCTTCCGCGCCGATATCGCCAACGTCAACCGCTGCGTGGGCACCATCTTGGGCAACGCGGTGACCAAGGCGCATCCCGAGGGCCTGCCCGCCGGCTCCATCACCATCGATTGCGATGGTTCGGCCGGTCAGAGCTTTGGCGCCTTCCTGCCGCGCGGCATTACGCTCAACGTGTGCGGCGACGCCAACGACTACTTTGGCAAGGGCCTTTCGGGCGGCGAGGTGTCGGTGCGCCCCAACCCGCATGCGACCTACAAGTTCGACGAGAACATCATCGTGGGCAACGTTGCGTTCTTTGGCGCCACGAGCGGCCGCGGCTTTATTAACGGCCTGGCAGGCCAGCGCTTTGGCGTGCGCAACTCCGGCGCCACCGTGGTGGTCGAGGGCTGCGGCAACCATGGCTGTGAGTACATGACGGGCGGCCTGGCGCTCATCCTGGGCGAGGTCGGGCAGAACTTTGCCGCCGGCATGACGGGTGGCGTGGCCTACGTCTTTGACCAGTACGGCACGCTCGATGCCCGCGTGAACCACGAGAGCGTGGAGCTCAAGGCTCCGACAGCCGGCGAGCTGGCACAGATTTGCGAGCTCATCCAGGAGCACGTGGACGCGACGCAGAGTCCGCGCGGCATTAAGCTGCTCTACAGCTTTGAGACGATGAGCAAGCACTTTGTGAAGGTCATTCCGACCGAGTACGAGCGCGTGCTGGCGATTGTCGCCGCCGCCGAGGCCGTCGGCAAGACGCATGCGCAGGCCGAGGAGCTGGCGTTTGACATCGTGACCGGTCGCGCGAGCGCCGCGGATGTCGCTCGCTTCGATGCCGCGGGCGGCGTTGCGGGCGCTGCGTCCGTGGCTGCCAGCTCTGTTGCTTCGACCAAGAAGGAGGCGTAAGTGCCATGGGTAAGCCCGGTGCTTTTCTTGATATCGATCGCGTGACCCACGAGCTCCGCTCCGTGGAGGAGCGCAGCCGCGATTTCGATCCGCTGTACGTGGAGCTCGACGACGATGCGCGCCGTGCCCAGGCGAGCCGCTGCATGATGTGTGGTGTGGCGTTTTGCCAGATGGGCGCGAGCTTTGGCAAGGCGCGTCCGAGCGGCTGCCCGCTGCACAACTTGATTCCCGAGTGGAATGAGCTGGTGTACCGCGGCCGCTGGGACGAGGCTGCCGAGCGTCTGTCGCTCACCTCGCCCATGCCTGAGTTCACGAGTCGCGTGTGCCCGGCGCTTTGCGAAGCTGCGTGCAACCTGGGTTCGGTCGACGGTCAGCCCACGACGATTCACGATAACGAGCGCGCGATCAGCGACCATGAGTGGGCCAACGGCGGTCCGCGCCGCTTTGAGCCGGCGGGGGAGGGCGCGCCCACGGTTGCCGTGGTGGGTTCCGGCCCGGCTGGTCTGGTGGCAGCATGGGAGCTTGCGCGTCGCGGTGCCCGCGTGACGGTGTTTGAGCGTGACGATCGCCCGGGCGGTCTACTCATGTACGGCATTCCCAACATGAAGCTCGAGAAGTCCGTTGTCGAGCGTCGCGTGGCACTTATGCGCGAGCTGGGCATTGTGTTCGAGCTGGGTGCTGACGTTACGAACCCTGCGGTGGCGGCCAAGCTCAATGGCTTTGACGCCGTCGTGGTGGCTGCCGGTGCTCGCGCCCCGCGTGGACTGGCTGCTGAGAATATTGACGCCCCCGGCGTGGTGTATGCCGTGGACTACCTGACGGCCTCGACCGTCTCGGTGCTCGATGGCGGCGAGCCCGCTATTGACGCGCGCGGCCTGGACGTCGTGGTCATTGGCGGCGGCGATACCGGCAACGACTGCGTGGGTACCGCGGTGCGCCAGAGTGCGCGCAGCGTGTGCCAGTTTGAGTTCTTGCCGGTGGCGCCCGATAAACGTACGGCGAGCAATCCCTGGCCGCAGTGGCCCAATGTGAAGAAGACCGACTACGGCCAGCAGGAGGCCATCGCTGCCATGGGCGGCGAGATGCGCGCTTGGGGCGTGGATACGCTCGAGGTGCTGCTGGACAAGAAGGGTGCGGCTGCGGGTCTGCGCGTGGTCGATCTGGACTGGTCGGCGGGAAAGCCCGAGCGCATCGCGGGCTCCGAGCACGAGGTGCCGGCGCAGCTGGTGCTCATCGCCTGCGGCTTTACGGGCCCCGAGCATGGCGTGTTCGACGCCGTTGGCGTGCCCGTTGCCACCGCTGGTCGTCCGCTGCCGGTGATGGCTGCCGAGGGCTCGCACCTTGCGGCCCGTGTCGACGGCGTCGCCGCGGATGCCGCGCCGGTGTATGTTGCCGGCGACGCTCGCAACGGCAGCTCGCTCGTGGTAAGCGCCATGGCCGACGCCCTGGCCTGCGCTGCCGAAGTCGCCGAGGCGCTGGAGCTGTAAGGCGGCTGTTCACAATTGAATCGTCAAGGGCTGTCCCCAACGGCCGGCCCAAAAGGAACGTCCCCAAGTGCCGGCAGCCGGGGACGTTCCTTATGTGTCGGCACCCAGGGACACCCCTTGCGGGTTTGCGACCGATTTGTTCGTTTGTCGACGCGCGAGTGTCCATTCGGCGTCTTTTTGAGCTGTGGTCACCTGTTGTTTCTGTGGTGGCTGTGGGCATATGGCTCAAAAGGGCGGGTTGGCCGTCTATGTTTACCTGCGGTTTTATTGCGGTGCGCATTTTCGGTCAAGCATCCCGTCAAGTGTTTGGTCAGCAGTTGGTTTGCAGCCGGAGGCCTATTTTGTCCGTGCTGACAGTGGCTGCCCACCCTCCTCGTAAGCTCAAATTGAGGTTCATCAGTTTGAGGAGGATGCCGTGACTGACCACGTTTTAGACCGAGCGCATCTGGCCGAAGCCGTTGGCAACGATATTGCCGACATGGCCCATTTTTGGATGCTGCGGAAGTTCCAATTTTTGGAGCCGGCGCGCGAGCAGTTCGAGATCATTGTCGACCCGTGGCTCGGCTATTGCACCGAGCCTTCCCAAAACGAAATCATGGCCTACAACATGGCATTTACCGATTGGCTGCTCTTCGAGCGCCCCTATCGCCATGGCAAGACGCTGCTCGAGCTGTATGTTGATGAGCCGCCGGCATCGCTTTCGCCTGCCTCGCTCAAGCGGCTCGAGCAGGTATGCGACACGCAGTATTTCTCGCGCTTTGGCATTTTGGACAAGGATCCTGCGACTGGTATGGTCGCGCTGAAGGACACACGCACCGACCGTCGCTTTGACGTCTACGATCCGCATATCGTGCAAAAGGAGCATTGGAGCGGCGGAGCGATTGCGGTGCGCCTCGCCTGCGTCGACGATGTCTGGCTGACGGCGGGACAACTCTATCTGTATGACATCGCACGCCTGAGTGACACGGCGGTCGATGGGCCTGGTGCGGTGCATCCGGAGGACCTGCAGGATGGCTTTGACACCTCGTGCATCAGTTTCTTCTTGCGTCTGGTCCGCGACATCATGGGCGCCCAGGGGCGGTACGTGAAGTCGCTTAACATCTACGAGCAGGAGTGGGAGTAGGGGATGGGCTGTCGCAGCGCCGCCGCGTGTCTATTTGTCTCGATCTGTAACGTTTAGGGACAAAAAACCGGTCTACCTGTTACAGATCGAGACGAACGCTTGGGTGCCGCTGGTTTGTCTAAATCTGTAACGTTTGGGGGGCTGGAGAACGTCTGACTGTTACAGAACGAGACGTTTGGCACCTGGTTGGGGGAATGTCTCAATCTGTAACATCTACAGGCCCAAATTCGACCTACCTGTTACAGATTGAGATGGAAGGCTGGCGGCTGCCGAAAGATCTTGTTCTGTAACAACTAGAGGCTCAAAGACTGTCTTCCTGTTACAGATCAAGACATTTGTCAGCGGAGGCAACGGTGACGATGGTCCATTTGTCTGACGTGGTGGTGATGAAAGTGCCTAATACCGTTCTCAAACACAA
>CALGZY010000300.1 GCA_937934355.1 uncultured Collinsella sp. | reverse complement strand
CGACGTGTTTAAGCCGGGCGACCACGGCTCGACCTTTGGCGGTAGCTGCTTGGCCGTCGCGGCGTGCGCCGCGACGCTCTCCGCGCTCGTGCGCGGCGATTATGCCGACCATGCTGCCAAGGTAGGCGCCTATATGGAGGCAAAGCTCGCCAAGCTGCCGCTCGTGACCGAGGTGCGTGGCCGCGGCTTGATGCTCGGCTGTGATTTGGATGATGCCGTGGGCGACGCGCATGATGTTGTTGCCCGCGCGCTGGCCGCCGGTGCCGTGATCAACGCTACAGGTGCGCATACGCTGCGTTTCCTGCCGCCACTTGTCTGCGAAGAAGCCGACGTGGACAGCCTGATCGAGATCCTGTCGGATGTCTTGGGCTAACGCGGCGCAATAACTCAATTTGGACCGGGTTCCGGACTGCTGGGTGTGTCATATGCGGCATGATTTGGCGATCCGGAGCCCGTTTTGCCTTAGATTTGCTAAGGCAGGGAGACCCGCTGGTCAAAAAACATCAATTATGAGTACTGCTACCGATTTGGTAGCAGCAATTTTGGACTAATAAGGCCAGATAGCAAGTCGAAATGGCGATGAATGCACGATTGTGATCTAACTGTTAGTCCTTATAATGGACATATGTTGCGTAACTTAAGCAAATGCTATCTTTTTATATGTTGCAAGCAAAGTAGCAGTACTCATTTTTGCCATTATTTGACCACGGACCTTGAAATAAGGGGTCCTTAGAGCTCGAATCCCATGCACTGGGCCCAAAAAAACGGTCCCCCTTCGAGGACCGTTTCCAATTCAGTGGTGGGCGATGAGGGATGTCCGCGTGCGGCTGGCGCCGCCCGCGCCCCGCTTCGTCGCTCCGCTCCTCGCGTGCTGCGCTGGAAAACGCTTCGCGTTTCCTCAGCTCCGCACCCTGGCGGGTTCGAATCCCATGCGCCGGGTCCAAACAAAAACGGTCCCCTTTCGAGGACCGTTTCCAATTCAATGGTGGGCGATGAGGGATTCGAACCCCCAGCCTTGTGCGTGTAAAGCACCTGCGCTAACCGTTGCGCCAATCGCCCGTGCGGAGAGAGTATAGCAAAACAATCGCCCCATTCACCTCATATCCATTAAAGGTAACCGGTGCGTGTCACAGCGGAGCTGATTCAGTTGAGATTGCCTGAACATTCCGCCCCTCTTTACGCCCTCGGGTATACTCAAAAGCTACTGATTCGATTTGATGCCCAGCAACAGCAGAGGGGATAGTATATGTGCGGTTTTGTCGGTTTTGTCGGTGGGACGGATAACCAATCCGAGGTGCTCATCAAGATGATGGACCGCATCGTCCATCGCGGTCCCGACATGGGCGGTCAGTTTATCGACGGCCGCGTTGCCCTGGGCTTCCGCCGCCTGTCGATCCTCGACCTGACCGAGGCCGGCGCTCAGCCCATGGCCAATGAGGACGGCAGCGTCGTCATTGTCTTCAACGGCGAGATCTACAACTTCCAAGAACTTCGTTCCGAGCTCGAGGCCAAGGGCTACAAGTTCCACTGCGGCGCCGACACCGAGAGCCTCCTGCACGGCTACGAGGAGTGGGGCGAGGCCGTCCTCGATCGCCTGCGCGGTATGTACGCCTTCGTCATCTGGGACAAAAAGAAGAATAAGCTTTTTGGCGCCCGCGACATCTTTGGCATCAAGCCGCTTTACTACTATCCCATGGCCGATGCGGGCGACGGCGCTCCGGGCGTGCTCTTTGGTTCCGAGATCAAGAGCTTCCTGGACTACCCGCACTTCCACAAGGCGGTCAACAAAAAGGCCCTGCGTCCGTACATGACGCTGCAGTATTCGGCAACCGAGGAGACCTTCTTCGAGGGTGTCTACAAGCTGCCGCCGGCGCACTACTTTACCGTCGATATCCCGACCGGCAAGATGAACATCGAGCGCTACTGGGATTGCGATTACTCTGCCGTCGAGAAGCCGTTCGAGGAGTACGTCGACGAGCTGGACGAGGTCGTGCACGAGAGCGTCGAGGCCCATCGCATCGCCGACGTCAAGGTCGCGTCGTTCCTCTCCGGTGGCGTCGACTCTAGCTACATCGCCGCTTGCCTCATGCCCGACAAGACCTTCTCGGTGGGCTTTGACTACAAGAACTTCAACGAGACCAACTACGCCAAGGAGCTTTCCGATAAGCTCGGCGTCGAAAACGTTCGCAAGATGATTACCGCCGACGAGTTCTTCGGTGCGCTCGAGGACATCCAGTATCACATGGACGAGCCGCAGTCCAACCTGTCTTCCGTGCCGCTGTGGTTCTTGGCCGAGATGGCCTGCAAGGACGTCACCGTCGTGCTTTCGGGCGAAGGCGCCGACGAGCTCTTTGGCGGCTACGCCTACTACGAGGATACGGTCCCGGTGCGCAAGTACAAAAAGATGGTGCCGCTGCCCATCCGTCGCGCGCTCGGTAACCTGGCGCTGCATATGCCGTACTTCAAGGGACATAACTTCCTGGTCAAGGGTGCCGAGATCCCCGAGAAGTCGTTCCTGGGACAGGCTCTGGTATGGCCGGAGCGCGAGGTCGACGGCGTGCTCAAGCCCGAGTACAACACCGGCGATGGCGCCTTCGAGCTTGCCGCTCCCATCTATGCGCGCGTGAAGGGTCAGCCCGAGCTGGTCAAGAAGCAGTACCTGGACATGAACATGTGGCTCCCGGGCGACATTCTGCTCAAGGCCGACAAGATGTGCATGGCGCACTCGCTGGAGCTGCGCGTGCCCTTCCTGGACCGCAAAGTCATGGAGTTCGCCGAGCACATTCCCGACCGCTACCGCATCAACGAGAACGGCAACAAACAGGTACTCCGCCACGCTGCCAACAAGTCGCTGCCCGATGAGTGGGCCACCCGTCCCAAGGTGGGCTTCCCGGTGCCGATTGTCTACTGGCTGCGCGAGCAAAAGTGGTACGACTATGTCAAGGAGTACTTCACCGCGCCGTGGGCAAGCGAGTTCTTCGATACCGACGAGCTCATGCACCTACTCGATCTGCACTTTGCGGGCAAGGGCGATTTCCAGCGCAAGATCTATACGCCGCTCGTGTTCCTAGTGTGGTACAAGCGCTTCTTTATCGACGAGGGCCAGCCTTCTGTTCAGGCTGCCTAGCCTCGGCTTACGAACGCCTGCGCGTAACGGCTCCTCCGGGAGCCGTTTTTGCGCGAGCACGTTTCAGTTACTATGAAAACCGTCCCTGCCAAATGGCTGAGAAAGGTGAAAGATGCACCATTCGGATTCCGCGACCGTGACCACGGTCGATACGCTTGCCAAGCTGCTCGATGTGTGCGGCGAGCTGCGCGCATCAGAGCAGGTTGACGAGCGTGCCGTGACCGGTTGCTCGTTTGATTCGCGCGCGGTCTCGGCAGGTGACGTGTTCTTTTGCAAAGGTGCTGCCTTTAAGCCCGCGTTTTTGAGCATGGCGCTCGATGCGGGCGCCGTTGCATTTGTGTGCGAGGAGTCGCTGGTCGAGTCTCTGGAGCCGCTGGCGCAGGAGAGCGGTGCTGCGATGCTGGTTGTTGATAGTGTTCGCACGGCCATGGCCCTGTTGCCGCCGGAGGTCTACGACCGTCCCGACCACGACATCAAGATCGTGGGCATCACCGGCACCAAGGGAAAGACCACGGCCGCTTTTATGCTCCAGTCCATCATCAAGGCGGCGGGCGAGTCCTGCGGCATGATCGGCTCGGTGAGTACCGACGATGGTATCGAGTGCTACGAGAGCACCAACACCACGCCCGAGGCCCCCGAGGTCTGGCGCCATATCGCCAACTGCCGCACGTCCGGTCGCCAGTCCATGGTCATGGAGGTCTCGAGCCAGGCGCTCAAGTACCAACGCGTCGAGAATCTGCCGTTTGACGTGGCGTGCTTCCTCAACATCGGCCGCGACCACATCTCGCCGATCGAACACCCGACCTTCGAGGATTATTTTGAGAGCAAGCTCAGGATCTTTGATCAGGCTAAGACCGCCGTGGTGAATCTGGGCACCGATGAGGTTGACCGTGTGCTAGAGGCAGCGTCGACGGCCGAGCGCTTGGTGACCGTTGGCGTCGAGCATCCCGAGGCAAGCCTGTGGGCGAGCGATGTCCGCATGCTCGGCTTTAACATCGAGTTCAACTTGCACGGCATGAGCGCCGACGAGCCCGAGGCGGGGGAGAAGGTCCTGCTGGGTATCGCGGGCGACTTTAACGTGGAAAACGCGCTGGTCGCTATCGCCGCTGCGCGCGAGATCGGCATCGGTATCGAGGCTATCAAGAAGGGCCTCTCCGAACTGCGTGTGCCGGGCCGCATGGAGGTCGTGGAGTCGAAGGACGGCCGCGTGATCTGCGTCGTTGACTATGCACACAACCAGCTTTCGTTCCGTTCGCTTTTCTCGTCGGTCAAGCGCGCGTTTCCCGCCAGCCCCGTCATTGCGCTGTTTGGCGCCGCCGGCGGCAAGGCTCAGGAGCGCCGCGAGCAATTGCCACGCGAGGCCGCACCGTATTCCGACCTGATGATCTTTGCCAACGAGGATCCAGCTCACGAAGACCCGATGAAGGTCTGTCGCGAGCTTGCCGAGCATGTTCCCGACGATACGCCGAACAAGATCATCCTCGACCGCGAAGCTGCCGTGCATGCGGCGTTCAAGGCGGCGCGCGAGGAGTACGTCAACCCCGATGCTCCCACCATTGTCTTGCTGCTGGCAAAGGGTGACGAGGAGCTCATGCACGTGGGCGACGAGTTCGTGCCCATCGAGAGCGACCTTTCGCTGGCCAATCGCCTAATCGATGTTACCCAGTTTGACTAATGAACCATGATGGCGGCGGCGCCCTGAGTGCGCTGTCGCCATAAGCGTGTTCCCTCAATCAAAACATGCCGTCCAAGTCCAAACCCTTCTACGTAAACGGAGTAATCATGTTCCACAATACCCTGCCGACCGTCGCTGAGCTTTCGGGCGAGATGCGCGAGCGCTTGGCCAAGGTCAAGTACGTCTTTACCGACCTGGATGCCACGATGCTCGCACCCGGCTCGTGCGTGCTGCGCGACAACGACGGCAACCCCTCGACCAAACTCGTCGAGGCCGTCGTGGCGCTCGCTCGTGCTGGCATTCAGGTGGTTCCCACCTCGGGCCGCAACCGTACCATGATCCACGAGGACGCGCGCGTGCTCGGCCTCAACTCCTACATTGGTGAGATGGGCGGCCTGGTTATGTACGACCTCAAGGCCAACGATTGGGAGTATCTGACCGGCGACATGCCTTACGACCCCGTCTGCGGCCTTACTCCGCACCAGGTGATCGAGCAGACCGGCGTGTGCGAGAAGATCCTTGCCCGCTGGCCGCACAAGATCGAGTATCACAACGACATGTCGACCGGCTACAAATACCGTGAGGTCACCGTCGGCATGCGCGGCGATGTGCCCGACGATGAGGTTCAGGCCATCCTGGACGAGGCCGGCTGCGGTCTGATCTGGGCTTGCAACGGCCATCTGACTCACCTGTCCAAGCCGACGACGCTCGAGCTCGATCGCGTCGAGGACGGTCGCGCATTCAACATCAACCCCGCGGGTCTCAACAAGGGCGTTGCCATCGCGCGCTTCTGCGAGCACCTGGGGATCGAGCGCGAGGAGACGCTCGCGCTCGGCGATTCCGAGTCCGACTTCTACATGGCCGATCACGTGGGCACGTTCTGCCTGGTCGAGAATGGCCTGACGAGCGCCGGCGCGCCCGAGTTCCTGGCTGCCTGCGAGAACGCTTTCGTTACGCGCGGCAAAATTGTCGACGGTTGGGCGGCGACGGCAGAGCTGCTGGTCGCGGCGCGTTCGTAGCGCGGCGTCGCTGCACTTGGACATGTCTTTTCGAGAGAGACTGGTGAGGTAATGTCCGATATCGAGAATCCGGCAGGCGACACGCGCCCGATTGGCGTGTTCGATTCTGGTTTGGGCGGTCTGACGGTTGCGCGCGCGATTGCGACGGCGCTGCCGCACGAGTCCGTCTACTACTTTGGCGACACCAAGCGCTGCCCCTACGGCACGCGCACCGAGGATGAAGTGCGCTCGTTTGCGCTGCAGGCGGGTCGTTGGCTTTCGAAGCACGACGTCAAGATTATGGTCATCGCCTGCAACACGGCGACCGCTGCGGCCTTGCGTTTGGCCCAGCAGGTGCTCGACGTTCCCGTGATCGGCGTGATCGCGCCGGGTGCCCGTGCAGCAATCAACAGCACGCGTACGCGTCGCGTGGGCGTGCTCGCTACCAACCTCACTATTCGCTCGGGCGCCTACACGCGCGCCATTCAGGATCTAGATGCCGGCGTCGATGTATACGGCTGTCCTGCCTCGAGCTTTGTCGAGGTTGTCGAACACGAGCTCGCCTCGGGTGCACATCTGCAGGAACAGTGGCTTGAGAACGAGGACATCTTCGATACGCCTGCCGTGCGTGCGCTGGTGGGTGCCACGGTTGAGCCGCTGCGCGACCACGGTATCGATACCGTGGTGCTCGGCTGTACGCATTTCCCGCTGTTGGTGGGACCTATCCGGCATGCGCTGGGGCCTGGGGTGCGCGTCGTGAGTTCCGCCGAGGAGACCACACGCGAGCTGACCGATATCCTCACGCGCCGCGAGCAGCTGGCGGGCGACGCCGCCGAGCCGCAGCATCGTTTTGCCACGACGGCCGATAACATTGCCGAGTTTGCGGTGGCGGGCAGCTTTATCTTTGGTCAGCCGCTCAAGAGCATCGAACATATCGATATCGATGAGCTGAAATAGATGTAAGGCAGCCGCCAAAGCCTTCGCCACATCTTTTGCCGAAAGGAAATTTCTATGGAGTACATGCAGGTCAACCGCGCCAACGGTCGCGCCGCCAACGAGTTGCGCCCCGTTAAGCTCACCCGTGGCGTCATGAAGCACGCCCACGGCTCGTGTTTGGCCGAGTTCGGTGACACGCGCGTGCTGTGCGCCGCCACTATCGAGGAGGGCGTGCCGGGCTGGCGAAAGGGAGCTAAGGCCGGCTGGGTGACCGCGAAATACGCCATGCTGCCGGCGTCGACCGGCAAGCGCTGCAAGCGCGAGCACGCCAACCGCAAGGGTCGCTCCATGGAGATCGAGCGCCTCATTGGCCGCAGCCTGCGTACCGTCGTCAACATGAAGGCGCTCGGCGAGTACACCGTCACCGTCGACTGCGATGTGATTCAGGCCGATGGCGGCACGCGTACAGCGAGCATCACCGGCGCCTGGGTGGCGCTGCACGACGCCCTCGCCATGTGGGTCGAGGCGGGCAAGATCGAGCGCATCCCGCTTACCGGCCAGGTGGCTGCCATCTCTATGGGCGTTGTCGACGGCAATACGCTGCTTGACCTCGATTATTCCGAGGACAGCCATGCCGAGGTCGACATGAACCTCGTCGCCACCGATACCGGTGAGATGATCGAGCTCCAGGGCACCGGCGAGCAGGCGCCCTTCGACCGCAAATGCCTCAACGCCCTGCTTGACCTGGGTGACAAGGGTGTCGCCGAGCTCATCGAGCTTCAGCGCCAAGCCATCGCCTAACCTGCCAAAAAGGGACAGGTTTATTTTGGTAGGTTTTATCTGCTGAAATGCTGCGTTGAAAGGTCCGATCGCCTGAGAGGGGAGAGGTCAAGTGCCCAAACGCCCCTCACGCGGCTTGCTATAGAGACAAGGAGGCCAGTCATGGCACTTGAGAAGATTGACATCGACACCCTCGACCCGGCGGCGACCATCGTCGTGGCAACCGGAAACGCTCATAAGCTCACCGAGATCGAGGCCATTTTGGGCAAGGTCATGCCCGAGGTGCGCTTTGTGGCGCTCGGCCAGCTGGGTGATTTTGAGGATCCCGAGGAAAACGGCACGACGTTTTTGGAGAACGCCATCATCAAGGCCCAAGCCGCGGTTGAGGAGACGGGCCTTATGGCCATTGCCGACGATTCGGGCTTGGTCGTCGACGCGCTGGACGGTGAGCCCGGTGTGTATAGCGCGCGCTATGCGGGCGTGCACGGCGACGATGCCGCCAACAACGCCAAGCTTCTCGTTAACCTGGAAGGCGTGGCAGATGAGGACCGCACCGCGCGCTTTATGAGCGTCGTCGCGCTCATCGACACGGACGGTCTGGTTACCTATGGCGAGGGCGCCTGCGAGGGCGTTATCGCGCACGAGGGCCGCGGCGACCATGGTTTTGGCTATGACCCGCTGTTCCTGCCGGTCGACACGCCGGGCAAGACCATGGCCGAGCTGACGGCTGACGAGAAGAACGCCATCAGCCATCGTTTCCACGCGCTCGAGCATCTGTCCGCCAAGCTGACGGGCGAGGAGTAGGCCATGCGTGCGGTGGTGCAGCGCGTGCTCAACGCCGGCGTGACGGTCGACGGCGAGTGTGTGGGCCGCATTGGACGCGGCTACCTGGTGCTGCTGGGTGTGGGCCATGGCGATACGCGTGCCGAGGCCGACAAGCTGTGGGGCAAGCTCCGCGGGCTGCGTATCAACGAGGACGAGAACGGCAAGACCAATCTGGCACTTGCCGATGTCGACGGCGAGGTGCTCGTGGTGTCGCAGTTCACGCTGTTCGCCGACTGCTGCCACGGTCGCCGCCCATCGTTTACGGATGCCGGCGCACCCGATGTTGCCAACGAGCTCTACGAGTACTTCCTGACGCTCGTTCGTCAAGATGTCGAACACGTGGCGCACGGCATTTTTGGCGCCGATATGAAAGTCGATCTTGTCAACGACGGTCCGTTCACCATCGTCTTGGACACCGATAGTCTGTAAGTAGTCAATTTGGGACCGGGCTTTTTTAGCTACTTGCGTATGGCCACAACAGGGTGCTATAGTATTAGAGTTTTGTCTATCTTAGGAGTATTATCCCCTTTTTGAATTGCACCTTCTGGAGGCCCTGTTCATGGAAGAGATGGAAGTCAATCACGTCGACGACATCCACGAGAAGCTGACCG
>CALGZY010000299.1 GCA_937934355.1 uncultured Collinsella sp. | reverse complement strand
GCGACTTTGATATCGATTACGTCTTTGAGGTCGATGACTGCCTGGAGGACTTTGGCATCGAGGAACTTGCCTTCGACCTGGAGCCCGCCGCGTTTATCGAGGAGTTCCGCAGGCAGCAGTTCGCCCGCTCGAACCGCAGTATGTTGCCGCTGCCCGCGGCACTCGGCGCCATTCGTTTAACGAGCGTTGAGGACGAGGTTCTTGAGCGCCATGCTCACGCCTACTTGGCTTCTCGCAAAGAACTTCTCTAAGATTTATTGACATCCATCGTCTTTCGTATCATGTTGAGGGACGGGTTTCCAATCGATTGCGGATCGCATGCGATTCCGTCGTTCGGTTGAGACCCGTCCCGTCTTTATAGAGACAATAAGAAAGGAATCTGCATGTCTGAGTTTGCTGCCGGTCCTGCCGGTCGTATTGAACGTGTCCGTGCCCTGATGGTCGAGCGCGGCTACGACGCTATCGTGGTACGCGACGAGGCCAATCTTCGTTGGCTCACGGGCGTGAAGGGCGTCTTCGACTACACCTTCGAGTTCCCGCATGCGGCGTTTATTACGGCTGACCAGTGCCTGTTCCATACCGACTCGCGCTACCTTAACAGCTTTGAGGAGAACACGCCCGCCGGCAGCCCCTGGGTCTACGACATGGTCGAGGGCACCATCCCCGGTTGGGTCGCCGGCAAGATCGCAGCCAACAAGTGCCGCGTCTGCGCTGTCGAGGACGACATGCAGATCAACTTCTACCAGGGTATTCAGCGTGGTCTGGAGGACCGTTCCGTCGCCTGCCTGCTGCCGCTGATGCATGACGACATTCGCAAGATGCGCGCCATCAAGGATGCCGAGGAGATCGAGCTCATGCGCCATGCGCAGTCGATCACTGACGCCGCCTTCCAGCACATGCTCGGCTTTATTAAGCCCGGTATGACCGAGAAGCAGGTTCGCAACGAGCTCGAGAACTTTATGTTCGCCAACGGCGCTGACAGCCTTGCCTTCGGCTCCATCGTGGCGAGCGGTCCCAACACCGCCAACCCGCATGCCGTGCCGAGCGACCGCGTGATCGAGAAGGGCGATTTCGTTCTCATGGATTATGGCGCGGGCTATTGCGATTACCGCTCCGACATGACGCGCACTGTCGTGATGGGCGAGCCCACCCAGGAGCAGCTCGACCTGTACGCACTCGTGCGCCGCACGCACGAGGAGTGCGTCGCCGCCATCCATCCGGGCGTTGAGGGTAACGACATCTTCAAGCTTTCCAAGAAGATCATCGGCGATGCCGGCTATGGCGATTACTACAATCATGGCCTGGGCCACGGCGTCGGTATTGACATCCACGAGCTGCCCAACTTCAACCGCAGCAAGAACACCATCGAGATCGGCTCGGTTGTCACCATGGAGCCCGGCGTTTACCTGCCCGGCGTGGGCGGCGTGCGCCTGGAGGATTACGGCGTGGTCACCGAGAACGGCTACGAGCCTTTCACCAAGACCCCGCACGACCTGCACGTCATCGATTGCTAGCCCATTTCGATAGATTTTTGGGGCGGGGCGTCCGGATCGATTCGGACGCCCCGCGTTCTCTTTTTATGCGCTCGCCGCAGGCGCCGTCTGCAAGTGTATAATTTCTGTCGTATGTAATTTGGACGCTTGTGCGTTCTGCCCATAACAAGAAAGGTCGCTATGCCTACCATTTCTACCGCCGACTTCAAGAACGGCCTCGGTCTCCGTATCAAGGACAAGGTCTACACCATCGTCGAGTTCCAGCATGTCAAGCCGGGCAAGGGCGGCGCGTTTGTGCGCTACAAGACCCGCGACATCAAGAGCGGCCGAGTCGTCGAGAACACCTGCAACGCCGGCACCAAGTTCGAGAGCGTCATGCTCACCACCCGTGAGTTCCAGTACCTCTACAACGATGGCACCGACTACATCTTCATGGACAACGAGTCCTATGAGCAGGTTCCCGTTCCCGAGGACATGGTGGGCGAGAACTCCAAGTGGCTGCGCGAGAACGACATCTGCCAGCTGCTCTTCGCCGACGATGAGCTCATGGGCGTGACCCCGCCGATGTTCATCGAGACCACCATCGTCCAGACCGACCCGGGCTTTAAGGGCGACACCGTCCAGGGTTCCACCAAGCCGGCCACGATCGACACCGGCGCTGTCATCCAGGTCCCCATGTACCTCAACGAGGGCGAGGTCATCAAGGTTGACACCCGCGACGGCAAGTTCGTCTCCCGCGTCTAGCAACCAACTCTTCTAGGAGGACTCATGCCCCAGGAAATCAAGATTGACGGCATCGGCATTTCGCCCGATGTTCTGACCGCCATCGTCTCGCGCGCCGTGTCGGATGTCGAGGGCATCGCCTCCGTTGGCGTCAAGGACCTTGCCACCAACCTTGTCTCCATGATGCTCTCGTCCAAGGCCCCGGCTTCCGAGCCGGCGGTCGAGGCCGAGGTCGTCGGCGACAAGCTCGCACTCACCGTGCGTGTCGTGGTGTTCTTTGGCTATCCGTTCAAGAAACTCGCCGAGGCCGTTCGCGCCGCCGTGGTCGCCGCCATCGATGCCCAGGTGGGCGTCGAGGTCGAGCGCGTTGACGTTTGCATCGACGGCCTCGTTTTCCCCAAGGAGTAACCTTTGAGCCTTAAGGTTTATCGCGGGCGTACGCTTGCCCGCAGTCAGGCGCTGCAGCTGCTGTTCCAGGCCGAGGCCACGGACAGCCCGCTTGAGCGCGTCCTCGAGGGTGATTTCCTGATCTCGAAGGGTCCCCTCGACCCCTATGCGCTGGAGCTGTGCCGCGGTGCCTACGAGCATATCGACCGCATCGACTGCGCTCTGCGCTCCGTTGCCAAGAACTGGGATCTTATGCGCATGCCCGGCGCCGACCGCAATCTGCTGCGTATCGCCGTTTACGAGATGCGTTTCCTCACCGACGAGGAGGTCTCGGACGCCATCGTGATCAATGAGGCTGTCGAGCTTGCCAAGGCCTATGGCACCGATCAGTCCGCGTCGTTCGTCAACGGCGTGCTGGGCAAGATCGCGCGCAGCGAGGAGTTGCCGGGCGAGGACCTGTACCAGGAACTGCTGGCCGAGGATCGCGCTCGCGAGGAGGCGCAGGCTGCCGAGGCGGCCGCCAAGGTCGCTGCCGCTCAGGCTGCCGCCGGTGTACTTGCCGAGGATGCGGACGCTGCTGAGGCCGTCGAGGCCGACTCCGTCGAGGAGTAGCCATGCCAGAGGGTTCCGTCCGCAACTTCGACGAGATCTCGGACCGCCTGGACCAGATCATCGCTACCGTTCGCTCCAAGGATACGTCCTTGGAGCGTTCGCTCGATCTGTTTGACGAGGCGATTGAGCTGGGCTCCCGCGCGGTCGATATGGTCGACAAGTTTGAGCTGACGCCGCGTGAGGCCGATAAGCTCGAACAGGAATACGATGAGGATGCGGCAAACGAATCCCAGGATAGCTAGGCCGCATCTCCGGATACGAATGGTTGATGGCATTCATGAAACGCGTGCGTCTTGATGACGAACTGATTTCACAGGGCATCTGCGCCGATCGCGCGGATGCCCTTCGCACTCTTATGGCCGGCTTGGTCTCGAGTGGCGGCGAGCGCTTGACTTCGCCGGGCCTTAAGGTGATCCCAGGCCTGCCGCTGCACGTGAAGGGGCGCATTCCCTATGTTGGCCGCGGCGGACTTAAGCTCGAAGGTGCGCTTGATGCTTTTGGCATCAATCCGACGGGCCTTGCCTGTCTGGATGTGGGCTGCTCTACCGGCGGCTTTACCGATTGTCTGCTCAAGCGCGGAGCTGCGACCGTTGTCTCGGTGGACGTGGGTCGCGCCCAGTTCGATTGGTCGTTGCGTCAGGACGATCGCGTGATGCTGCATGAGCGCACAAACGTGACGCAGCTGCCTGAGCTTGGCTATGCCGGCGCCATCGACCTGGCTGTGTGTGATGTCTCGTTTACCAGCATCGCGAACATTATCGATGCGGTGCTGGCGTGCCTGGCGCCTACGGGTGCATTCTGCACGCTCGTAAAGCCGCAGTTTGAGGCTCCGGCGGCGCTGGTGGGCGAGGGCGGCATTGTGACCGATCCCGCCGTGCGCCGCGATACACTCGTGGCGGCGGTTGAACTCTTTGCTGCCAAGGGCCTCTTCCCGGTCGATGTGTGCGTGTCACCCATTCATGGTGCCAAGGGCAACGTTGAGTTTTTCCTGTACGGCACGAGATTTGACCCCGGCGACCGCTCGCAAGACGAGCTGCAATTCCAGGTATCGGTTATGAGCGAGAAAGCTGCAATGCTATGAAGGTCTTTCTGGTTCCCAATTATTACAAGCAAGAGGCGGTCGAGAGCGGCTTGATGCTCGAGCTTTGGCTGACGCGCCAGGGCTATGAAGTCGCATGGGCTGCCGACCAGCGATCGAAGATTCAAAGCACGCCTGATATTGATGGCTCCGATCTGGTCATTACGCTCGGCGGGGACGGTACGTTGCTGCGCGCTGCCCGCATCCTCAACCATCGCGAGATTCCTATCCTCGGTCTTTCCTATGGTCACCTGGGCTTTTTAACTGCTGCGAGTCCCGAGGAGCGCGACATTCTGCAGGTCGTAAGCGACGCCCTGTCCGGCGAGCTGCATGTGAGCCGTCGCGCCACCATCGCTGCGGATATCGTGTCCATGCGCGAAGACGGTACGAAGGATGTCGTGCGCACGTTCGCCCTCAACGACATGGCGCTCACGCGCGGCCCCCTGTCCGATATGGTCGAGTTTGACATCACGGTGTCCGGCCACCATATCGATCGCCTGCGTGGCGACGGCGTGGTCGTGTCCACGGCGACCGGCTCCACTGGCTATGCACTATCCGCAGGCGGCCCCATCGTGAGCCCCGACTATACGGGCATGGTCTGCGTACCCATTGCGCCGCACACCATTCAGGCTCGTGCCTTTTTGACTTCGCCGAGTGATGTCGTCGAGATCTTTATGTCTGATGACCGTCCGAGTGTTCCGGCGATTGCTATCGATGGACAGTTTATTACCTGCGACGGCACCGTTGAGAGCGTGGCTGTGCGCCGCGGGCCCGGAGATGTGCTGCTCCTCGATTACGGCCCCGAGAGCTTCTATAACTCGGTGAGCCGCGTTTTCTACGGAGTCCGTCATGATCGATGAGCTGCAGGTTTCTAACATTGCACTCATTCGCGAGGCGACGCTGGTTCCGAGCGCGGGCCTAACGGTTCTGACCGGAGAAACCGGCGCCGGCAAGACCGCGCTGCTCTCGGCCCTCAAGCTTATTTTGGGCGAGCGAGCGGATTCTTCGACGGTGCGCGAGGGCGAGGCGCTTGCTAGCGTTGAGGCGCGGCTGTTCGACGGTCCACACGACACGGAGGGTTTCACGGTCCAGCGTAGCCTTTCTGCCGAGGGCCGCAGCCGCGTGAAGATTGACGGCCGCATCGCCAGTGTGCGCGAGCTTTCGGAGCGCGTTGGCGTGATGATGGATCTGTGCGGCCAGCACGAGCACCAGCGCTTGCTCGATCCGGCGCATCACGTTGCGATGGTCGATGCCTGGGCGGGGCGCTCTGCGCTTGAGGCGCTGGATGTGTACCGCGCCTGCTTTAAAGCCTCGCGCGCGGCTGCCAAGGAGGTCCGTCGCGTCGAGGGGGCCTCGCGTGCGCAGGGGAGTCGCGTCGAGGAAGCGCGTTTTGCCCTCGAGCGCATCGGCGAGGTCGACCCCAAGCCAGGCGAGTATGAGGAACTCGAGGAACTGCTGCCGCGCTCCGAACATGCCGAGGTACTGGTTGCCACAGCTAATGATGCCCATGCATCGCTTGCCTCTGAAGGGGGAGCGCTCGATGCCGTGAACAGTGCCGTGGCGGAGCTTTCCCGAATGGCTACCGTCGATCGCAAACTGGGCGACATTGCCGATGCACTTTCGGATGCCTGCATCTCTCTTGAGGATTGCGCGAACGAGCTTCGTTCCTATCGCGATGGGGTCGCCTTCGATCCTCGCGAGCTCGCTCGCATGCGCGAGCGGTATTCCGACCTCAAGGGCCTGCTGCGTCAGTGGGGTCCGACCATGGACGATGTCTTTGCCATGCGCGACCGCTCACAAGAGCTGCTGTCGCTGGTCGATGATGGCGATGAACAGATCAAAAAGGCGCGTGAGGCACTCGGGAGCGCCGAGCGCGAGCTGTTCGCTGCTGCCAGGGCACTTAAGCGCGCTCGCAATACGGCGGCCCCGCGCTTCTGCCACGAGGTCGGCCGCCAGATGGCTCGCTTGGAGATGGGCGGTGCCGAGCTCGTCTGGGAGTCGCGCGATCTTCCCCGTGCTGAGTGGACGCCCGTTGGTCCTTCGAGCTACGAGCTGCTATACCGCAGCGGTGCCGGCTTGACGCCACGTCCCCTGCGCCGCATTGCGTCGGGCGGCGAGCTCAGCCGCGTCATGCTGGCAAGCAAGGTCGTCCTCGGTAACGCGGACGGTGTTGATACGCTGGTGTTTGACGAGGTCGATGCTGGTGTCGGTGGCTCCACGGCGCGTGCGCTCGCGGGCGTGCTGGCAGATCTCGCCGCTACGCATCAGGTGATTGTCGTAACCCACTTGGCGCAGGTCGCCGTCATGGCTGACAAGCATTATGTCGTCAGCAAGGAACCGGGCGATGTTCCCCAGACGCATTTGGACGAGGTAACCGGCGAAACGCGTACCGCCGAGATCGCCCGCATGTTGAGCGGCGATCAGTCCGAGGCAAGCCTGGCGCACGCCAAGCAGATGCTTGCGGAGGCGCGTGCCTAGGCCGAGCCGCCACACGCATGTCCAACCCGGCCGCCACGAAACGGGTCCATCTACTACGTTTGGTAGGGCATCGGCAACCACGCCAAGAATTGCAAAAAGAAAACCGCAGGTAGAACGCCTGCGGTTTTCTCTATTTTGGGTGTATGGTTGGCGGTTGCGGTTAAAACGTAGTAGATGGGCGGGTTTCGTGGCGAGGGGCGTCTATCGGCTCCCCAATTTACCTACTCAACGACCTTATCCGGCTGGATGAGCTCCTCGTAGTAGCTGATATGCTCACGCGCGTCTTCAATCTCGGGCAGCAGGAAGTTGTAGATGACTTCGATGATCATCGTGGCGCTGATCTTGGAGAAGGCAAAGTCGCCCGTCGTCAGTAGCGCTTCGTGGTTGACGGTATTAAAAGTGTAGTCTGCCAGGCGCGCGAGTGGGGATTTGCTGTCGCTGCTGATGACGACTACGGTTGCGCCGCAGTCGCGAGCCGCTTTTGCCATGCGATTCAGTCGGCGCGATTTGCCGGAGTTTGAGATTAGCACGATGACGTCACCCGGGCGCAACGTGAGCGCAAAGCCGATTGATGTCTCGCTAATGGTACTCGTCATGCAGCGCAGGCCCAGCTGCGAAAACTTAAATGTCGCGTCGAGCGCGACCGCGTTTGTATTGCCCACGGCGGCGAACTCAATAACGCCGGCATTCTTAAGCGCGTGTACAACTGCGGCCAACGTGTCGTGATCAATGCCGTCGATGGTCGCATTAAGCTCACTCACCTTGGCGGCGAGGATATTTTTAAGGCTCTGCTCCATGTTGTCGAGTGAGACCTCGTCGGTCAGGCCCTCGTTGCGCTGACTCTCTAAGTCGCGCGCCAACGAAAACTGAAAGCTGCGGAAGCTGCCAAAGCCCAGCTTGCGGCAGAAACGCGAAACGGTCGCCTCGGACGTGGCGGCAGCGCGCGAGAGCTGAGCGGCCGTGAGGCGTGGCGCCTCGGACTGGTGCTCCAATATATAGTCGACAATGCGCTGCTCGGACTCGCTGTATCCCTGATGGGTACTAATGAGGGAAAGTGCGCTCTTGCTACTATCGGTCATGGATGGCTCCTGGTTGGCATGAAAATCTAGCTTGATTTGCAATGCCATAGTATACGGGCATTTTCAATTACAAGATACACCTTGCCGTTTCAAGTGTTGATGGTAAACTTTCACTTGCCGTTTACGGTTATGAAAGAACCTTTCACCGGAGAATTGCGCCTTGTCTCTTCTCACGCGGACGGTAGGTTGGTATCTTTCAAGTGTGGAAAAACGCGCATCGAAGCGCGTGTAGGGGAGCGCCCGCGGGCGCTGTACTCAAGAAGGAGGGACACATGGCTAAGTTTGACATCATCGCCGCGACCGGTTGCCCGACCGGCATTGCGCACACCTTCATGGCGAAGGAGGCGCTGGAGAAGGCAGCTGCCGAGCGAGGTCTGACCATTAAGGTCGAGACTCATGGCCAGGTCGGTGTCGAGAACGAGCTCACCAAGAGCGAGATCGCCGGTGCCAAGGCCGTCGTCGTCGCAGCCGATAAGGATGTCCAGGCTGAGCGTTTCGCCGGTAAGCCCATGGTTTCCGTTGGTGTTTCCAAGGCCCTGTCTGTCGAGGCTGCCGGTAAGCTGATCGACCGCGCGCTCGCCGCCAAGGGCGACGACACGGTTGCCGCTGCCGCCGATGTCGAGGACGAGGTCGAGGAGAAGGAGTCCATCGGTCACGTCATTTACAAGCACCTCATGAACGGCGTCAGCCACATGCTGGTCTTCGTCGTTGCCGGTGGTGTTCTGACCGCCATTTCGTTCCTGTGGGGCATCACGTCCTTTGATTCGACAGCTGCCGACTACAACAGCTTTGCCGCGATGCTCAAGATTATCGGCGGTATCGCCATGAACCTCATGGTTCCGGTGCTCTCCGCTTACATCGCCGAGTCCATCGGCAAGCGCCCGGCGCTCGTCCCCGGTTTCGTCGCCGGTATGATCGCCATCCAGGGCCTGCCTGTTAACGCCGAGACCGGCATGATCGACGCCGGTGGCGCCGGCGTGGGCTTCGGCTTCCTGGGCGGCATCGTCGGCGGCTTCCTCGCCGGCTATGTCATCCTGCTGCTCGAGAAGGTCTTTGCCGGTCTGCCTAAGAACCTGGACGGCCTCAAGGCTATCTTCCTGTACCCGCTGTTCTCGACCGCCATCGTCGGTCTGGTCATGCTCGGCATTTCCGGCCCCATGGCTGCCATCAACACCGCCATGATGGACTTCCTCAAGGGCCTGTCCGCCTCTGGCGCCGTTGTCCTGGGTCTTGCCATCGGCTGCATGTGCGCCTTTGACATGGGCGGCCCGGTCAACAAGGCTGCTTACGTTACCGGTACTGCTATGCTCACCGAGGCACTGGCCGCCGGTGTTGGCACCGATACCTACAACTTCGGCACCAACTTCATGGCTGCCGTCTCCGCCGCCTGCATCGTTCCGCCGCTGATCACCACCTTCGCCGTCGTTGTCGGCAAGAAGTACTTCAGCCAGGAGGACCATGACGCCGGTGTCGTCAACCTCATCCTTGGTTGCACCCACATCACCGAGGGCGCCATTCCGTTCATGACCAAGAACATCTGGCCCGTCATGCCCATCATGATGCTCGGTTCCTCTATCGCTTCGATCCTGACCATTATGTTCAACGTTCACGATCCGGCGCCTCACGGTGGCTTCCTGGTCCTGCCCGTTGTCGAGAACGGTCCGCTTTGGGTCCTCGCGATCCTCATCGGCGCTGTGGTCGGTGGCATCCTGTTCGTGGCCTTCAAGAAGTACGACTTCGAGAAGAACCAGAAGGCCGCTCCTGCAGCCAAGTCGGTTGAGGCTCCCAAGGCCGCTGCCGTCGAGGCCCCCAAGGCCGAGGCTGCCGACTTCGTGAAGGTCGAGAATGTCTTTGTCGCCGAGGACTTCGCTTCTCGTGACGAGGCTCTGAGCTTCGTTTCCAACCAAGCCGTCAAGGCCGGTATCGCAAACGACGCCGACGCCGTGATGAACGCTTTCCTGGCCCGCGAGGCCGAGGGCACCACGGGCATGATGGAGGGCTTCGCCATCCCGCATGCCAAGTCCGACGCCATTACCGAGGCTGCCGTGATCGTCGTCAAGGATGAGTCCGGCGTGACCGGTTGGGACACCATGGACGGCGCTCCTGTCAACGTGGCTATTGCCCTGCTCATCCCCGGTGCCCAGGCCGGCACCACGCACCTCAAGATTTTGTCCAAGGTCGCCGAGGCGCTCATGGACGAGGACTTCCGTGCCACCGTCAAGGGTTCCACCGACGCCGCCGAGATCGCCAAGACGATCAACGCCCGCCTGGTCTAATTCCACGGTACGCGAATAACATCGCCCCCTGTAACAAAGGCGGAGACCCTCTCCAGGGCCTCTGCCTTTTTCATCCCCAAATAAGTTGCGGTGAAATAGGGACTGTTTAAACGGTTCAACCCCAAATTCAGTCCCTATTTCACCGCAACTTATAAAAGGGCATAGAGGGGGCTACCTATCGAGTCTTTGTCGCGAACAGATCATCAGCCAGAATTCCGTTCGCACGATATTGCTCTGGACCGACCGAGTTTCCGCAGCTTACTCGCCGGGCGGGCGCGGGTTAAGTTTGTCGCGAGTTCCGCACGCAAAGGAAAGCACTTAATGTGCTTTCCGTCTTGCGCAGGACTGTAGAGCAGCAAACTTAACCCGCGCCCGCCCGGCGAGCAAGCGGACGACAAACACATCTGTCCAACAATTCGTCCGAAACATAATGAAAAACCGTTTGATGTGAGTTAATATAAACAACGTCGTGAATCTGACTCCTGCCACATACATGACAGGGGTTAAACACAAAAAGGAGTCAATTATGGTTTCTGAGAAGGCTACCCTCGTTAATCCTCAGGGTCTGCACATGCGTCCGGCTGGTCTGTTCGCCTCCACCATGGGCAAGTATGCCTGTGACGTGACGGTCGTCACCCCCGAGAAGGAGGTCAACGGCAAGTCCCCGATGGCCCTCATGGCTGCTGGTATCCCCTGCGGTACCGAGGTCGAGGTCAAGTGCGACGGCGCCGACGAGGCCGAGGCTCTGGCTGCTGCCATCGAGCTCATCAAGAGCGGTCTTGGCGAGTAGAACTCAAACGGGTCGCATGTTGAACAACTAAGTTCATATTTGGGGGCGCAGTGACCTGTTGTAAGGTAGCTGCGCTCTTTTGTCATGGATATGGCAAAACGCTTTATCACATGACACGGAGAGAGGAATGGGAATGTATCAGGGAGTCAACGCTTCCGAGGGCATCGGTATCGGCACCGTCATGGTCGCCGTCGATCCCGACTTGACGTTTGAGCCGCACGAGGTTGCTGATTCGGCAGCAGAGAAGGAGCGCTATCAGTCCGCTCTTTCGGTCTTCTGCGAGAAGACCCAGGCTCAGGCCGACCACATGAAGGAGACGGTGGGCGAGGCCGAGGCCGAGATCATGAGCGGACACATTGTCCTGGCTCAGGACCCGGGTATGACCGACGCCATCAACGCCGCCATTGACGGCGGCACCTGCGCCGAGCAGGCGCTCATGGACACCTCGACCATGTTCGAGAACATGTTCCTGTCTATGGACGATGAGATGTTCCGTCTGCGCGCAGCCGACATCGCCGACATCCGCACCGGTATTCTGGCCGAGCTGCTGGGCAAGGAGGTCGTCGACCTCTCCGTCCTGCCCGAGAACACCGTCGTTGTCGTGCACGACCTTACGCCGTCCATGACCGCCACGATCGATAAGGCCCACGTTGCCGGTATCGTCACCGAGACCGGTGGCCGCACGTCGCACTCCGCGATTATCGCACGCGCCCTCGAGATCCCGGCTGTCCTTTCGGTTTCCAACAGCTGCACCGCGCTTCGCAACGGTATGACCGTCGTCGTCGACGGTGGCAAGGGCGTTGTCGAGGCCGATCCCGACGAGGAGACGCTCGCTGCCTACACCGCCAAGGCCGAGGCCTTCGCTGCCGAGAAGGCGGCCCTCGAGGCCTTCCGCGGCAAGCCTTCTGTGACAGCCGATGGCATCAAGAAGATCATCGCCTGCAACATCGGTAACCCCGATGACGTGCCTAACGCGCTCGATCACGATGCCGAGGCTATCGGTCTGTTCCGCTCCGAGTTCCTGTTCATGGACTCCGCTGAGCTTCCTTCCGAGGAGGAGCAGTTCAACGCCTATCGCAAGGTCGCCAGCGCGCTCAAGGGCGCTCCGGTCATCATCCGCACGCTCGATGTGGGTGGCGACAAGGAGATTCCGTACCTGCACATGGTCAAGGAAGACAACCCCTTCATGGGCTTCCGCGCCGTGCGTTACTGCCTGGCCAATCCCGACCAGTACAAGGTCCAGCTCCGCGCCCTGCTGCGCGCCAGCGCCTTCGGTGACGTCAAGATCATGATCCCGCTCGTCACCTGCGTCGAGGAGGTCGTGGCTGTCAAGGAGCTCGTCGAGCAGTGCAAGGCCGAGCTGACCGAAGAGGGTCGCAAGTTCAACGAGAACATCGAGGTCGGCATCATGGTCGAGACGCCTGCCGCTTCGCTGCTCGCAGACCGTCTTGCCGAGGTCGCCGACTTCTTCTCCATCGGCACCAACGACCTGATCGGCTACACCATGTGCGCCGACCGTGGCAACGACACCATCTCCAACCTGTACCAGGTTTACTATCCCGCCGTGCTCCGCTCGCTCAAGAACATCATCGAGAGCGGCGTGAAGGCCGGCATCATGGTCGGTATGTGCGGCGAGGCCGCTGCCGATCCGCTGCTCGAGCCGCTGCTGATCAGCTGGGGCCTGGAGGAGTTCTCGATGAGCGCTCCGTCGATCCTGCGCGCCCGCAAGACCATCAGCCAGTGGACCAAGGCCGAGTGCGACGAGCTCGCCGAGAAGGCACTCGCCTGCAACACCGCCGCCGAGGTCAAGGCACTGCTCGAGTCCGCAGCTCGCTAATTTGGTATCAGAGGTAACCGCGTGGTTGGAATGGGCCGGCCACGCGGCCCTCACATATACAGGGGGTACTGTAAATGTTCTACACGCTAACCGCTAACCCGGCTGTCGACATGACGGTTTCGAGCTCTCCGCTCGAGCCCGACGAGAACGTCCGCACCGGCTCGGCCAGCTACACGGCTAACGGCAAGGGCCTCGACGTGTCCTTCGCCTTTAAGAAGATGGGCGTCGACACCGTCGCGCTCGGCTTCTTCGCTGGCTTCACGGGCAAGTTCATCGTCGAGGAGGTCATGAACCTGGGTTGCCTCTGCCGCCCGGTCTGGACCGACGGTATCACGCGCATTAACACCTACGTCAACGATGGCCAGCACGAGTACGGCATCCTGAACCCCGGCGCCCCGATCACGCCGCAGCACCAGGAGGAGCTCTACAACATCCTGGACACCGCGGGCGATCTCGAGTGCCTGATCGTCTCCGGCTCCGTGCCTCCCAAAGCTACGCCCGACTTCCTGGCTCAGGTCATGGAGCACGCTCAGGCTCGTGGCGCTGACGTCGTCCTGGACCTGTCCTCCGACAAGCTCAAGGAGCTCGCTCACAAGAAGCCGCTGCTCATCAAGCCGAACCATCACGAGATGAAGGCCATCTTCGGCGTGCCGGTCGACACCGACGACGAGGTTCGTGTCGCCATGAAGATGGCTCACGACGCTGGCGTTCAGAACGTGCTGCTCACCCGTGGTAGCCGCGGCGACGCTTACTTCTCCAACGGCGAGGACATCTGGTACGCCAAGCGTGAGTTCAACATCAAGCTGGTCTCTTCCGTCTGCGCCGGCGACTGCACCCTCGCTGCGTTCCTGCACAAGTGGTACAGGGATCGCGACAACGTCGAGGAGGCCATGAAGCTCGCTATGGCCACCGGCGCCAACGTTGCCGAGTCCGTCGGCATTGGTGACTTCGGTCACGTCGACGAGTACAGCAAGCGCGTTGCTGTCCGCAAGCTCGATCGTCAGTAATCGAAACGCGACATATTCGTGCGCATGCGGCGCCCCGGTTTCGGCCGGGGCGCCTTTTTTGTTCCGCCATGGGGGAGAGGTGTCCTGCCGTACTTCATCGCTTCCACACCGTTCACCGAGTTGTCCTAGCCTTTTACCGATGCGTGGAATATACTTTCATTAAAACGTTGCTTCGTGAAAGGAACATTCATGATTTACACGCTCACTGCTAATCCCGCCATTGATTACAACATCGCCTGCGACGGCCTTACTGCCAATACCGTCACACGTACCCGCAATGCCGTCTACACGCCCAACGGCAAAGGCCTCAACGTCTCGTTTACGCTTGACCACTATGGTGTCGACACCACGATCCTGGGTTTCTTCGCCGGCTTCTCGGGTGAGTTTATCGTTAAGGGCGCCGAGGCCCTGGGCGTGCCCGTCAAGCCCGTGTGGACCGACGGTATTACGCGCGTCAATGTGTTCCTCAACGCCGGTCCCGACACCGAGTACAACATGGTCAATGCCGGTGCCGCCATCAATGAGGCCAACGAGCAGGAGATGTTTGAACTTATCGATTCGCTCGATGACATGACCTGCCTGGTCATCAGCGGCTCGCTGCCTCCCAACACTTCCGAGGGCTTCTTGGCCGAGGTCCTGCGCCGTGTCAAGGCCAAGGGGGCCGAGTTCGTCCTCGACATCTCGAGCCATCAGCTGGCAGACCTCATTGCTCTGGAGCCACTGCTGATCAAGCCCAATGACGACGAGCTGCTTGACATCTTTGGCATCAAGGTGAGCGGTGGCGACGACGAGTCCGTCAAGGGCGCTATGGCCGAGCTGCACGCCAAGGGCGCCAAGAACGTGCTGCTGACCCTTGGTGGCGCCGGTGCGTACTTCTCCAACGGCGAGCATATCTGGTTTGCCAACCGCACCTTCGACGTCAAGCTGCTGTCGACGGTGTGCGCCGGCGATTCCTCGCTCGCTGCCTTCCTGTCCGTGTGGCACGACGCCCCCGAGCGCGTCGAGGACGCCCTGCGCCTTTCGATGGCCACTGGCGCAAACGTGGTCGAGTGCCCCGGTCTGGGTGATTTTGCCAAGGTGGACGAATATAAGAAGCACATCGAGGTTCGCCAGGTCTGCTAGTCCCTGCACCTTGTCTGAATAGTCTGATTATTTCGCATCCGTCTTAGACTAGGACGGATGCGTTTTTGTTTATCGGACTTGCGTGTGCAGTGGAGGCTGTTTCTTGCTAGACTTCTTGCAGACGCAATCGATAGCCAATTTGATAGTCGCAGGAGGCCATAGGCATGTGCAATGTTTCGCTCAACGGTACTCAACCGTCCGATGCGTCCCTGCGCGTCCTGCGCGCGCTTGAGGCGGCTGGTCTTGAGGCTTGGTACGTGGGCGGTTGGGTGCGCGACGCCCTGATGGGGTACCCCAGCCACGATGTTGATATGTGCTGTAGCGGCCTGTGGCAGGAGTCCAAAGCGGCGCTCGAGGCCGCCGGCATCGCGGTTGTGGAGTCGGGCATTAAATTTGGCGGAATCACGGCTATTTCCGATGGCGAGCGTATCGAGGTCACCACGTACCGTCTGGATGGCTTTTACACCGATGGTCGCCATCCCCAGAGTGTGGAGCGTGCCGCCTCGCTCGAGGACGATCTGGCGCGCCGCGACTTTACCGTCAATGCCATGGCCTGGCATCCCGAGCGCGGGCTTGTCGACCGCTACGACGGCCAGGGTGACTTGGAGCGCAAGCTGATTCGCGCTGTCGGCGATCCCAAGCGTCGCTTTAACGAGGACGCCCTGCGCATGCTGCGTGCGGTGCGCTTTGCCTGCCGTCTGGACTTTATGATTGAGCTCGAGACTAAGCGTGCGC
Organism: uncultured Collinsella sp.; assembly: GCA_937934355.1. Next base: position 3,476 of record CALGZY010000299.1, on the reverse strand, counting down.
TTGTCGAGTGCGCGCCGCTACTCGATGCCGTGGCGCGCGAGCGTGTGGGTATTGAGCTCGAGGGCATTCTTTCGACCGGTCATGGGGGAGACGCGATGCTTCGCTATCCCGAGCTCATCTGTTCCGCTGTGCCCGAGTTGGCAGCGGGTCGCGGGTTTGATCAACGCAGTGTCTATCATGCGTTTAACGTCTACGAGCATATCGCCCGCGTACTGACGGTGGCAGGGGAGCTGGCGCTGTGCGACGGCATCGCGCCCTCCTCGAGTCTGATGTGGGCGGCGTTTTTGCACGATGCGTCCAAGCCCGAGTGCTTCACGGTCGATCACGCCGGCAGCGGACACTTCTACGGTCATCCCGAGCTCGGCGCCAAGAAAGCGCGCGTCATTATGGATCGCCTGGCACTCTCGCACGACCTGGTGCGCGACGTTTGCCTGCTCATCAAATATCACGATAAGCCGCTGCGCCCCGAGCGCTCCTGCCTGCTCAATATGATGCGCGCGCTTTCGGGTGAGGGCGTCGACACGGCCCGCCTGATTGACGAGCTCATGGACCTCAAGCGTGCTGACACGCTTGGCAAGGCCCCATCGTGCTTCTATTACGTTGAGACGATTGAGGAGATGCGCGCGATGGCGCACGAGCTGCTGAGGGCGGGGGAGCCCTATACGCTCAAGATGCTCGCCATCAACGGCGGCGACTTGATCCGTGCTGGAGTCAAGCCCGGGCCGGAACTGGGGCAGCTTCTCAACTCCGCCCTCGACGCCGTGATCGAAGACAACATTCCCAACGATCGCGAAGCTCTTTTGGTCCATCTCAACTTGAATTAGCTACCTAGTTTACCTGCGTGTTCCATAACCTGCCGACAATTTTTCGGCAATTTGGAATTTCTTCTTGCGCTGACGTTTTTTGTCCCGTAATATATTTCCTCGCAGCACGGCAGTGCAGATGTCATGTGGCCCGTTCGTCTAGCGGTTTAGGACGCCGCCCTCTCAAGGCGGAGATCACCAGTTCGAATCTGGTACGGGCTACCACGCATCTGATACCCGGTCTTCCTATGGAAGGCCGGGTTTTTTATTTTCAAACAACCGTCTGCAATTCCCGTTTGAACCAGAGCTTTGCGTTCTGCCTATGGCCCTTACGGGTACAATATCCAAGATATTTTGACTGTTAGAAGGAGTCTCATGACGGAGTCCTCTCAGCATACGTCTAAGCCCCAGGTCGAGGTTGAGGCCTCGGGCGGAGATGACAATAAGAGCGCACGCCGCGGCGCCATCTTTATCGGCGTCGTGCTGGTAGGTTATATCGTCTATCTGGTGGTAACCGGGCAGATGGGGCAGTTCTGGGCCGCTATGTCGAGCGTCCAGGCGTCATGGCTCGTTGTCGCGTGTCTTTGCATGTTCATGTACCTGTTCTTTGGCATTGTGGCCTATGCGATCGCCGTCTGGCTCGATCCCAATTCGCCCGTCGGCATCCGCGACCTGATCTCGGTCGAGGCGAGTGGCATCTTCTTTGGCAACCTGACGCCCATGATGATGGGCTCCACCCCGGCTCAGATCTATCGCCTGACCAAGGCCGGCCAAAACGTGGGCGAGGCCGGCGCCACGCAATTCACGCGTTTTATCGTGTACCAGTTTGGCCTGGTCGCCTGGGGCGCTATCCTGCTGCTCGCCCGTATGCCGTTTTTTGCCGAACGCTACGGCGACATGACGCTGCTGTGCGTCTTTAGCTTTGGTGGACACTGCTGCATCTTGCTGGGCATCTTCGCCGTCGCGCTCATGCCTAAGACCGTCACGCGCGTCGCCCATTGCATCATCAATTGGCTCGAGCGCATTGGTGTCTCGGCCACTAAGATCGAGGGTTGGCGCACGTTTGTCGATGGCGAGATCTACTCCTTCTCCGAGAAGTTCAAGCTTTCGGCCGGACATTTTTCTTCCATGCTGCTCACCGTGTTTATCACCATGCTGCAGCTCGCGTTTTTCTATCTGGTTCCGTATTTCCTGATGCTTGCCTTTGGCCACCACGAGGTCGACTTTTTCTCGGTCATGGCCGCGAGCGCCTTTGTCCAGCTGTTAAGCTCTGCGGTTCCCTTGCCCGGTGGAACTGGTGGCGCTGAGGGCGGCTTTGCATTGTTCTTGGGTCATTTCTTCGGTTCGGCTTCGACCGCCGGCTATCTGCTGTGGCGTCTCATTACGTTTATTGCGCCTACCATTTTGGCTGCGCCCCTGCTGGGACTTAAGAGCGCCCACAACGAGAGCATCCATGCGCGCTGGGATCGCGTGATGCGCAAGCTCGGCCGCACGCCTCAGACGCGCTCTGCGCCCACTAAGCCGCACCCCACGAATGCTGTTACCGTTGATCCCAAGAAGCACGCTCAGAAGGCTTCTGGGACCGCAAAGCCGGCTCATAAGGCCTATGTGCGTCAGACAGGAGACGGTATTCGCGTATCTCCGTCGGCACTCAATAAGAAGAAGCACCCTAAGTCGCAGTAGGGCAGTCGTGCGTTCTTCATGATGCGAGGCATATTCGTGCTGTATGGGGGATAATCCTCTTACGTAGATTATCTCTCATCTGTTGATGAATGCTCGCATATCGAAGGGACACGCCCATGGCAACCAGCAAACCGCGTCTTGATCGTCGCATCGTTCGCAGCCGTAATGCCATCCTTTCGGCTTTCGAGCGCCTGCTCATGGAAAAGCCGCTGGCAGACATTACGGTGAGTGCCATCGCGCGCGAGGCCAATGTCGACCGCAAGACCTTTTACGTTCACTTTGGCACGGTTGACGGCCTGCTCGATGCCATTGCCGTCGATGTGGTGGAGATGATTGTCGACTCGGTCGAAAAAACGCTTGCTTCCATGGACGGCGACACCAACGAGCGCGCCCTGAGCGCGGCGGCGACCTTCTTTAAAACCGTTAACGAGGCACTGTGCAACAACTTGGTGCTCAATCGTCAGCTGATCGAGAATATTCCGCTCGATGATTTCATGGCTCGTCTTCGTGCGCCGCTCGAGCACGAGATTGCCGAGCGCGATCTGCTGCCCCAAGGTCTCAAGGACGAAATGTTCGACTACTATCTGGCGTTTTTGCTGTCGGGTATTATCGGTATCTATCGCACGTGGGCGCTGTCTGACGGCTCGGTTCCTATCGAGCGTGTCTCGGAGGTTGCTAACGACCTCACGCTCAACGGCCTGTCGAGTCTGGAATCTCGCTTGGATTAGGCCTAGTTGGGCTCGTCGGCGTGGAAATTCCTGTTCCTGAGGTTCTCCGGCGCCTTGGAGACCTTGCCGGCGTAGGAGCTGTAGCCTGAGGATCCTTAAAAGAAAGTCCAGTTTATCCTTCCCACTCCAATTTTGGAATCCTCCGATGCGCCTTCGCACGCTCGCATGACCTCGATACCATGCGAGCGTGCAAACTCGACGAGCTCTGCGTTGCGGGCGTTTATGGTGCCGAAGGCGGCGGGGCACACGATAAGGCGCGCGC
>CALGZY010000298.1 GCA_937934355.1 uncultured Collinsella sp. | reverse complement strand
CTGCATCGCGGCGAACAAACCAGCTTTTGTTGTTGAACTTGATCCGAATGGAATGGGGATCAACATGGATCCGGCCCCGAAGACCATTTGGCACAATAGCTATGCGGGATGTTATGTGGCATTCGAAGGAAACCGTCCTGGTGCTGTCCAAGAAGGCTGGCAACGAGTTGCGGATGGTTATGTTTTCTTCGACCATTCATCGAGGTCGTTACGCAACTCGTGGATTAAAGAAGATTCTTCATATTCATATGTTGGTGATGACTCTCTAAGGGTGACCGGCTGGCAGAACATCAGCGGAGCATGGTATTACTTCGATGCCGATGGATTAATGCGGACCGGTTGGGAATTAATCGACGGCGCATGGTACTGGTTTGATAGCTCTGGCGCAATGGCGGTCGGCGTGAGACGCGTCGACGGTCAATATTCAGAATTCTCCTCGGATGGCAGGTGGGTTGGATATGTGAGCCTGCGGCCCGGCTGGAGTCTGATTAATGACGCTTGGTACTACGTGTCCAACGGCAGTTTGGCGACCGGCTGGCAAAAGATCGGCGGCACATGGTATTGGTTTGATGACGCCGGAAAGATGGCGGTCGGTTGGAGGCAAGTTGACGGAACTTGGTACTTTTTTGAGGCATCTGGCGCTATGGCTACGGGCTGGGACTACATCGCTGGCGCCTGGTACTGGTTCGAAAGCTCCGGTGCGATGCAGACTGGCTGGAATCAAATTGGTCCCAACTGGTATCTGTTGTCTGAATCGGGGGCGATGAAGACGGGTTGGGCGTCAGAGAGTGGCTCTTGGTATTACCTTGATCCGACCAGTGGCGCAATGGGGACTGGCTGGCTGCAGGACGGTGCAAATTGGTATTACCTTGCTGCGAATGGTGTCATGCAAAGTTCTTGCTGGATTGGTAGCTACTACGTTCTTGATAGTGGCGCTATGGCAAGAGATCAGTGGGTTGGTCAGTATTATGTTGGAACAGATGGGCTCTGGGATGGCCGCTCTTAGTGGCTAGGAGCTCGAAATAATTTCTGAGCTTATGTAGAGGAGCGTCAATGGCTTTTAAGGAGTACGAGAACATAGACGAGCTGAGAAAGCTGCAAAGGACCATAGCTTCGGTGCTCTTTGATTTTGCGAAGGCGTGCGAAAAACTGGATATCAGTTATTTTGCTTACGGGGGAACGTGCATCGGCGCAGTTCGTCATAAGGGTTTCATTCCTTGGGACGATGACGTTGACGTAGCAATGCTGCGCAGCGATTATGAAAAGTTCTTAAGGGAGGCCCCGGCTTTACTGGGGGATAAGTACAGGATCGATAACTCAAGGACTCAGGCGAATTATCCGTCGTCCTTTTCTTATCTTGCGCTGGTGGATACGGTCAATGTTCCCGAAACATTTGAGACGTGCGAGTGGATTAGATCGATCGGCATTGATATTTTCCCGCTCGACAGAGTGTCTGAGGTTGAGTCAGTTAGGCGGCGCCAGCTCCGGGGCACATGGTTTTGGGGGAGGCTTGGCTTTTTGCGCGCCACCCCTCGGCCATACGTGTCGTTTGATGGAGCGAAGAAGTGCCTTGTCTATTTCGTTTGCGGAGTAGCGCATTGGCTTCTTACGCTATTTAGGATTTCCCCTCAGTTTATTCAGACCAGGTGGGAGAAGTGCGCCATGCTCGCAAATGACGAGGATGCGCGCTTGGTTGCCGATTTTTCAGATCGTCATCCTCTTACTTGGTCTTTTTCTCTTCAAGAGATATTCCCCTTGGTTGATGGCGAATTTGATGGCAGGGATATTAAGCTGCCGCATGAGTGGGATAAGCTGCTTACTCGTCAATACGGCGATTACATGAAGCTTCCGCCGGAGGAGCAGAGGAAGAACCATTATCCAGTGCGCCTTGATTTTGGTTCGTATTCAGAATGAGGAAGCGCTGGGGCTGTGTCGGATGCGTTTTCGATGCAGCCCCAGCGCTTGTCGTTGACGGGCTATTTGGTGCCTCGAAGTTGGCACTCGATGGCGGAGACGGCCTTCATGGTCCCAACGCTCATAAGCGATGCGAGCGCTACGGTCAGGACTGCGAGCAGTGGGACGCTAACCCCAGGCATGAGCCCAACAAGAATTTGTCCTACGGGCCAGCCCCAAAGATACAGGCTGTAGGAAATGTCGGGACATTGTTTGCGTGGCTTTGGGGCCTCAAAATAAAACGCAAGCCAGAGGGCAATAATTGGGAAACACGTTAGCATTGCTACGTCGGCCAGGCCCAGAGGGCATAAGGCTAGGAAAAGAAGAAAGGCGATTCCAGCGTGGAGCGGTTTGATCACGATGCTGCTCCTATGGACATAGCAAGTCATTCCGATGAAGTATAGGATGACCGGCCTAACGACCGATGAGTAGGCTGGATATAGAGCAATTCCATACAGTCCAAATGCGCATGCACAAGGAACGAGAAGAAGCGCGTATTGTCTGCGTTGATACTTTGTAGTACGAAATGCCGCATATACGAGGATGTAGCAGACAAACTCGACGGGCAATGTCCATAGCGATCCGTTGACAACGTATTGATACGCGTTGTTCGCAAATACTCCGGGCAGGTTGTGAACGGGGATAAGCAGTGCGTTAAGAAGGTATTTGTAGGTTTGGGGAGACGAGAAGTAAGCAGAAATGCTGCCTTCTGTAAGAATGGGCCCGAGTATGAAGGCGCATGTGAATACAACTGCTGCTAGTTCCGGCAGGATTCTGTTAATGCGCCTTTTGAAGAAGCCCAATCGGCGAGGGTGCCTTTCGGCGCTTCGCGCAATAAGGAAGCCACCATAAAGAAAGAAGAAACCAACAGCGAGTCCGCCCATGCTGAGCGCGTCTTTTGTGAAAACGGAAAGAGGCTCGAAATCAAATCCACTCGCCCCATATCTCAAAGCAAATGAGTGACTCGTGATGACAAGAACCGCTGCGATCATGCGGATGACGTCAAGATTGTTATCTCTCCCTTGCGATACGGATTCCAAGGATTTGTGGTCTTCCGAGATGATTGATGGCATGGTCGCTCGCTTACACTAATTAGGCTATGGATGATTCTGTGCTGACTATAATAATTGCGAATTGACTATGGCAAATGACGTGAGCGCTGTCTTCTGGAGCGCACGGGAGAGGAGTAGGCTCGCCGAGCTCCCGTGTTCCTGCCGAAAAGATGGCGGCGGCGCTCTTCGCTGCGGTTGGCATTTCGGAGGAGATTTGTTTACTAAGCGTGATCACACCTTTGTCGTGTGTGCTTATAAAGAGAACCCGTTCCTTGAAGATACGATTTCCTCTCTTGAGGGACAACAAGACGTGGGCGAGCTCATGGTTTCAACGTCCACGCCAAACGATCACATTAAGGACGTATGCAGAAGGCATGGTCTCAGGCTTGTGGTAAATCCAAATCCTCATCTTGCTGGCGACGATTGGAATTATGCATACCGTAGCGCCTCCACGCGTCTGGTTACGATTGCTCACCAGGACGATTTATATGAGCCGAACTACGTCTCTGCGATTCTTGATGCTGCCAATGCGGACGATGGAAGCGCCCAGATTATTTATACGGATTACTATGAAATACGAGATGGGAGCAGGGTTGATAAAAACGCCTTGCTCGCAATCAAGTCTCTGCTCAACGCGCCCATGCTGAATAGCCATATGAACGGTAGCCCGTTCTTTAAGCGCAGGATGCTGTCACTCGGTAATCCCGTGTGCTGCCCGGCGATCACCTATGTGAAACCAAATGTTCCGGAAGAGCCTTTTGACACGACGTACATCAACAGTTGCGACTATAAAACGCTTGTTGATCTCGCGGCAATACCGGGTAGGTTTGTATATGTGCCGGAAAAGCTAATGGGCCACAGAATATACTCTGGCTCTGCAACGACAAAAAACTTGCACGAGAACATCAGACGTGGTGAGGACCAGGAAATCCTGTCCATGCTGTGGCCTCGACCAATTGCTTCCCTTATCAATCGGGTCTATGCCTTGAGTGAGAAGAGCAACCAGATTTAGCCTTTATTAAGGAGCCGAGATGTCAAAACCTCTCATTGCCGTTACCGGAGCTAATGGTTACATTGGCAGGCATGTTGTCGAAAAGCTGAAGGATGCCGGCGCCAGGGTGATTGCGCTTGATCTTGCGTGTTCTGAAGATGAAGCGGATGTTCTGTGGAAACGGGCAGATATTCTGGACGACTCCCTTGATTGCTCTGCCATTTTTGAAGAAGCCCCCGACGCACTCATTCATCTTGCCTGGAGAAATGGGTTCAAGCATGATGCCCCCACCCATCTTGGAGATCTTTCCGCCCACTATCGCTTTGTGTGCAAGATGAACGACTTCGGGGTTGACCACATTGTCTGCATGGGCACTATGCATGAAATTGGATATTGGGAAGGCGCCATTGACGAAAATACACCCTGCAATCCCCGGTCGCTGTACGGGGTCTCAAAGGATGCGCTGAGGAGGGCTCTTGAGCTCGAGCAAACCCGTCGCGGCTTTTGTTTCCAGTGGCTTCGCGGGTTTTATATCTGCGGGGATGATGAGAAATCACAATCTATTTTTGGCAAACTGTTGCGAGCCGCGCGTTCGGGGGAGACGACGTTCCCGTTTACGACGGGCAAGAATAAATATGACTTTACGACAGTCGACCAGCTTGCTGGCATGATTGCAGCCGTTGCTCTACAGGATGAGGTCGTTGGAACGATTAATTGCTGTTCTGGTGAGCCCATGACTTTGGCCGAGAGGGTAGAGCAGTTTATTGCTGATAACGGGCTTTCTATTAACCTCGAATATGGAGCGTTCCCCGATAGGCCGTATGACTCGCCTGGCGTCTGGGGAGATCCCGCAAAGATTCGACGCGTTCTTTCAGCCGTGGAGAAGTAGCATGGCGCGAACGGAAGACGCCAGTCAGATTAGACAGAATTACATTTGGAATACACTTGGTAGCCTTGCAAACGCGCTGGCAAGCGTGATGTTGTTGATGGTTGCAACGAGATGTCTTGGAGCAGGCGGTGCAGGCGTGTTCTCACTTGCGTATGCACTTGGCCAGCAGTTCCAGATAGTCGGGGCTTTTGAGATGCGGCCATATCAGGCGACGGATGTAAGGGGCAGATACTCGTTTTCCGTATATCTGGGATCGAGGATTTTGACCACTTCCATCATGGTGTTTGCGATTGTAGCCTATGGGTTTGCCATGTACGGCATTGGTCGTGATTTGCTGATCTTGACGTGTGTGTGTGGGTTGAGAATTCTGGATGTTGCGGAGGACGTCTTCCAGGGGGCGCTTCAGCGGGTTGGAAGACTCGACATTGCGGGGAAGGCTCTGTTCCTGCGTGTCGTCGTCACGACCGTTGTATTCTGCGCGGGTCTGGTGGCGACGCACGACATCGTGATGTCGTGTTTGTTTTCATTTGTCGTCTCCCTACCTGTTCTCTATGCCCTGAACGTTAAGCGGGCGACTGCTTGGGTTAAGCCGACTCCCAGCTTTGAAATGGCGGACATCAAGAGCCTCATATTCGCTTGTGCTCCTCTGTTTGCGGGGTCATTCCTTCAAAGTGATCTAACAAATGTCCCGAGACTAGCAATTCACAATGTCCTTTCGACGGATATGCAGACAATTTACTCTGCGCTCTTTATGCCTGCCCTTGTAATTAATTTACTGTCGGGGTTTCTGTTCAAGCCGATGCTGACCACCATGGCCGAGAGCTGGGAGGAACATGAGCATTGCGGTTTTGCAAGCATTATATGCAGGTGCGAAGCGCTTGTAGCGTCGGCAACCGTGGTTTGCTGTGCCGGGGCGTTTGTGGTGGGTATTCCCGTGCTTTCGTTTCTGTATGGTATCGACTTAAGTGGATATAGGCCATTTCTTATTGTGATTATGATTGGCGGCGGACTTAACGCTGCAAACATCGTCATGTACTACGCTCTTGTAACCATGAGAAGGCAAAGGGTTATTATGGGCGCCTACGTTCTTGCCGATCTAGTATCGCGTTTTATCTCGTCGCGAATCGTGTGCACGTTTGGCATGACGGGCGCTGCTTATGCCTATGCCTTGTCTATGCTCGTAATCTTCAGCATCTATGCGGTCGATGTTCTTCGTGGGATTAGTGGAATTACATCTAGGCATAGCGATGAGGGATAGCATCGGTTACGTCAGAACTGGGGCGGAGAGGAGTTTAACGTGAAGGGCATTGTTCTTGCGGGAGGGTCTGGCACTCGCCTGTATCCCATCACCAAGGCGGTTAATAAGCAGCTTTTGCCCGTCTATGATAAGCCCCTTATTTATTACCCGCTTTCAGTTCTCATGCTTGCGGGAATCCGAGAAATACTGGTCATAACGACACCGCGCGACAAGCAGGCCTATGAGGACCTGCTCGGTGATGGCTCTAGTTGCGGAATCAAGCTTGCGTATGCTGTCCAGGAGAAGCCCAGAGGGCTTGCGGAGGCGTTTTCGATTGGGAAGGAGTTCTTGGCTGGGGACTCGTGTGCTCTCGTGCTTGGCGACAACGTGTTCCACGGGCAAGCTCTTAGTAAGGTTCTGATAAGAGCGCGAAATAGAGTTGAGGCGGACGGTGGCGCCGTGGTGTTCGGTTACCCCGTTCGTGACCCCCGCTCGTTTGGCGTCGTTGAGTTTGATCCTGAGGGTAATGTTATTAGTATTGAAGAAAAGCCCAAGAATCCAAAATCGAACTTTGCAGTTCCGGGACTCTATTTTTATGACTCTGAGGTTGTTGAAATCGCCTCGACAGTGAAGCCTTCGGAGCGAGGTGAGCTCGAAATAACAAGTGTCAATAATGCCTATCTTAGTGCAGGGTTGCTTCGAGTCGAACTTATGGGTCGAGGCATGGCTTGGCTTGATACCGGAACGCCTCGGGGACTACTTAAGGCAGCTGAGTATGTAGAGGCTGTGCAAAGCCGCCAAGGTTACTTTATTGCCTGTTTGGAGGAGATTGCATTTAGGCGCGGTTTTATTGATTCGGCTGAGCTGCGCTTGCTAGGCGAGGGGCTGAAAAAGACGGACTACGGGAAGTACCTACTTTCAATTGCGGATGAAGCAGAAAGGGGATAGGAGTGTCAGACACATTCGAGCCGCACAACATCATCGTCACGGGCGGCTGCGGCTTCATCGGCAGCAACTTCGTGCGCTACGTGGTGAACAACCACCCCGAGGTCCACGTGACCGTGCTCGATAAGCTCACCTACGCGGGCAACCCCGAGAACATCGCGGGCCTTCCCGCCGACCGCGTCGAGCTCGTCGTGGGCGACGTCTGCGACGCGGCCCTGCTCGACGAGCTCGTTCCCGGCCACGACGCCATCGTCCACTACGCCGCCGAGTCCCACAACGACAACTCCATCGCCGACCCCGAGCCCTTCCTGCGCACCAACGTGGAGGGCACCTTCCGCCTGCTGGAGGCGGTGAGGAAGTACGGCGTTCGCTACCACCACGTCTCCACCGACGAGGTCTACGGCGACCTGGCCCTGGACGACCCGGCGCGCTTCACCGAGGAGACGCCCTACCACCCCAGCTCCCCGTACAGCTCCACCAAGGCGAGCTCGGACATGCTCGTGCGCGCCTGGACACGCACCTACGGCCTGCGCACGACCATCTCCAACTGCTCGAACAACTACGGCCCCTACCAGCACGTGGAGAAGTTCATCCCCCGCCAGATCACCAACGTCCTCGACGGCGAGCGCCCGAAGCTCTACGGCACGGGCGAGAACGTCCGCGACTGGATCCACACCGAGGACCACTCGAGCGCGGTCTGGGACATCCTCACCAAGGGCCGCATGGGCGAGACCTACCTCATCGGCGCGG
>CALGZY010000297.1 GCA_937934355.1 uncultured Collinsella sp. | reverse complement strand
TGCCGAATAATATGAAGGTGCTGTCGATGCAATGGCTGGGACCCGATCAAAAACCAATGAGGAAATTTGACAAATTTGAGGTTGGAAAATCGTATTTCCTCGATCTTCGTATCGGATTTGAGGGCGGCGAAGAAAAGGGTTATGTATACCCGAAAAATTGGAAAGATTTCAAGGTGAACGGTAAGAGCGTAAACGCATGGATGGAATATGAAGACAATACAGACGGGCATGTCTGGCAGGTGTATGAATCCTATAAGGTGGTTGACCCCAACGCCCGCGGCTCCGTCAGCGGCACGGTGAAGAGCTTTAATTCCGCTTCCGATAAGGTGACCATTCAGCTCATTCAGCAGGGACACTCAGAGCCTGCGTATGAAACCACGGTCTCCAGCGGAACGAAGGAGGGGAATCAATATACCGCCTCCTACAGTATTTCCGGGGTCGCTTCCGGTACCTATACCATGCGGGTGATGAAGAAAAATCATGTCACCCGGGAGTATACGATTACAGTGGGCGGAGAAGCGGTGACGCAGAATGTGAAAATACACCTGAAGGGGGACATCAACGGCGACGGCAAGGTCACGATCGGCGATGTCAACAGAGCAAACCTTCATGCAAAGGGAAAGAGTAAATTGACTCTGTATGAATTTGCCTGCGCAGACATCAACGGCGACGGCAAGATCACGATCAGCGACGTCAACAGAGCGAACCTTCATGTGAAGGGAAAGTCTTTGCTTTGGTAGTCTGATTGAGTTTGCTTCAACACCTCAGCTCCTGCCCTATGCCTGCATAGGGCAGGGACCGAGGCTTAGGAAGATAAAGCTATCTGTACCACCGCACCTTACTATTTGGAAAGGGCTTGTAAAAGCCCCTTTCCGAAAGGCGATGAACAGATAAAAAACGCATCGTCTTTCGGAAGGGTGAAAATTTCATTCAGGGCGTATCTATGGAAACCAGGCAGGGATGCATTGTGCCACAGGAATACTTCGGAATAAGAAAGAGGAGGTCCATATGAAAAGAATTGTGCTGCTGTTTTGCACAGTAATGTTATTCATTTGCTCTTTGTGCGGATGTTCGGCTTCACCCGAAAAAAACCCTTCTATCCCAGGCGGGAGCACGATCCCCGGGGGCAACACCGCGAAGGATCCGGATGATAAAAACACAGAGGAGGCCGCTTTTGCGGAGCTGCAAAAGAAAATCTCACAGAGCGGCAGCGCAGTCGCCGTCGCCTTTATCGGCTATGTGGATAGCGAGAGCTCTGAGGCTGACCTGCGCGCCTATGTTGCGGGCAGCGAAACGGGAAAGGAATATCCCAGCCTATCCCGTGCGCCGCTTTACATGGCTGAGGGACAGGAGCTGTATGCAATTATACCGCCGCATGACAAGGGAACGATAATCGTGTACCCATCCATGATGACCGAAGACGGCGAGTATGCCGACGACAGGAGCAATCCCCTCCACGTGGGGGAGCCCGGCGAGCCGCTGTTGCTGCGGTGCAACCTCAGCGAGATATACTCCAATGTGCTGATTGCCGCTACTGACGGCGGCGGGGCCATGGACTTCCGCCCGTCGCTGTCCATGGAAAACGGGCACCTGCAGGAGATCGCAGGGGTGTACGATTTCTCAACATACGAGGAAGTGCCCGATGAGCGATCCATTCAAATCGCAACAGAGCTTCTTCTGGAAACGGACGAGGTAAAGCAGGCGGTCATGCAGGGAATGAAGGTTATGTATACCGGAAATACCCAGTGGATCGAGGGGCGCCCCTGCCTGCTGTTTGCCCTGGGAACCGACAGCGAGGACCAGTTTGTCAGAGAACGTTATTACGGCGTGTGCGACAATCTCGTCTATAGCTACGATGCCATAAGCGATACGTGGTCTACTGTCGGGCGGCAATAAAAACAAGGGGAGAACAATCATTCATATTCCGTGGGGGTCCACGGAAAAAAGAAGTGATCTGCCGGCTCCGGTCGGAAAAGTATATGGATCATTCTCACAATTGGAAAGGAGCTTTTATTATGGGACTTATTAAAGCGGGTATCGGTGCATTGGGTGGCACTCTTGCCGACCAGTGGAAGGAATTTTTCTACTGCGAGTCTATGCCCAAGGAGGTGCTGGTCACCAAGGGACAAAAGCGCGTCAGCGGCAGGTCCTCCAATACGAAGGGGAGCGACAACATTATTTCCAACGGCTCCGGTATCGCCGTGGCCGACGGGCAGTGCATGATCATCGTGGAGCAGGGCAAGGTGGTGGAGATCTGCGCCGAGCCTGGCGAATTTACATACGACACCTCCACGGAGCCCTCCATCTTCTCCGGCAATCTGGGGGACAGCGTCCGCGCCACCTTCCAGACCATCGGCAAGCGCTTTACCTACGGCGGCGACACCGGCAAGGACCAGCGGGTGTACTATTTCAACACCAAGGAGCTTATTGACAACAAATTCGGCACGCCGAATCCCATCCCCTTCCGTGTGGTGGATTCCAAGATCGGTTTGGATGTGGACGTTTCGGTGCGCTGCTCCGGTGTTTATTCGTATAAGATCGCAGACCCTCTGCTCTTTTACACCAATGTCTGCGGAAATGTGGAGAAGGAGTATACCCGGGACGAGCTGGATAGCCAGCTGAAAACCGAGTTTGTCAGCGCTTTGCAGCCGGCCTTCGGTAAGCTGTCCGACCTGGAGCTGCGCCCGAATCAGATCGTCAGCCACAATACCGACCTGGAGGATGCCATGAATGTGGCGCTCTCTGCCAAGTGGGGCGAGCTGCGCGGTCTGAAGGTAGTCAGCATTGCCCTGGGTTCGGTCACGCTGCCGGAAGAGGATGCGGAGATGATCAAGCAGGCCCAGCGCACGGCCATCATGCGGGATCCCACCATGGCGGCAGCCAACATCGCCAGCGCCCAGAGCGATGCGATGCGCGCGGCAGCCGCCAACCCCAACGGCGCGATGGCAGGCTTTATGGGCATGGGCATGGCAGGTGGCATGGGCGGCATGAACGCCAGCCAGCTGTTCGCCGCCGGCCAGGCACAGCAGCAGGCCGCCCCGCAACCGGCTCCGGCTCCCGCCCCCGCACCGGCTCCCGCCGCCGCACCTGCGGCCGGCACGTGGACTTGCAGCTGCGGCGCCACCAACACCGGCAAGTTCTGCTCCGAGTGCGGCAGTCCCGCACCCGCCCCGGCACCGGCAAAGTGGTTCTGCCCCAACTGCGGCAGCGAAAACGGCGGCAAGTTCTGCAGCAACTGCGGAACGCCCCGGCCTTAGCCCCTCTATCTGGTAATTGGCGGGGGGATCCGCCACCCCCGCATTTGCTTCTATGGGTTTCGTTCGATGAAGGAGGACACCATGAAGACAACGTTCAAAAAGTCCGTACTCGCATTTCTGACATGCGTTCTGGCGCTCGCCTTTGCCCTGACGGGCTGCAGCGGCGGCGGCAAGGACCCCAAGGCCAACTTCGTCGGCAGCTGGCAGTACTCGGGTGGAACCTTGGATGGCGAAGAACTCACCGATGAGTACATGGATATGCTCAAGGAGTGGGGCCTCAACTGCGTCCTGATCCTCGACGAGGACGGCACAGGCGTCCTCGATATGTTCCTTGAGGTCGCCGACCTGAAATGGGAAGCCAAGGACGCCACCACCGTAACGATCACCGCCGAAGATGAGTCGCACGACCTGAAGCTCAAGGACGACAAGCTCGTCCTTGAGGTGGAAGGCGACAAGCTTATCTTCACCAAGTCCGACAAGGATCTGTCCGGCACGGTGAAGAAGGATCGCGAGGCGGCCGAGAAGGAAGAGGAGATCGATGAGGCCGTCGAAGACGACGATGTCCAGAGCGTCGAAATCTCCCCCGCCGTCACCGTCGCCGATGACGATCTGTGCACCATCACCATCACCGAAAAGTTCAAGGATGACTGGGGCGACATCGGCTTTGTCGTCAACATCACCAACAAGAGCGACAAGGACCTGACCTTCTACGCTCCCTCCGGCAAGACCAACGTCAACGGCACCATGAAGGAACCCTGGTTCTCGGCTCACCTGATGCCCGGCACCAACGCCACCGAAGAATTCACCTTCTCGAAGGGCACGCTCGATAGCCTTGACGACCTAGTCAACACGACCATCGGCATCGACGCCTACCTGACCGATTCCTACGAGGACGTCGCCTCCTACAGCGCAACCATCGCGTAACGGCACGTAACATCAGCCGCGGATTGGCGGACACATCCGCGCACATGCCAGGCGGGACCGCAGGAAATGATCCTGCGGCCCCGCCGCCTTGCGCCGACAGCGCCGCCCACACAAGCAGACCGCCCGCCGTCTTCTGATGCAAAACGGCGGGCGGCCTACCTTTACGGCGCCGGAACACGGGTGAGCGCGTCGATTACGGGCGCTCCATGTTGGGAACGATGCTGCCTTCGGTCACCGCATGCACGGCAAGGCGCATGATGTCGTCGTAGCCGGTCTTGTTGAGGATCTCCGAGATGCGGCGTTTGATGGTTCCCTCGCTCATAAACAGCTCGGCCGCAATCTCGCGGCGGCTCTTGCCCTCGCAGGCAAGGCGCAAAATCGACAGCTCGACATCGTCGAGGGCCGCCGTGCCCGAAAAAATACTCTCGGGCGGCTTGGGAAACGTGCAGTAACCCGCCAGCGTGGAGCGCATCACGGCGAATAGCTCGTCGATACCGACGTTCTTGTACACAAAGCTGTCGACGCCCGCCTCGCGCGCCTGGTCCACAAAGGTGATTTCGGGCATACCCGTCATGATAATGACGCGGCACTCGGGCAGTTGTTCTTTGATGCGCGCCGCCGCCACGATGCCGTTGGAATCATGCTCGGTGCATACGTCCATCAGTATCATGTCCGGGCGCTCCTTGAGCGCGACACCCAAGGCCTCGGAAGCATCGGCAATGGCGGAAACAACGGTCATATCGGGCTGGTCGCCAACGGAGCGCGCCAGGCTCTCGCGCAGGATGGCCTGGTCTTCGACGATAAGGACGCGAATCATGAGTTTCTCCTTTGAGCTGTGGCGCTGGCGTTGAGCGGGATGGACACCGCAAGCGTAAAGGGCGGGGCGGCATGGATTTCCAGGCAGCCGCCCAGATCTTGCGCGACATGCCTCATACCTGGAATACCCGTTCCCTCGCGATACGATACGGGTGCAGGCGCGCCGTCGTTAGAAACGGTCATCCGCGCAACAGCGCTGCCTTCCGACGTCTCCCGCCACAGGCGCACATGGACCCGATGGGCCTGTGCATGCTTGGTGGCATTGGTCGAGGCTTCGCGGATAATCTGCAGAAAGGCTGCGGCGACACGCGCGTCCTCAGGCAGCTCGCCCTCCACATCGATCTGCACGCTCACCAGGCCAAAGGCATGGACGATATCGCCCAGTTGCTCTGTCGGTTCGGTGTCGCCCCCACTGCGCAGATCGGCAGCGATTGAGCGCAGCAGCGGGTCGATCTGCTCGAGTGACTCGTCATCCAGGCGCCCCTCCTCCAGATAACGATGGAGGATGGACAGGCGCTGCCCGATCACGTCGTGCACGCGAGCGCGCATACGCAGATAGGCCGCATTGTCAGCAACTTTTTTGACTTCTTCGATCTGGGCTTGGAGCTCTTGGCCCGCAAGCTCAAGCAGGTGGTTGGCTTGCGCCAGGCGATCATGAGCATGCGCATACTCTGTTACATCCAGGCCGATAATGCGCTCAAAGAGGCGGCCCGAAACCATAACGTCATCGTGCACAAACAAGCGAATCTCGGCGGGAGAAACCTCGACCACCGCCCGCGCCTCACCAAAGCGGTCCAGATTAATCCGCACACGGTTCTGGCTGCTTTCGGGCATTTGCATGCTGAGTTTGCGCAGGTCGTTCCATGTGCCGCTCATATCGCCTAGGTCGGTGGGCATATGAAGTTCCACCAGGTTTCTGCGCATGCAGCGGTTCATGAGCAGCGGACGGCCCCTCGGGTCCAGATACAGGATGCCCACGGGAATCACGTTGATGGTCTCGATCGTCGAGAACGCGGTGATATCCTCCTGGCGGTTACGGACGTCCATCAAGAGCGCCGCGATGGAACGGAACAGGAAGAACGCTCCCTCTGCGATAAGGACAACGGTCCACGCCGAGCCCATGGCAAAAACCACCGGCGGTGTAACGGCGACAACAAGCAGCAGCTCGACCAGCATGACGGGGCGACGATAGCGCACCATAAGCACCACGCCATAGGCAAAGATTGCGGCATTGAGCCACAGCACTCCGCCCATTGCCCTGGCACAAACGTCAAGCGGCGCCACCAGATACGAGCCAGACGACGCGAACAAGATGAGCGCCGAAATAATTAGGTGAAGCACAAGGCTCGCCTCGTAGGCACAAATCACCTTACGGTTATAGGACGAGCGGCGCGATGCGATGAGCGGGACGTGGATCGTCTGCAGACACGCAGCCAGGGCAAAGACAACATCGAGCGCAACGATTTGGGGAAGAATGAGCGAAATCTGCATCGTCACTCACCCGCCCTCGGCATCAAGACGATCATGCGAAGCTGGCCGGGCTCGCCCTCAAGGCGGTATGCCACGTTGCGCCCTTGCAGAGCGCTTTCGAGCTCTTGCGCAGCGGGCGTCTGCGAAAGATCTGCATCATCGTTGGAAAAAAGCGTGGCGCGCAGCTCGACACTGCATCGGTCATGATCGCCCAAGTGATACATAAGCGCCGGATGGTCGGTGGTGTAGGCAAAAAACGCAAAGTCATACACGCAGTCGTACAGGGCGCTTACCGTACTGGCGTGCATCGGGCGCCGTATGGCGATAATCGAGGCGCAATCGATATCGATGGTGCGCAGGTCGCTTGCGAGCTCGTTGGCAATGAGCTGAATGCGGTCGCGATCAAAACCGCTCTCCCCGTGCTGTGCCAACGTGAGCGACCCCTTGCGCTTGCAATAGGCGACGAGCATCTTGGCGCGCTGCAGCATGCGGTAACGCTCGTGCGAAGACGATTCATCGGTCAACGGCGGTAGCGAGCTCAGCAGGTCGTACATCCCTTCGAGCGCGCGGGCAAGCGCCTGGTCCACGTCTTGGACCAGCAAGGTCTCGGCCTCTTGGTCTGCCAGGTGCGTCTTAAGGTCGTAGTCGGCGGCGAGCAGCTCATTTTGACGCTGCAGCTCCATACGACGATGTGCCAGTTCACGGTTAAGCTCGTTGAGATCCGACACGTCTTGGGCAAGCAGGGCCGATCCGCCCAGCAGTGGAAAGGCACGGCACATCACATCGGGATCGGACGCCACGGCAAAGGCATGGGCGCGGCTGTGCGCCTGGGTCCGCAACTCCTCGCGCACGCCCACCGGCATTGGCTTTGACACTGGCGTGGCATAGACTTCCTGCAGGTCGCGCGTTAGAACTTTGAGGTCAAGCGGCAAGGTGTCGAAAATGCCGGCGATGTCGTGATATGACGGAACGACACCGCAATCGAGACAGATTTCCATCGCCACCACGCACAAGACGCAATAGACGAGCGAGAAGTTGAGCCTCCATGCCCAGGGCACGCGCAACGCATATGAGATGGCAAAGAACGCGCCGCCCAGCAGCACGAGCGCCGCCGTACCCGAGAAACGCTGGATGCGAAAGGACGAGGACCGGCCCACCAGGATAAAAAAGGCCACAAAGTTAAAGGCCGTCCACACGAGGACGGCGAAATAACCCCAGCCGTACGTGTAGTCGTTGCTCCAGGTGTCGCTTGTGCGGTCAAAGTGGAAGACCTGCTGGTGAAAATCGTTGGTGAGCACAAATCCGATAAGCAGGATAGCCATAATCCACAGCGCAGCGCAGTAGCGGCGACCCAGGCGGTGTTGCTCCAGACCCGCAAGGCGCAAACCACACAACTGGTAGAGCAGCGGAATGAGCGTCATGGGCACGTAGTACAGGTACCACAGCACGGTGGCATAGAACGGCGTGAACGACTTGTACTTGAGAATGACTTCGATCATCCACAGGGCGCAGATGGTGGCGATGGCAACAAGGCGGCGGCGCAACACATAGTCCAAACAGCGCAGATAGACCGATACGCCCCAAATCGAAAATGCAATTGCGGCAACAAGCAACGGCAGAGAGCTCGAATGGACGAGCGCACCCACGACCTCTTCGGACACCTCGCTATAGGCGGGCACGGCGTTAGAAAGTTTGGGGTCGAAGGCGAACAGCGCCGGCAAGACTGCCAAAAGCATGAGGAACAGCGCAGTGATGACACCGGCGATAGCGAAGACGCGGTGACGGTACACCTGATGTGTTATGCCAACAAGGAATCGCGGCATGGCGAAGAGCCTGCCGCCCCTGGGATCCGCCACGGGTGCGGATCGGGCGGCCGCGTTGCCGATATGTCGCTCGCGGGTACCCATAGTGCTTTTAGTGTACCGACAGATGGGTCGAAAAAGCGGGCCGCATGTCCCAAAATCCGCAGACGGCAAGGCGCCCGGCGAGCACATACTCGCCGGGCGCCTTGGTTAGGAGACTATAAGGTTGAGTGTCTCAGCTTCCTTAGGACAGGTCCTCACCATTCGTTTCAATGACGTGCTTGTACCAGTCAAAGCTCTTCTTCTTGGAACGCTTGAGGGTACCGTTGCCGGCATCGTCGCGGTCCACATAGATAAAGCCGTAGCGCTTGGACATCTCGCCCGTGCCGGCAGACACCAGGTCGATCGGGCCCCAGGTGGTGTAGCCCAGCAGGTCAACGCCGTCCTCGGTCACCGCGTCGCGCATCGCGGCAATATGCTGGCGCAGGTAGTCGATACGGTAGTCGTCGTTGATGGAACCGTCCTCTTCGACAACATCCTTGGCGCCCAGACCGTTCTCAACCACAAACAGCGGCTTCTGATAACGGTCGTACAGGTCGTTGAGGGTGATGCAGAAGCCCAGCGGATCGATGGCCCAACCCCACTGGCTCTCCTGCAGGTAGGGGTTCTTGGCGCCGGCGAAGGCGTTGCCCTGGGTACGCTCGACATCGGGGTTGTCGGCACCGGCAGAGCAGCGGGTGCTGTAGTAGCTAAAGCTGATGAAGTCGACGGTGTTGGCGGCTAGGATCTCGCGGTCCTCGTCGGTCATGCCCACATCGATGCCCAGACGCTCGAGCTTCTTGACGGCATAGGCCGGGTAGTAGCCACGGCTCTGAACGTCGACGAAGAAGTAATTGTCCTGATTGTCGAGCTGCGCCTGGCGCACATCGCCCGGACGGCAGCTGTAGGGGTAGTAGCTACCTGCGGCGAGCATGCAGCCAATCTTGACCTCAGGATCGATCTCGTGAGCGATCTTGGTTGCCCAAGCGCTGGCGACGAGCTCGTTGTGGGCGGCCAGGTACTCGACGGCCTCCTTGTTCTCGCCCTCCTCAAAGACCAGACCGGCACCCATAAACGGCAGGTGCAGGATCATATTGATCTCGTTAAAGGTAAGCCAGTACTTCACCAGACCCTTGTAGCGGGTGAAGATCGTGGTCGCGAGGTTCTTGTAGAAGTCGATGAGCTTGCGGTTGCGCCAGCCGCCGTACTCCTTGATGAGGTGAATCGGGCAGTCGAAGTGCGTGATGGTCACGAGCGGCTCGATGCCGTGCGCCTGGCACTCGCGGAATACGTCCTCGTAGAAGGCCAGGCCAGCCTCGTTGGGCTCGGCCTCGTCACCGTTGGGGAAGATGCGGGTCCAAGCCAGGCTCATACGGAAGGTCTTAAAGCCCATCTCGGCAAAGAGGGCGATGTCCTCCTTGTAGTGGTGATAGAAATCGATGCCGGTCTGCGCGGGATAGTAATAGCCGTCCTCGAAGTCGAGCATCTTGCGCTGGCCGGAGACCACCGCATAGCGCTCGGGGCCGTGCGGAGCCACGTCCACGTTGGCCAGGCCGCGGCCGTCCACGTCGTAGGCGCCCTCGCACTGGTTGGCAGCCGTCGCGCCGCCCCACAGGAAGTCATTACGGAAAGCCATGCATCAATCCTTTCGCACGCTGTTGTCATAGGCTCAGTATCCCTACAAACAACGCGTCGCTCAACGGCAACGACGCAGGTCGATACTTCTTTTCGCGTGCAGGCGCCCGGCAGCCGCCCCGCCTGACACTTTCTGATACCCGCCTGCCCAAACCACCACAAAGGGAACAGGCACCTTTGTGGTGGTTGGGCCCGGTTTGTCTCGATCTGTAACAGTTAGGCCGCCAAAACCGGGCCTGGTGTTACAGATTGAGATCTTTCGGGCAGCCCTCTGCAGTTTGTCTCGATCTGTAACAGGTAGAGACGATTTAGCCCGCTAGATGTTACAGATCGAGACAGAA
>CALGZY010000296.1 GCA_937934355.1 uncultured Collinsella sp. | reverse complement strand
GGTTCAAATCCTGCCCCCGCGACCAAGAACTTGCAGCTCGTCGGCCTAGCCGGCGGGCTTTTTTGTTATCGCGGGACTGTGTTTTCGGTCCAATTCTCGGCCTCTCAAACAAAATCTCAATCTGTAACATCTAGACCCGATTTGGGCGGCTAGGTGTTACAGATCGAGATATACCGGTGGGTTGGGTCGTGTTTGTCTAAATCTGTAACACGAGGGACGGATTTTGCCGAGTTGTTGTTATAGATTGAGATTTTCTAGCAAGCGGGTTTGGTTTGTCTCGATCTGTAACAGTAAGACCCAGTTTTGCCGCGTAACTGTTACAGATTGAGATAAACCGACGGGCCGCCCCGCCCATCCCCATCCACCTGCCGCTACCTGCTGTCCGCCGATTTCCGTTGCGCTGTTGTATTCCCATGCCATATCCTCTAGACAACTACGCGGCACCATCGCCGCCGCGCCTACAAGAGAGGAATGTCCATGACCGCACCTGCATCCAAGCTGCTCCAGCCCATTACGGTTGGCCCCCTTGAGCTCAAGAACCGCATTATGTTTCCGCCGCTGACCACCGGCTACGAGGAGCGTGACGGTTCCATCGGCGAGCGCAGCCTGGCTTTTTACGAGCGCTTGGCCCGTGGCGGCGTGAGCTACATCGTCATCGGCGACGTTGCTCCCGTCATGACCGCAAGCCCCACGCCCAAGCTGGCGACCGACGCCCAAATCCCCACGTTTAAGGCCCTGGCCGACGTCGTCCACAAGCACGGCGCCAAGGTCGCGCTGCAGCTGTTCCACCCCGAGTACGATGTGCCCGGTGTCGGCCGCATGGTCATGGGATCCATGGCCGCCGCCAAGGCCGCGCAGGAGGCTAAGGCCGCCGGCGACGAGGAGACCTTTGCCGCCAAGATGGCCGAGTCCAACGAGATCCGCAACCAGGCCTACGCCAAGCTGCACCACGACATGCAGCACTTTGTGAACGAGGCGAGTGTGGAGCAACTCACCCAGATCAAGGAGGCCATCGCTGCCTCGGCCGCTCGCGCACAGCAGGCCGGGATCGATGCCATCGAGGTCCACGGCGACCGCCTGGTGGGTTCGCTGTGCTCGGCCATCCTCAACCAGCGCACCGACGAGTACGGTGGTTCGTTCGAGAACCGCGTTCGCTACGCGCTGGAGGTCGTCGCTGCCATTAAGGAAGCCGCGCCGCAGCTGATGGTGGAGTACAAGCTCCCCGTGATTATGGAGAACCCCGACGGCACGCCGCGCGGCAAGGGCGGCCTGCAGCCCGACGAGGCCTGCGAGTTTGCCAAGCTGCTTGAGGGCGCGGGCATCGACATGATCCAGGTCGCGCAGGCCAACCACACCGGCAACATGGGCGACACCATTCCGCCCATGGGCGCCATGCCCTACAACTGGACGCTGCCCGTGGCCGAGCGCGTCAAGGCCCTGGTCTCCGTGCCGGTGGCAACCGTGGGCCGCGTGGTTTCGGTCGAGGCCGGCGAGAAGATTCTGGAAGACGGCGCCGCCGACATCATCGCCTATGGCCGCTCGCTCATGTGCGACCCCGACATTGCACTGAAGGCCGCCACGGGTGAGCCCATCCGCGAGTGCCTCAACTGCAACAAGGGTTGCGTCGATGCGATTCAAAACCGCAAGTACATTTCGTGCGTGCTCAATGCCGAGAACGGCGACGAGGCGACCATCGCCATCAAGCCGGGCGAGGGCGACAAGAAGATCGCCGTGGTGGGCGGCGGCATCGCCGGCCTGGAGGCCGCGCGCGTGGCAGCCAAGCGCGGCTACGACGTGACCGTCTACGAGGCGAGCGACCATCTGGGCGGCCAGATTGTGCTGGCGGCCGCGCCCCCGCGCAAGGACGAGATCATGCGCTCGGTCGAGTACTACGAGAAGATTCTGCCTGGCCTGGGCGTGAAGGTTGAGCTCAACCACGTCGCTAGCCCCGCGGACCTCAACGCCGCCGACGCTGCGATTGTGGCCGTAGGCGCGCACGACGTGGTCATCCCCGTTCCGGGTGCCGATTCGGACAAGGTCGTCTCGAGCTGGGACGTGCTGGCCGGCAAGGTGGAGCTCAGCGGCCGCGTCGTCGTCATTGGCGGTGGCCTGGTGGGCACCGAGACTGCCGAGTACCTGCTGCAGCACGGCTGCGAGGTGGCGATCGTGGAGATGCTCGACAAGATTGCCGCGGGCGAGTCCGAGACCATTCTGCCGCTGATCATGAGCGACTTTGCCGAGCACAACGTGGAGCAGCACGTGAAGACCCGCCTGACCGCCATTACCGACGAGGGTGTGGAGGCCATTCGCACCATCGAGGACGGCACCGAGGAGCCGGTGAAGATCGCCTGCGATTACGTGGTGATGGCCGTGGGCTCCAAGGCCAACGCGTTTGACCTGGACGGCGTGACGGTGCCCGTGACCTGCGTGGGCGACTGCTCGGGCGAGCGCACCGCCGACATTGCGAGCGCCATTCGCACGGCGTATCACGCGGCCAACGAGCTGTAG
>CALGZY010000295.1 GCA_937934355.1 uncultured Collinsella sp. | reverse complement strand
ACGTACAGCACGTCCTTGGCGATATGCACCGGAAAGAGCAGCGCCGCGCCCGATTCCGCTGCCTGCCCAATAAACGCACGCGCGGCAAGCGACTCGGCATGGTCGGCGCAAAACGAATCAACCCATACGTTGGCATCCACCATTATTTTGAGGAGAGCCCCGCTCACAGGATCATCCCCTTTTGGCGATAGCGCTCGTCCATGGCTTCGGAATAGATTGTGTCCCAATCGCGATCGTCGGATACGGGCGACGTAGCAATGCCCAGGTCCGCGTAAAGCTGATCCGCCGCCGCCCACGATGCGGCGAACGGCGAGGTGGCACCAGCACTAGGCAGTTGGTCGTCAACGGCCGACAACACCTCTTCGCACGAACCGCCGCCCTGTGCAACCTTCGCTACGACCTTTTTGATAAGCTCGGGCAGCGAGGCGCCCGAAAGCCGCAACGCTTCCTCCGCATGGTCCTTGACCTAGCGATTCACGCGAACGTTCACCTGCGCCATGCCACTAGCAGCACCCACGTCGATCCCGCTCCCTTCAATTGCTAGCCTTGCTAGCAACAATATATAAAGAAGCTAGCAAATGGTCAAATGCAAAAGGCCTGCGCCTGGACGACACCGATGCCGTCCAGGCGCAGGCCAGATAACGTGGGCGGACACGTCTGCTAACGGAGGTACGCCTTTGCGTTGCCCAGGCTGTAGGCGATCGTTGAGCCGTTGTGCAGCAGTGACGACGTCTGCGGAGTAATCATGCCGGTAATACCCAATGCCAACAGCGCTGAGTTGGTGAGCATCACCTTAGAGTAGGAGCTCGTCAGACGATCAATGAGGCCCTGGCTCATGCGGCGCAGGCGCACGATCGCAGCGAGATCCGTGTCGGTCAGGATGATATCGGCGACCTCCTTGGCGATGTCGCTTCCGCCGCCCATGGCCAGCCCCACGTCGGCCAAACCGAGCGCCGGCGAATCGTTGACGCCGTCGCCCACCATGGCAACGTGCCGCCCCTCGCCCTTAATGCGCTCAACATACGCGTACTTGTCCTCGGGCAGCAGCTCGGCCTTAAACTCGTCGACACCTGCCTCGCGAGCAATGCGCTCGGCCGTGCGCTCCGAGTCGCCCGTGAGCATGACCACGTGCTTAACGCCCAACGCATGCAGGTCGGCGATGGCCTCGCGGACCCCGGGCTTAAGCGGGTCCTCGATACCGAGCACGCCGACGACCTTGCCATCGACCGCCAGATACAGCGGCGACAGGCCCTGCATCTGGGACTCGATCTGCTCCTTAATGTCGGACTCGAGCTGCGCGCCCTCATCGTCGAATACAAAGTGCGCCGAGCCGATAATCGCGCGACGCCCCTCAATGGACGAAGCGATGCCGTGCGCCACGATGTACTCGACCGCAGCGTGACGCTCGCGATGCTCGAGCCCGCGCTCGCGTGCCGCATTGACCACGGCGCGTGCCACCGGATGCGGGAAATGCTCCTCCAAGCAAGCGGAAAGACGCAGGACTTCGTCCTCGCTCCAGCCATCGGTGGTCAGCACGCAGGCAAGACGCGGCTGCGCCTCGGTGAGCGTGCCGGTCTTATCAAACACAATGGTGTCGGCCTTGGCAAACGACTCAAAGTACTTGGCGCCCTTGACCATGACGCCCATCTTTGCGGCATCGCTCATGGCGGTCATGACGGCAACGGAACCCGTGAGCTTGAGCGCGCACGAGTAATCGACCATCAGCGCCGCTGAGGTCTTGATGAGGCTGCGCGTGGTGAGCGCGACAAGGCCCGCGAGCAGGAAGTTCCACGGGACGATCTTGTTGGCAAGGTCCTCCATATGCGACTGGCCTTCGGACTTGAGCGAGTCGGCTGTCTGCACGAGCGAGACGATTGAGCGCAGTTTGGTTTGCGCCGTATTGGCGCGCACGCGCACCAAGATGCCGCCGTCTTCCACGACGGTACCGGCGAACACGTCGTCGCCCACGCTGCGCTCGACGGCCAGCGGCTCGCCAGTCAGGGTCGCCTGGTTGACCATAGCGCTCCCCTGCTCGACAACACCGTCGATGCAGATGGACATGCCAGTGCGTACGGCGACCAGATCGCCGGGCTCAAGCTCGGTGGCGGCAACGCTTACCTCGGTGTCGCCGACAACCTTTTGCGCCTTGTCGGGTACGTCGAGCAGCGAGTTAATGAGCTCGTTTTCGCTCATGGCGCGGGTGTAGTCCTCGAGCAGCTCGCCCACGTTGAGCAGGAACATCGTCTGGCCCGCGGTGTCGACATCACGCTTGACGAACGAAATGCCGATGGCCGAAGCGTCGAGCACAGGAACGGTCAGGCGCGTCTGCGCCAGCTCATGAAGGGCAGCGCGCAAAAATGCCATGTAACCGGCCACGACAAACACCGCACGCAGCGGCGTCGGTAAGAACCAGCGGCGCGCGTAGTGGGCGCCGATAAGTGTGGCAAGATCCATGACGAGCTTGTGCTTGCGCGGCTCAAGCTGCATCACGTAACCCGTCTTTGCGTCGGCAATGGCCTGGGCATCGAGCGCACCCAAGGCGTCGAGCACGCCCGCACGACACCGCTCGTCGTATTCGAGCGCCATCTGGCCAATGCGGCCATACACGCGCACTTTGCGCACGCCGTCAATGTCGCCGCCAAGCTTAAGAAGCGCATCGAGATCACTCTCTGGCACAGGACCCGCCAACTGAAGACGGGTCCTGCCGGGGATCTCGCTGATAATCGAGAATCTCATAGTTTGTGCCTGGGAGTGCTACTCGGCTGCCTCGTCAGCAGCGGCCTCGCTCTGGGTGATGTAGGCCGCCTCGGCAACCATGTCATCGACATTGGCCTTGGCCTGCTCGACCATGTCCTGGTAGCCGTTCTTGATGCGCATGCCGCACGCGATGCCCTGCACGCAGGCGTTCTTTACCGGAGCGCTGGTGAGCAGCTTGATGCCGGCCGTGCCGAGCAGAAAACCGCCACCAACAAGCAGGGTGTTAAACGTGGACTTCTTCATGATGTGTCTCCCTTTTCCGCAACAACTGCGGCACGGTGCCTCAGCACCCGAGTAAACAAGTTTGCTCGAGCACACTTTTGAGACTAGTTTAGTATAACTATTTGGTCAACTATGGCTAACTTTTTGAAAACATGCGGTCCAGACCGCCCGGTACTCGGCGGTTCACCCACCACGACGCAAATCCGCACTCCCACGGGTATCCGCCCCCGCCCTTGCCACAGTCCTACAGCTGCCAGTCCGCCGACTCCTTTTGCAGCGCAACCATGCGGGCGAATTCTCCGCCTGCTGCCTTGAGCTGCGCCGGAGTGCCCTGTTCGGCAACCACTCCATCCTTGAGCACAACGATTTTGTCGGCATTTTCCACCGTACGCATACGGTGGGCAATAACGATAACCGTCTTACCTGCAAGCAGACGGGAGAGTGCCTGCTGTACCACGGTCTCGTTCTCTACATCCAAGCTTGCCGTCGCCTCGTCCAACAGCACGATGGGCGCGTCTTTGAGCAGCGCGCGGGCGATAGAGATGCGCTGGCGCTCGCCGCCGGACAGCTTGGAACCGTTCTCGCCGATCATGGTGTCGTAGCCCTGCGGCATACGACTCACAAACTCGTCGCAGTTGGCGGCACGCGCGGCCGCAAGCACTTCCTCATCGGTGGCGTCGCGACGCCCGAGGCGGATGTTTCCCATCACCGTGTCGTCAAAGAGCAGCACGTCTTGGAACACGATGGCGTAGTCGCGCAGCAGCACCTCGGGATCCACACTCGCAACATCCACGCCACCCACGGTGACCGTGCCTTCGGTGGCATCCCAAAAGCGCGCGGCCAGGCGGCTCACCGTAGACTTACCGGAACCCGAAGGACCGACCAGTGCCGTAACCTCGCCTTCCTTGGCGGTAAAGCTCACATCGGTAAGAACTTTCTCGCCGGCGCGGCCGTCCTCGCCCGCACCATAGCCAAATGCCACGTGATCGAACACCACATCGTGGCCCACGGGCTCAAATTTCTCGCTGCCCCGCGCCACAGGCTCTTCCATGATGGAACGCATGCGCTTGGCAGACGACTCGGCGGCAAACAGCTCGGACATTAACATTAACGCCTGGTCAAAGGGCGCATAGATACGGCTCACCATAAGTAGGAAGGCAAACATCACCAAAAAGTCGACCTGCCCGGAGGCGACCACCGCGGCGCCCGTAACCAGCGTGGTGGCAATGCCCAGACGCAGGATGACAAAGGCGGAGTTGACCAAAAGCCCGTTAGCGAGCTCGCCCTTGGTGGTCTCGCGCTCCTCGGCATCGATCACGGCGTTGAGTCCCTCAAGATAATGAGCCTCCTGGTTGGTGGCGCGGATCTCGCGAACGCAGTCGAGCGTCTCTTGAATAGCCTCGGTAACCTTGACCTTCTCGGCACGCACGCGATCGAACACCGGAGTCATGGGGCCGCATGTTAGATACAGCACGGCAAAGGCCACGGGAACGCTCCAAAACGCCGCAATCGCCAGCTGCCAGCAAAAGAACAGCGACGCCACGAATACAATGGCGCTTGCGATGATGGCACCCCAAAGCTCTCCCAGCACGTGGCTGTAGGCGTGCTCCATGGCCTGGACGTCACCCATGATGGTCTCGGTTAAATCGGCCAGATCACGACGACCAGAAAACGACAGCGGCAGTTTGCGCAAGCGCTCGGCGATCTCCATACGCTGCTTGCCGCACTCCTCGTAAAAGATGCAGTAAGTGTAGTAATACTGCTGCCAGTTAGAGGCAAAAAGCATCACGAAAAAGACCAGGAGGCCGCCCACGATCGGCAGGGCATCCGGCAGGTCAGCCCCGCTGACGAGATGCTCGACAAAGCCGGCCATAACCAGGAATAAAAAGCCCATGCCGGCCATGGTGATGAGATTGGTGAGCGTGGTCCAGAAAATGCCGCGTTTTACGCCGGCGACGCCTTTATCGGATAGGAAATACTTCTTTTGGAATGAGGCGAACATTTAGGCCTCGCCTCCCTTCGTGACGGCGGCATCCGCGGTCGCTGCAGTGATTTTCCAGCTCGCGGCCTGTTCGTATTCGGCCCACATCTTCGCATACAGACCCTCTTGGGACAGCAGCTCGGCATGGGTACCCGACTCCTGCACGCTGCCCTGGTTGAGCACCACGATTTGGTCTGCGCCCACTACAGTCGAGAGTCGGTGCGCAATCATAATGACCGTGCGACCCGCCGCCAGTTTGCTAAAAGCACGTTGGATGAGCGCCTCGTTCTCGGGATCGGCAAACGCCGTGGCCTCGTCGAGCACCACGATAGGCGCGTCTTTAAGGATCGCGCGGGCGAGCGCCACGCGCTGGACCTCGCCGCCCGAAAGATATGCTCCGCCGGCACCGAGCATGGTGTTGATGCCCTGTGGGAGCTTGGCCACAATGTCGTCGCACTGAGCTGCGGAGAGGGCCGCACGCACTTCGTCGTCAGTGGCCGTAGGCTTGGAGGCGCGCACGTTATCGGCAAGTGTTTGCCGGAACAGCTGGTTGGTCTGGAACACGAAGGCGACCTGGTCCATAAGCTCGTGCGGATCCATATCGCGAACGTCCACACCGCCTACGAGCACTCGACCCGAGGAAACATCCCAAAAACGCGGGATCAGGCTTGCGCAGGTTGACTTACCGCCACCAGAGGGACCCACCAGGGCGAGGGTGCTACCAGCGGAAACGCTGAAACTTACATGGCTAACGGCAGGTGCTTCGGCACCTTCGTACGTAAAGCTCACGTCCTCAAATCGCACGTCGCCGCCGGCAGGGTGCTTGGGTTGTGCGGGCACGGAAAGCTGCTTGGAATCCATGACGCTTCGAATACGAGCCAACGAATCGGCACTCATCTGAGAGGCCTCGCCCACAAACATGAGCTTGGTCATGGCCGTCGGTACTACGGCCGAAAATATCGCGTAAAACGTGAAGTTGGTCATAAAATGCGCGAAGTCCGTCTCGCCTGGCGCCAACAGCAACGCCACGGGCAACAGGAATGCCACAAGACCATTGAGCGCGGTAAGGTTGAGTACCTGCGGACCTCGGCAGAACGTGCCCGCATAGTTTTGCGCCATGTCGGCGTATTCGGCGATTGCATCGTGGAAGGCCTTAAAGGAGTAGACCGTCTGCTGAAACACCTTGACCACGGGGATGCCGCGTACGTATTCGGTGCCGGTCTTGTTCATCTTGACCAGCGCTCCCATGTAGGCCTTCATGAACTCGGCTCCTTCGCCGCTCATCATGGTGGCCATGGCGCCAAACGAAACGACGACCGAGATAAGGCATGCCGCGCCCAAGCGCCAATCGAGGGCGAAAAGCAGCACGAGCAAGCCCACGACCATGGCGGCGGCGGCGGCGATATCGGGCAGCATGTGCGCGAGCAGGGTCTCGGTGGAGGCGGCGCATCCGTCTACAATACGGCGCAGCTCACCGGTGGCGTGCGTGTCAAAGTAGCCGAGCGGCAGCTTAAGCAGGTGCTCGCTCGTAGTCTTGCGGATATTGGACGCGCAGCGAAACGCAGACAGGTGCGTGCACATGAGCCCCACGAAATAAGCTACGATGCTTGCCAGCGCAAACCCCACGGCCCACCAGCCATACATCGCGATGTCGCAGGCTTCGCTCCAGTTAGGTGCCACGGCGATCAGGTCGCGAGCGACAAGCCAAATGCACACGTACGGGCCAAAGCTCAGCAGCTGCGAGAGCGCCGAGAGCGCCATGCCCAAATACGTTAGGAATTTGCGGTCACCGGCATACGCGAGCAACTCGCCGATGCCTCCACCTTCCCTTTTTGATCCCTTTGCCATGAGATTCCTTTCTAACGGCTTGAGAGTTAACCGTAATGAACTTATCATTGATGTGTTAGCCATGGCTCACAATCAAGCCAGGCGTGGACGTTTCTGCAAAGGAAAGGGACGCTTTTGCAAATACGGCGGGCAGCGACCGACATAACCGAGCTCTACGCACCACAGTTTGAGCAGTTTGGCCTGGAGCTTTCCGGCAAGGGCGCTGTCCTTACCGGCGAGGTGGCAAACGATCGGGCGCACGGGCGCGCATGGATCATGCTCCTCTCCCCTGCCTGCATCGTCATGGAGCATTTCATCACCCCGACGCACGATATGTACCTGGCCGAATACACACCCGAGCCATATGCCTGCGTGAGCGAGGTCAGCGCGCCCACACTTACATGCATGCCCGAGGCTGGCATAACGCCCGCGAACCTCAAACCATTGCATGGACCGTGGCCAAACAATGCCGTTTGCAGCTTTATCCAAGATAGCTGTGGCGAGGAATTAAGCCCGCTGTTTGCGGGGGAGCTCTATCACTCGCGCTCGGTGCTCTTTTTGCCTGGATATTTTGACGAACTGGAGCACCGCTATCCCACCGAGTTCGCGGGAATCTTTGAGGCGTTTGCAGAGTCATGGCACGAGGAAGCGACGTCTGCCATATGCCACACGCTGCGCCGGATTAACGAGGACCGCGCCCGCACCGTAGGCGGACACGTCTATATGCAAGGCATCGTGGAGACCATGGTCGCGGAGCTCGCCTGTTCGCGCGCGGCCCACAAGCAGGCGCGGCAGGCGGCAGAAACACGCGTCAGCATAACCATTGCCGAAGAAGCAACGGCAATGATTGAGCGCTCGCTCGACAAAGGCAGACATGTGGGTATCAACGAGGTGGCTGAGAGGCTCTACACAAGCCGCTCCAAGCTGTGCGCCACTTTTAAGGCCCAAACCGGCGAGTCCCTGGGCGCCTACATTCGCAGACGCCGTATGGAGCGAGCACAGGACCTTTTGGCCGATAGCGCGCTCACGATAGCGCAGGTGGCAGAGCGTCTAGGCTACCCTCAGCAGGCCGCCTTCACCCAAGCCTTCAAACAATACACCGGCGCCACCCCCACCACCTGGCGCTCCCAGCATATATAAAGAATGAGGACGCCATCGGCGCCCTCATTCACCAAATTCCATTCAGCCTACCTGACCCGAGGGGCCGAGTCGTCGGAACCGAGGGGCCGGGCGCAGGGCCTTGCCTCTCAATGAGTTCCTCTAAAAAATGGGCGCGCCCACAGCGCGCCCATTCACTCTATTTCATCAGCCCACCTGACCCGAACGGCCGAGTCGTTGCAGAACCCGGGAGCCCCGGCAGGGCGGGTGCTTGCTCAAAATGAGTTCCGCACGCAAAGAAGGCCACTTAATGTGGCCTTCGTCTTGCGCAGGACTGTTTGAAATTTTGAGGAAGCACCCGCCCTGCCGGGGCTCCCGGGTTCCCATTTACGAGAGCGACGTTCTCAGCAACTCGTTGAAGAGCTTCGGGTTGCCCTTGCCGCGGCTCGCCTTCATGCACTGGCCCACCAAAAAGCCGATGACCTTCTGGTTGCCGTCACGATACTGCTGCGCCTGATCGGCACAGTTTGCCAGCACCTCGTCCACGATCGGTTGCAGCGCGCCGGCATCGCTTACCTGACGCATACCGCGCTCGTCGACGATCTTGTTAGGGTCGTCGCCGGTCTGGGCCATGGCCTCAAAGACCTCGTGCGCCTGGTTGGAGCTGATGGCATCGGTCGCCAGCAGCTTGGCAAGGGCTGCCACCTGAGCCGGCGCGATGCCGGACTCGGCCAGCGACACACCCGCACCCTTAAGGTAGGCGATCATCTCGTTGACCAGCAGATTTGCGACCGTCTGGGCCTCCTTGCCAGCCATACCGGCAGCGGCGGCCTCAAAGAAGTCGGCAAACTCGGGGTCGCCGGCAATCTGCTCGGCGTCGGCCGCCTTAATGCCAAAGTCGGCCCCAAAACGGGCGCGCTTGGCATCGGGCAGCTCGGGGATCTCGCCACGGCAGCGGTCGATGAACTCGTCATCCAGATCGAACGGCGCCAGGTCGGGATCGGGGAACAGGCGATAGTCATCGGCCGTCTCCTTCACACGCATGACCACGGTGCGCTTGCGGCTGGGCTCCCAGTGGCGGGTCTCCTGGTAGATGATGCCGCCCTCCTCGAGCACCTCGGCCTGGCGGCAAATCTCGTAGGCAAGGCCGTCATGCAGGCTCTTAAACGAGTTGAGATTCTTGAGCTCGGTCTTGGTGCCCAGCTTGGTCTCGCCGCGGCGGCGTAGCGACACGTTGCCGTCGCAGCGCATGGAGCCTTTCTCCATGGAGCAGTCCGAAATGCCCAGCGTCACAAAGATGCGACGGAGCTTCTCCATAAACAGGCGAGCCTCCTCGGGCGTGCGCAGGTCAGGCTCGGTGACAAGCTCAATGAGCGGCGTGCCGCAGCGGTTGTAGTCGACGAGCGACTCGGCAGCGGCGGTAATGCGGCCCTCGGCACCGCCCACGTGCACCATCTTGGCGGCGTCCTCCTCCATGTGGATGCGCAGGATGCGGATGGGCACCGTGTAGGAACCGTCCTCGCGACGCTCGGGCATCTGCAGGTTGGACGCGTCGTAGCTGGCCAGGTGACCGGCGCGCTGGTTGCCCTCGCGCATGGTCGACGTCATGGACGTGGACAGGCCCTCGGCGTT
This sequence comes from uncultured Collinsella sp., assembly GCA_937934355.1. Next base: position 4,244 of record CALGZY010000295.1, on the reverse strand, counting down.
GGCCGAGGCGCTCGCCAGACTCTGGGCCTCGGCCTCGCCAAACGCGCAGTCGGGGCGCTCGGCGGCACCGCGACCGGTCACGTCCAGGTCCAGGTGACCGTACATGGCAAAGGCAACCGGACCCTGCGTGGTCTGGAAGTTCTTGGCCATATCGGGATAGAAATAGTGCTTGCGGTAGAACATCGAGTGGCGCTGGATCTCGCAGTTGGTGGCGAGACCGGCCTTGACGATGCTCTCGATGGCGCGCTTGTTGGGCACCGGCAGGGCGCCGGGCAGGCCCAGGCACACCGGGCACACGTTGGCGTTGGGCTCGTCATCGTGGCTGAGCTTGCAGTTGCAGAACATCTTGGTATCGAGTGCGGTGAGCTCGGTGTGGATCTCCAGGCCGATTACGGCCTCCCAATCCTGCAGGACCTCGGAAAGCTCCTTCATTACAGCTCGCCTCCCTTCCCGGCAAAATCGGGCGCGACGGAAAGCGCGGGCGCACCCGTGGCGGCATCGGCAAAGCCGCGCTCCAGGGCGCGGGCAAATGTGAGCAGCTGACGGTCCTTAAAGGCCGGACCAACCAGCTGGGCAGAAACGGGCAGCTGAGTATCCTCGCCCAGGCCCAGCGGCACCGAGATACCACCGTTGCCGCAAATGTTGAGCGAGATGGTGTACAGGTCGGAGAGGTACATCTGCGTGGGATCGCTAATCTCGCCAAACTTAAAGGCCGTGTGCGGCGAGGCGGGCATAAGGATGGTGTCCACCTTGGCATACGCGGCATCGTAGTCCTGCGTGATGAGCGTGCGGGCCTTTTGCGCAGCGTAGTAGTACTTGTCGTACACGCCCGAGCTCAGCAGGTAGGCGCCGAGCATCTGACGGCGCTTGGCCTCGGCGCCAAAGCCGTGGGCGCGCGAAAGCGAGCTCTGGTCGGACAGGTTGGCGCAGCCCTCCTCCTGGTAGCCGTAGCGAATGCCGTCGAAACGGGCCAGGTTGGAGAACGCCTCGGCCGGGCCGATAACGTAGTAGGCGGCGATGGCGGCGTCCAGGTGCGGCAGGTCGACCTCGACCAGCTCGGCGCCCTGGTTCTGCAGCTCCTGGGCGGCGCGCTGAACAGCGGCCTTGACCTCGGACGTCAGGCCCTCGGCCTCCATAAACGCAGGGATGATGCCCACGCGCTTGCCCTCGATGCTATCGTTGAGGTGCTCTGTAAAGTCGACGGCGCAGTCCTTGCTGGTGCAGTCGTACGGATCGTGGCCCGCGCCGGTAAGCGCGTTCATGGCCAGCGCGACATCCTCAACCGTGCGGCCAAAGGGGCCCACCTGGTCGAGCGACGAGCCAAAGGCAACCACGCCGTAACGGCTCACGGCGCCATACGTGGGCTTAAAGCCCACCACGCCGCACAGCGACGCCGGCTGGCGGATGGAGCCGCCGGTGTCCGAGCCCAGCGAGAGCGCGACCTCGCCCGCGGCGACGGCGGCAGCGGAGCCGCCCGAGGAGCCGCCGGGCACGCGCTCGGTATCCCAGGGGTTGTTGGTGCGGTGGAACGCCGAGCTCTCGGTGGAGCTGCCAAAGGCAAACTCGTCCATGTTGGCCTTGCCCATGGGCAGGCAGCCGGCATCGAGCATGCGCTGGACGCAGGTAGCGGTGTAGACGCTCTGATAGTTCTCGAGCATGCGGGAAGCGCAGGTGGTGCGCGTGCCCACGAGGTTCATGTTGTCCTTAATGGCCAGCGGCACGCCCGCGAGCGGGGGCAGCGGCTTGCCTGCGGCACGGTCGGCATCCACGCGCGCGGCGGCCTCGAGCGCGAGCTCGGGCGACACCTGCAGGAATGCCTGAACCCCGCCCTCGCGCGCCTCGATGGCGGCAAGGGAGGCCTGGGCCACCTCGGTGGCGGTAAAGTCGCCGGCGGCAACGCCCGCGGCGATCTGGGCGGCGGTAAGGGAATCGAAGCTCTGCGCCATTACTCGCTCTCCCCCTCTCCCAAAATGGACGGCACGCGGAAGTAGCGGTCGCGCGCGCTGCCGGCGTTTTCGAGCGCGACGTCGAGCGACAGGTCGCGCTCGGGCTCGCGTAGGTCATCGCCCATCACGTTGGACAGGCTTCCGATGGGATGGAACGTGGGTTCCACGTCGGGCAAGTCATATTGCAAGACGGGCTCGAGCATCTGGACGGCGTCGTTCATGTAGGACGTCATCTGGGTGAGCTCGTCATCGGTCAGTGCGATCTTTGCGTACTCGGCGATACCGCGCACGTCTTTCTCGCTGAGTGCCATAGGCGCTCCCTTCCGCATAACAGATAAACCGCTCTAGTATACAAGGCAACGCCGCTTGGAGCAGGTGCTTTACCTAAATGCAGCGAAAACGTAACGAGGGCGGCGGGCTGGCAGGCGGCGGGCTGGCGGTTCTGCAGCGAAACCGCACCGTCCACAGCGAAAACCGTCGCGTCCACAACGAGAACCGTACTGCCCACAAGGAAAACCGTCGCGCCCGCAGCGAAAAGCATCACAACATTCGACGCTTTTCATCAAAATCGCGATTTTCATCGAATGTTGTGATGGTTTGGAAGTCCCGACCACCACAAAGGTGCCTGTCCCCTTTGTGGTGGTTCTGAAGAATGTCTTATGCCGAGGCCTTGGCCTTGCGGCGCTTGCGGACCGCGTGGATCACGATGTCCAGCAGCAACAGCACAATGGCCACGACCACAATGAGCACGGCAAACTCACGCTTGCCCCAGTGGCGGCCGGCCAGCGACTTTTGCTTGTCGACGTCCTTCTTGTTGTACTTGGTGCGCACGCAATGCACCAGCAGGCGGTGGTCGTTCACGCCGTAGGGCGTGCAGGTGACGAGCGTCACCTTGTCGGCGCCGGGCTCGATGGTCAGCGACTCCATCTCCTCGGGCAGCACGACCTCGGAGTCCACCATCTTGTAGGCGAGCGTCTTGTTCATGGTGTGCAGCAGCACCAGGTCGCCGGGCTCCAGCGAGTGGATGTCGTCGAACATGCTCAGGTTGCGCATGCCCGAGTGCGCGGTGAGCACGCAATGCGTCGAGGTGCCGCCCACCGGCAGGCTCGTGCCCTCCAGGTGGCCGACGCCCGCCATAAGGACTTCCTCGCTCGTGCCGTGGTAGATGGGCATGCTCACGTCGATTGAGGGGATATCGACCCAGCTCATCATGGGGTCGCGGTCAAAGATAAGCTGCTGGGCGTAGGGCTCGATCTGGTCGGCGGGAAGCTCGGTGGCCTCGCCCGCCAGTTGCTCGTTATAGGAGCGCGCCTGGAGCAGAATGCGCTCGCGCTCCTCTTCAGACAGCGCGTCCACAGTGCTGGACACGGTGCTGATCTGGTTGAATACGCCCGAGGCCTCGAGCCGGTCCAAGATCCACGGCCAGGTCATAAGGCCCACGCCAATAAGGATGATGACGATAGTGATGAGCCGGTCGGCCCAGCGCGGCAGTCGTTTGCGGCGGCGCTTGGGCTTTGGTTGAGGTTTGGGCTGAGGGCTTGAGTCACCGTTGGCCGCGGCGTTTTTGCTCTTCATATGTTTGGCGCCCTGCACCATCGCCGGTCACTCCTCTACAACTCAAGTTGTCTAAACAAATAATAGCCGATTAGCGAGCTTCCACGCCGGACAACGCAGATAGACTGCACCGTCCAGTCGAGGATAAGCCTGCATTTGAGTTTTCAAAATGTCCCGGATCGGCGGGGCGATTCGGGATACAATGTCAATAGAAAACGACGCACCCCGCGTAAGTGTACGAGAGCGCGGGCGGCCTAGTTTTCAGCTTTAGTTAAATGCCCGGGCTCCGAACCCCGGGCATTCTTATTTGCGCTTGTTGCGGCGCAAATGCGTTCTACCGTCCGCACCGCGCGTGCGCCTACGGACCTTAAACCGAACCTCATACGAGTCAAGAAACGCGATGACGAACGTGCCCACCGCCGCAAGGGCGGCGAGCGCGTTAAGGAATTTCAGCATTTGGGGACCTCCGATCGAGTCGTCGGCCGCCCGCGCACGGGATGCGTCGCAAGGCCATTTTACTGCGAGCGTATGCACCCGCAGCTGGTAAACGCAATAATTGCAAACATCTGTTCGATATTCATACGCTTGATCCATCGAGCAATGGAGCCTGGCTGCGTTGTCCCAAAAAAACGGGGCAAACTCCAGTGCGGAGTTTGCCCCGAAAAGAGAATGGCAAAGCAAGAGCGTAGATGGACGAGAAAAGTGTCCGCAAGTCTCATGGCCATCACATCCCACCTGCCAAAG
>CALGZY010000294.1 GCA_937934355.1 uncultured Collinsella sp. | reverse complement strand
AGTCCGACATCATCATGGACCTCATGCGCGTGCTGGGCTGCGGCGTGGAGATCAAAGACAAGCGCATCAAGAACCTGGGCGCCTTCGACCTGGACAACCTCAACTGGAACAAGGTCATCATCTGTACGGACGCCGACGTCGACGGCTATCACATCCGCACGCTCGTACTCACCATGCTCTATCGCCTGGTGCCCACGCTTATCGACGAGGGCTACGTCTATATCGCTGAGTCGCCGCTCTACGAGATCAACTGCAAAGAGAAGACCTACTTTGCCTACACCGAGCTCGAGAAGAACGGCATCCTTAAGGAGATCGGCGACCAGAAGTGTTCCATCAACCGCTCCAAGGGTCTTGGTGAAAACGATCCAGACATGATGTGGCTCACCACCATGAACCCCGAGACGCGTCGCCTGATCAAGGTGGAGCCCGAGGACGTCACTAAGATGGAGACCATGTTCAACCTGTTGCTGGGCAACGACGAGGCAGGCCGCAAGCGCCATATCTCCGAGCACGGCAAGGAATACCTGGACCAGCTGGACCTGCAGTAGCAGCAAATCGATAACGACGGCCTATAAGAAGTTCAAGAGGATATCGTGGCAAAGAAGAAGACGAAGAACCAGCCAAAGAAAAAGCAGGTTAACGCCGAGAACGTCATCGGCCTGCACTCCGAGGTCACCGACCAGCCGATCACGCAGACGCTCGAGGCCAACTACATGCCCTACGCCATGAGCGTCAACGTCTCGCGTGCGTTCCCCGAGATCGACGGCTTTAAGCCCTCGCACCGCAAGCTGCTCTACACGATGTACAAGATGGGTCTGCTCAAGGGCGAGCGCCAGAAGAGCGCCAACATCGTGGGCCAGACCATGAAGCTCAACCCACATGGCGATGCCGCGATCTACGAGACGATGGTGCGCCTGGCGACGGGCAACGAGGCGCTGCTCGCGCCCTTCGTGGAGTCGAAGGGCAACTTTGGCAAGTACTATTCGGGCGACCTGAGCTACGCTGCCTCGCGTTATACCGAGGCCAAGCTCTCCCCCATCAGCGCCGAGATCTTCAAGGATATCGACAAGGACCCGGTCGACTTCGTCGACAGCTACGACGGCGCCATGAAGGAGCCGCGTCTGTTGCCCACCACATTCCCCAACATCCTTGTCTCGGCCAATAAGGGCATCGGCGTCGCCATGGCGTCCGACATCTGCGGCTTCAACCTCAACGAGGTCTGCACCGCCACGATGCACTACCTGCAGGATCCCGACTGCGACCTGCTCGAATATATGCCCATGCCCGACTTCTCGACCGGCGGCGAGATTATCTACCGCCGCGAGGAGATGGAAAAGATTATCGAGACCGGCCTTGGCAGCTTCCAGATCCGCTCCCGTTGGCGTTGGATTCCCGAAGAACGCATCATCGAGGTCTACGAGATCCCCTACACCACTAAGACCGATGTCATCATCGAGCGCATCGTCAAGCTCTCCAAAGAGGGCAAGGTCAAGGAGATCGCCGACATCCGCGACGAGACCGACCTCTCGGGTCTGCGCATCGCTATCGACCTTAAGCGCGGCGTCGACCCCGACAAGCTCATGGCCAAGCTTTATCGCTCGACCACGCTGCAGGATTCGTTCTCGTGCAACTTCAATGTGCTCGTCGACGGCTATCCCCGTGTTATGGGCGTGCGCCAGATCCTGCACGAGTGGGTCAAGTGGCGTATTGAGTCCACGCGCCGCCGCATTAACTTTGACCTGGGCAAAAAGTCCGAGCGCCTGCACCTGCTGCACGGCCTCGAGGCAATTCTGCTCGATATCGACAAGGCCATCGCCATCATCCGCGGAACCAAACTCGAGGCCGAGGTCGTGCCCAACCTTATGAAGGGCTTCGACATCGACGAGACCCAGGCCGAGTTTGTTGCCGAACTCAAGCTCCGCAACATCAACGAGGAGTATATTCTCAACCGCACCAAGGACATCGCCAAGCTCGAGGGCGAGATTGCCGAGCTTGAGGAGATTCTCTCGAGCGAAGACAACATCAAGAAGGTCATCAGCGACGAACTGGCCGCGGTCAACAAGAAGTACGTGATGCCGCGCCGCACGGGCAGGATCGAGCCCCACGAGGTCATCGAGGTAAGCCTGGAGCCCGAGGTCGAGGAGTACCCGGTGACCATCATGCTCTCACGCGATGGCTACCTTAAGAAGATGACGGACCGCGTGCTCAAGAAGGCCACCACGCTCAAGTACAAGGACGGCGACAAACCCTTTATCGAGTTCCCGTCCTCCAACACGCACGAGCTGCTCGTGTTTACCAACAAGAGCCAGGTGTACAAGTGCAAGGTTGCGGCGTTTGAGGACACCAAGTCGGCCCAGCTGGGCTCGTACCTGCCGACCGACCTCGAGATGGAACCCGACGAGAGTGTCATCTGGGTCATCGACCCCGAGGACTACAAGGCCGACGTGCTGTTTATCTTTGAAAACGGCCGTGTGGTGCGCGTCGCACTTGCCGGATACGTCACCAAAACCAACCGCAAGCGCCTCAAGAACGCCATCTACGGCGGCAGCAAGCTGCTGTATGCCCAGGTGCTCAAGGAAGATCGCGACATCGCGCTGGTCTCGAGCGACTATCGCCTGATGAACTTCAACACGTCGCTGCTCAAGACCAAGACGACCACCAACACGCAGGGCGTCCAGGCCTTTACGGCCAAGAAGGGTCGCTTGGTCACCACCGTCGGCACGACCGAAGAGATCCTTGGCGCCGGCGTCTCGGCCGAGAAGTTCACCGCGCAGAGTCTGCCCTCCGCCGGTGCCCTCATGAAGGAAAACGACATGCCGAGTTTGTTTGACTAGGTACCACGGCAACGAGACCGTTAGATACTTCGCAAAGCGACGAGGCTCGGAGCGCAACGACATTGCGCCCGGGACTCGTCGTTTTTCTTCTCAACTATTTCTTAACGCAGATTAATTGATTTCTGCTTATTTTTCTGCGTTAAAAAATGTCAGCGTCACTGCTTCGATGCCCTTTGGTCGGTCGTTAGCAAAACTTGCAAAAATTAGCAAAACTTGCAAAAATTAGCAAAACTTGCAAAGGAGACACCATGGAGTACAGCAAGAACCCCTTTACCCCGACGTTCGGAAGTATCCCTCCCTTTCTAGCGGGTCGCGAGCATATTCTGCGTGACATCAACCGTGGTTTTATCAACGGCCCGGGAGATCCAAACCTGTCGACTATTTTTACGGGCGCAAGGGGAACGGGCAAGACGGCGCTTCTCTCGCTCCTTTCAGAAACGGCGCTTGAACACGGTTGGATCGCAGCAAATGTCTCCGCCATGCCAGGCATGCTCGAAGATATTATCGAGCGAACCAAAGAAGCCGCAGATAGCTACCTCTCACAGCCTCATGCGCGCATAAACGGCGTTCAAATTGGTCCAGTGGGCATCGATTGGACATATGTTCAAGAAGCCCAGGGCAACTGGCGCACGTGCATGAATGGCATCTTCAGGCAACTCGAGAAGCATGGCATCGGGCTTCTCTCGAAACGACCTATCGAGAGCTTTCCGATAAAGACATTGAGTTTTTGCTCGCGATGCTGCCCGATTCTGGCCCCAGCAGGGTCTCGGAGATAGCCAAACGCATGGGCGTCGCCAGCAACTACGCAAGCCAATACAAACGCCGCCTTCTCGAGGACGGCGTCATCGGGGAACGTGGGCGTGGTCTCGTTGGCTTTGACATCCCCGCATTCAGGGAATTCTTGAATGAGAAGGCGTTTTAGCACGCCGGAATTGTCCGCGGAAGCATCAACGCATGGCAATCAGCATTCCTCTTGGTAAGGATAGCAAGCATTTTCCACCAACACCGATTGCCATGCGTTCTTCTTGTTCTTAGGCAAGCTTGCGAGCGAGCTCTCGCACCTCTTCCAACTTGGGCGACGATGCCATGCTGTCGCGCTCGGTCATGCCGCTGATGGTGACAATGCCCTGGTCCTCCCACTTGCAGTACGCGCAGGTTGACTTGTACATAGCGATCGCCGCATCATAGACGCCCTCGCTGTGGCTATCGAGCAAAAGGGCCGTCTTGGTGAACGGGAAGCCCGTAGCACCGAAGGCGTACAGGCGGTCGATGGCGGCCTTCTCCTGCGCAGCGATATCAAACCAGTAGATAGGCGAAGCGAAGACAACCATATCGGCGCCTTTCAGCGACTCGATCACGTCGGCCATGTCATCCTTCTGCACGCAAGTGCCCTCGTGGGCGAAGCAATACTGACACCCCAGGCAACCACCGATTTTCTTGCTGGCAACACGGACGACCTCGACCGTATTGCCGCCCTCACGCGCGGTCTCGGCAAACGCCTCGACCATGGTGTCGGTATTGGCGCCCCTGCGCGGGCTACCACTCAATACAACGATATTCATAAGAATCTCCCTCCTTCATGCCGCAGGCGCGCGGCATATTTTTTGTTTTAACCAAAACAGATGGAGCTATGCAGTCGCCTCGTTTCAGCTACTTCCACTTAGTAATAGGAGCCACTGGTCAAAAGCCTGTCAACATCAAAACAAGTTTTCAATCTATCGATTCTACGTGAGGCAATGGTCCCCATTTGATGCCCGCACTGTTTGCGCACTAGGGAGCAAAAGAATCTGGCCGCCGCTCAAATAAGATCACCGCCATCTTGCATAAACGACGCCATGTTAAGGTGCCTGACGCCATCCCTCTCCTGCAATAGAGGATCAAGCGTGAACAAGTAGCGCGGATACCCATCCCTGATGTGGCCGAACGGCCTGTACTCGCGCTCCTCGACGCCTCTGTCGGCAATCGACATAGAGACCTGGATGTAGGCGTAAGCATTGCGCCTACGAGCGATGAAGTCACACTCGAGCTTCCCAATACGGCCCACAGAAAGCTCGTACCCGCGCGATGCAAGATAGAGGTAGAGCACGTTCTCCAACGCCGGCCCGTAGTTAATCCTCGCATCCGTGTTCATGGCGAAATAGAAGCCGGGATCAGCCAGGTAGTACTTCTCTTCGCGGATAAGCGATCGCCGAGACTTGAGATCGAACCTCGAGCAGCGATAAAGGATCTTCGCGTCAACAAGAATCTGGATATACCGATTGAGCGTTTCGCGCTTGATGGGAATCTTCTCGACATCATTGAAGTACGCAAGGAGGTTCTTCAGGTTCGTCGGCGCACCAAAGTTGTTGATGAGATACGTCTGGACGGCATCGAAAACCGAGACATTCTTAATCTTGTTCGAATGTTTGACGTCCTTTTCAAAGATCTCATGAATAACACTCTTGATATAGGTGCGCTTTTCATCCTCGCCCTCATACTCCAACGCTTTGGGAAATCCTCCAAGGGTCAGGTACTCGGTAAACTCTCCTACGAGAACGTCATTGACAGGCTTGCCGAGAAAACGCTTCATATCGATATATTCCGCAAAGTCGAGTGGGAACACTTCGAACTCGATATAGCGACCCGTCAGCTTTGTAACAAGCTGCCCAGAAAGCAGATATGAATTCGAACCGGTAATGAAAATGGACCAACCGCCATCTGTCCGGTAGCCGTTGATGAGCAGCTCGAATTCCTCTACGTTCTGAATCTCATCGATGAAGAGGTACTTCGTCTCCTCAGTGTCTGCTGAGGTCGACATGTCAATCAGATTTTCGAGCTCATCGGTCGTCTTGACCTTCCCGTTCTCCCGTGAGTCGAGGTCGATATAGATGATGTGGTCGCTCGCTACACCGGATTCCACAAGTTCGCCTGCGATTGATTGCATGAGGCAGGATTTACCACACCTGCGAACACCGGTGATTACCTTGATCATCCCGTCATCGTGGTAGAAACCACGCATTTGCTTCAGATACTTTTCACGTCGGTATATACGCAAGATGCACCCCCCTTTTTTTAGTGTCAATTTTATCAGTTATGGGGGTACTTTTTTACATTTTATAAAAAAGCGTACCGATAACTTATTCTCACTTAGTTTCGGAAGTCGAGCAGGCGGTCGCGGTAGTACCCGTACTGCGCCCGGCGTGCCTCGATCTCGGCAGGGATACCGTCGGTGAGCGATTTCGTTAGGGTGTCGAAGCGGTCGAGGATGTCGACGACCTTCTGCTGGGTGCCGATGGATGGGGCGGGAATCTCGACCCTCGATAAGTCCACAGGCGCGGCTTCGATTACCTTTTTCGGTTTAGCGTATTGCTCTTCAGATCATCGTGGTGTGCTCGTAGCCGCGCTCCACGAGGAGCCGCTCGGCAACGTCGAGAATCTTCTCGACCGTCTCCTCCGGGTACTTATTGCGTGCCACGGGCACCTCCGTCCTTGTTATCGCGATAAACATACCATGAGTGGCGTACAGGTCGAGAAGGGCTGGCGCCAAAAGAGCCCAACGGCCGTTACGGCTTCGTTAGAAACGCGCCCCACCATGGATGGTGAACCCGAAAGGCAAGGCGCGCGGGCACGGCGACTCGGCCCGTGCGCCCGGAAGAGAAAGGACGAACCCATGGGTTACATGCTCGAGACGCGCGGGCTCACCAAGCGCTTCGGCCGCGGCGACCAGGCGCAGGAGGCCGTGGCCGACGTGAGCCTTCATATCCGCGAGGGCGAGGTGTACGGGCTGCTCGGCCCCAACGGCGCCGGCAAGTCGACAACGCTCAAGATGATCTGCGGGATGCTGCGGCCGACGGCCGGGGAGATCCTCTTTGCCGGGCACGCCTGGCGCCGCGAGGACCTCTACGCAATCGGCAGCCTCATCGAGGAGGCGCCGCTCTACCCCAACCTCACCGCGCGCGAGAACCTGCGCGTGCGCACCACGCTGCTGGGCCTTCCCGAGAGCCGCGTAGATGAGGTGCTCGCCGCCGTGGACCTCGCGGACACCGGGAAGAAGCGCGCCGGGCGCTTCTCGATGGGCATGCGGCAGCGCCTGGGGCTCGCGCTGGCGCTGATCGCCCGGCCACGCCTGCTCGTGCTCGACGAGCCCACCAACGGCCTCGACCCCATCGGCATCGAGGAGCTGCGCGACCAGATCCGCGGCTTCGCGGCGGCGGGCACGACGGTGATCGTCTCGAGCCACATCCTCTCCGAGGTGCAGCAGATGGCGGACACCATCGGCATCATCTGCGGGGGGCGCCTCGCCTACGAGGATGCGCTTCGGCCCGGGCAGGACCTCGAGGAACTCTTCATGAGCTTCTGCCGGGAAGGGCGACGAGCACGCGGGGAGGTGGCGGCATGACGGGCGAGAAAGGCGGCCTGCTCGCGGGCCTGCGCGCCGAGGCCCTGAAGTCGCGCCACGCGGCACCGGTTCGCCTGGCCGTGCTCATGGCGCTGCCGATGCCGCTGCTCGGCGCGATGCCCTACCGGGGCGTGCAGATCTTCAGCGCGTGGAACTACTGGTACGCGCTCTTCCTGCCCGTGGCTCTCTCGCTCGTGGTGGCGTGCGTCGCGCGGGCGGACGCGCGCACGCGGATGCGGGGGCTTCTGGGCCTGGGCTTCCCGCTCGGGCGCGCCTGGTGGGCCAAGGCGCTCTGGTGCCTCGCGCTCTGCACGCTCTCGAACCTCGTGGTCTTCGGCATCTACCTCGCGGGATCGGCGTTCTCCTCGCAGGGCCTCACGGTCGCGGGCACGCTCACGATGTTCCTCTGCGCGCTCGTCAACACGGTGACCGCGGCGTGGATGATCCCCGCAGGGCTCTTCCTCACGGCGCGGCTCGGCATGCTCGCGGGCATCTTCTGCCCGCTCGCCGTGCAGCTCATGGGTGGGTTCGCCTGGTCGCTGATGCCGCTGCCGCAGCTCTTTCCGCCGTCGGCGAGCATGGTCATCCCCACGAGCTTCATCCCCGTGCTGCCGAGCGGCGAGCCACTCGCGGCGGACATGGCGCTCGGCGGGGCGCTCGCGGCGGACGGCATGCTCACACTGGCAGGCCTTGCGGTCTGCGCGCTCGCGTTCGCCGCGCTCACGGCGGCGGGCGCGGCCTGGTTCGCGCGCTCCGAGGAGAGGTGATGGCCGTGACACGACTCTCCGACCCGACGCCGCGCATGACTCTCTCGCGGGCCCTGCTCTCCGAGGCCCTGCGCCTGGCGCGCTCCCCGCTCGCAGTGGTGCACCTCGTCTGCGGCCTGGCAGCCGGTCTTGCCTGCGGCGAGTACTTCTCCATAACCCGATGGGACCCGGCGCTGGGCGCGGACGCCTACGCCCAGTTCCTCGGCGCCCTCATGCCGCTCATGTCCGCCATCGTCTGCGGGCTCGCCGTGGACGAGGAGCGCGCTGCCGGGCGCCTCGCCAACCTCACGGCGGTCCCCTCGCGCGGGCGCGCCGTCGCGGCGAAGCTACTCGCCCTTGCGGCGCTCGGCGCGGGCGCGCTGGCCGTGGCGCTCGGCGTGTTCGGGGCCGTGCTCGCCGTCGCCGGGCGCCTGCCGCTCGGGCCCGCTCCGCTTGCGGCCGCCTGGGCGGGCATCGTGCTGGGCAGCCTGCCCCTCTACGCGCTGGGGCTCGGCGTGGCCCTGCGCCTCGGCCGCAACGCCGCCATCGGCGCCGGCGCGGCGGGGATGCTCCTCGCGTTCTTCTCAGTGGGCGGACTTGCGCACGGCCTCATGACCGGCGAGCTCACCGGTGCCCTGGCGACGCCCCTGAGCTGGGTGCCGCTCGCCTGGCCCGCGCGCCTGGGGTCGCTCGGGGTAGAGGCCTTCATCGACGCCGCACGCGCGGCGGGCCCTCTCCTCACGGCGGCGCTCGCTGGCCTCGTGCTCACCCTGGCAACCGCCACCGTCCTTATCGCCTGGTTCTGCCGCTTCGAGGACGGGAGGGCAGATGCGTAGGAAGCCGCTCGCCGCCGTGCTCGCCCTCCTCTCCGCAGCGCTCGTCCTGGGCGGGAATGCCCTGCTCGACGCCGGCTGGGGGTCGGCGCCGCGCTCGATCGCCGACCGGGTGCTGCCCAACCCTGAGATTGCCATGTGGGCGCCCGCGGCTGCGCGCGGGGCTCTGGACCGCTGAGCGCGGCACAAGTACAATGCCGACGGGAGTTTCAGGAGGTCGAACATGGCGAGGATACTGGCAGTGGATGATGAGCGGGCGATCCTCGACGCGCTCGCGCGCGTCCTCGGCCGCGACGGCCATGAGGTCGTCAAGGCAGCGGACCCGACGGCGGTCCCGGGGATGGACCTCTCGCGCTTCGACCTCGTGCTCTGCGACGTCATGATGCCGGGGCTCGACGGCTTCGAGCTCGTGCGGCAGATCCGCCCGGACTTCGACGGGCCCATCATCTTCCTGACCGCGCGCGTGGCCGAGGAGGACGCCGTGGCCGGCTACGGCCTGGGCGCCGACGACTACGTCCGCAAGCCCTTCGGGGCCGCGGAGCTGCGCGCCAAGGTCGCGGCCCATCTACGCCGTGAGCGCCGGCCGCGCTCGCACGCCCTCTCCTTCGGGGAGGTGCGGATCGACCTCGGGGCGCGCGGCCTCGCCGTGGGCGGCGAGGCCGTGCCGCTCACGCCCACCGAGTACGCCATCTGCGAGTACCTCGCCCGCCACCCCGGGCAGGTCATGAGCCGCGCGCAGATCCGCGAGGCGGTGCTCGGCTGGGAGAGCGACGCCGACGACGCGGCCATATCCATGCAGGTCAGCCGCGCCCGGAGGAAACTCTCCGAGGCCGGCGCCGATCCGATCGCGACCGTCTGGGGGATGGGGTACAAGTGGCAGCTCTGAGGACCGGGGCGCGAGGTCGCGGGGGCATGCCGCTCTCCTTCGTCATCGCGCGCTACTTCGCCTACGCGTTCGCGGCGGTCGCCACGGCGTGGCTCGCCTCGTTCATGGCGCTCTCCGCGGCGATCAACGCGGGCTTCGTCTACGAGGCAAGCTGGGGGCCGGCCAATGCGCGCGAGGTCGCGGAGGGCCTGGCACGCGACGGCGTCTGCGGGCAGCAGGACGTGCCGACGGCGTACCGCTACCTCATCCTGAACAAGGACGGATACGTGCTGATGACAGACCTCGAGGGCACGCGGCTCGAGGACGCGACGGAAATGGCCCGTGCGGCACTCGCCGCGGATCCGGGCACAGTGGAGATCGAGGGCGGGGGCTCGGGGCTCACCTACGCCGCGTTCCCGCTCAAGGGCGGCGGGGCCTGCGCACTCGTCAGCGAGTACCTGCCGCAGTGGGTCTCGCGCGACCTCGCCGGCCTGCTTCCCAACCCGCAGAATCTCATGCTCGTCGGCGCCGCTGCGGGAAGCGCGCTCGCGCTCGCGCTCGTGGCGCGCCGCGCGAGCCGCGTGATCTCGCGCAAGATGGCGCCGCTCGCGGAGGCGGCGGGGCGCGTCGGCGCGGGGGAGCTCGACTTCGCGGTCGGCAGCACCAACGTGCGCGAGGTGAACGACGTCCTCGCCGCGATGGACGCCATGCGGGCCTCCCTCGCCGAGTCGCTCGAGGCCCGCTGGGCCGCGGAGCGGGGGCAGCGCGAGCAGGTGGCGTCGCTCGCCCACGACCTCAAGACGCCGCTCACCGTGCTGCGCGCCAACGCCGACTTCGTGGCGGAGGAGCTGAAAGACGAGAAAGACGCCGACCTCGCGGCCGCCGCACGCGACATAGCCGGCGGTGTCGAAAGGCTCGACGGCTACGTGCGCCTGCTCATCGAGGCCTCGCGCGGGTCCGACGGGGCGGAGAGGACCCCCATGCGGCCGGCCGAGCTCTGCGAGCAGGTCCTCGCCGAGGCCGCCCAGATCGCCCGGGCGCGAGGCGTGACGCTCGACGCGGCCACGGGCCCCGCTGTCGCGGACGCGCCCGAGGCCCCGCTCGACCGAACCGCCCTGGCGCGAGCCGCCGCGAACCTCGTGGCCAACGCCGCCGAGCACGCGCGCTCGCGCGTGGCGGTCTCCTGCGACGTCGCGGGCGGACACCTCGTCATCGAGGTGTCCGACGACGGACCGGGCTTCTCTCCCGCCGCCCTCGAACGCGGCTGCGAGCGCCTCTTCACAGACGACTCCTCCCGCTCCTCGCGCGACGGAGGCCGCCACTACGGGCTCGGCCTCCACGCCGCCTCCGAGGCCGCGAGCGCCCACGGGGGCTCCGTCTCGCTCGCCAACAGCCCCTCGGGCGGCGCGGTGGCCACCATCGCGGTCCCCCTGTGAGGGCCTGACGACTCAGGCCCTTGATTCGCGATTTCGGGAATGACTCAATTGATTCGCAAAACCTCAGGCCGCTCCTTTAATCACTCCCTGGTTTCCGCCGGGGTTCGTAGCGGGTGGCGTGAAAAGGGGTGATTCAAAGGGTCGGAGAGATGCGTCTTAGCCGAGAATAAGGTTAGCCTTATCTTACTGCATGATTCGTGTGTTATAGTTAGATGTCTCT
>CALGZY010000293.1 GCA_937934355.1 uncultured Collinsella sp. | reverse complement strand
GCCTTGATGAGCCCTTGCCCTTCTCCTGGGAATTATGATCGGGCATCAATCTGCTGAGTGGCCCGAATCCCAGGAGGGGACTCTATATGCAAAAGGAATACCTGTCCGCCGCGGCGGAGGTGCTCAGCGACCAAGGTGTCGATGAGAACCTCGGCCTGAGCAACGACGAGGCGTCGTCGCGCCTCGCCAAGACAGGCCCTAACAAGCTCGAGGAAGCCGAGAAGACCCCGTTGTGGAAGCGCTTCTTTGAGCAGATGGCCGACCCCATGGTCATCATGCTGATCGTTGCCGCCGTCATCAGCGCGCTCACGGGCATGGTCAAGGGCGAGGCGGACTTTGCCGATGTCGCCATCATCATGTTCGTCGTTATCGTCAACTCGGTGCTGGGCGTGGTCCAGGAGGCTAAAAGCGAGGAGGCCCTCGAGGCCCTGCAGGAGATGAGCGCGGCGCAGTCCAAGGTGCTGCGCGACGGCAAGCTCGTGCACCTGCCGAGCGCCGAGCTCGTGCCCGGCGATGTGATCATGCTCGAGGCGGGCGACTCCGTCCCGGCCGACTGCCGTGTGCTCGAGAGCGCCACGATGAAGATCGAGGAGGCCGCCCTTACCGGCGAGTCCGTGCCCGTCGAGAAGCATGCCAACGTGATCGAGCTCGCCGCCGGCACCGACGACGTGCCGCTCGGCGACCGCAAGAACATGTGCTACATGGGCTCCACCGTGGTGTACGGCCGTGGCCGTGCCGTCGTGGTCGGCACCGGCATGAACACCGAGATGGGTAAGATCGCCGGCGCTCTGGCCGAGGCCAAGGAAGAGCTCACGCCGCTGCAGGTGAAGCTTGCCGAGCTCAGCCGCATCCTCACCATCATGGTTATCGTCATCTGCGTCGTCATCTTTGGCGTCGACATCATCCGCCACGGCGTGGGCAACGTCCTCACTGACCCGACAGCCTTGCTCGATACCTTTATGGTTGCCGTCTCGCTCGCCGTCGCTGCCATCCCCGAGGGCCTGGTCGCCGTCGTGACCATCGTGCTGTCGCTTGGCGTGACCAAGATGGCCAAGCGCCAGGCAATCATCCGCAAGCTCTCTGCCGTCGAGACCCTTGGCTGCACGCAGACCATCTGCTCGGACAAGACCGGTACCCTTACCCAAAACAAGATGACCGTCGTCAAGCACGAGCTCGCTGCGCCTAAGGAGAAGTTCCTGGCCGGCATGGCGCTGTGCTCCGACGCCCAGTGGGACGAGGAGCTGGGCGAGGCCGTGGGTGAGCCGACCGAGTGCGCGCTCGTCAACGATGCCGGCAAGGCTGGTCTCACTGGCCTGACTGCCGAGCACCCGCGTGTGGGTGAGGCCCCGTTCGACTCGGGCCGCAAGATGATGTCCGTGGTCGTCGAGACCCTGGACGGCGAGTACGAGCAGTACACCAAGGGCGCGCCCGACGTGGTGATCGGCCTGTGCACCCATATCTACGACGGCGACAGGGTCGTTCCGCTGACCGAGGAGCGTCGTGCCGAGCTCGTGGCCGCCAACAAGGCCATGGCCGACGAGGCCCTGCGCGTGCTGGCGCTGGCAAGCCGCACCTACACCGAGGTTCCGAGCGACTGCAGCCCCGCTGCGCTCGAGCACGACCTGGTCTTCTGCGGCCTGTCCGGCATGATCGACCCGGTCCGCCCCGAGGTCGCCGACGCCATCCGCGAGGCCCACAACGCCGGCATCCGCACTGTCATGATTACGGGCGACCACATCGACACCGCCGTGGCCATCGCCAAACAGCTGAGCATTGTCGCCGATCGCAGCCAGGCTATCACCGGTGCCGACCTCGATCGCATGAGCGACGAGGAACTCGACGCACACATCGAGGATTACGGCGTGTACGCCCGCGTCCAGCCTGAGCACAAGACCCGCATCGTCGAGGCATGGAAGTCACGCGACCAGATCGTGGCCATGACGGGCGACGGCGTCAACGACGCCCCGTCCATCAAACGCGCCGACATCGGCGTGGGCATGGGCATCACCGGTACCGACGTCACCAAGAACGTCGCCGACATGGTACTTGCCGACGACAACTTCGCCACCATCATCGGTGCCTGCGAAGAGGGGCGCCGCATCTACGACAACATCCGCAAGGTCATCCAGTTCCTGCTTTCGGCCAACCTTGCCGAGGTGTTCTCGGTGTTTATCGCCACGCTCATCGGCTTTACCATCTTTCAGCCGGTGCAGCTGCTGTGGGTGAACCTGGTCACCGACTGCTTCCCCGCGCTCGCGCTGGGCATGGAGGATGCCGAGGGCGACATCATGAAGCGCAAGCCGCGCAACGCCAAGGACGGCGTCTTTGCCGGACATATGGGTCTGGACTGCGTGGTCCAGGGCCTGATCATCACCGTGCTGGTGCTGGCGAGCTTCTTTGTGGGCGTGTACTTTGACATGGGCTACATCCACATCGCCGATATGATCGCCGGCAATGCCGACGAGGAAGGCGTGATGATGGCGTTCATCACGCTCAACATGGTCGAGATTTTCCACTGCTTCAATATGCGCAGCCGTCGTGCGTCGCTGTTCACCATGAAGAAGCAGAACAAGTGGCTGTGGGCTTCCGCCGCGCTGGCACTGGTGCTGACGGTGATCGTGACCGTGCAGCCGACGCTTGCCGAGATGTTCTTTGGCCCCGTGACGCTTGAGCTCAAGGGCGTTCTTGCCGCTTTGGGCCTGGCCTTCCTGATCATCCCGCTGATGGAGATCTACAAGGCGATCATGCGCGCGGTCGAGAAAGAGTAATGTTCCTGTCCGGGCCCGACCGCCTGCGGGGTTTCCACGGGCACGTCCTCGCCGCTTTGCGGCTGCGGGATGTGCCCTTAGGAAACCCCTCCCGGCGGGCGGGCCCTGCGGTATCCTTGCTGGCTTTTCTCCCGCGCGGATGATAAAGGGCTGAGGGAAAGTTTGTGAGCTGGTCGGGCTTTGCCCGGCCAGCTCTTTTTGATTTAGGGCTTTGCCCGGCCAGCTCTTTTTGATTTAAAATACCTGCTCAGTTGTGATTTATGGTGCTGGGAGGCGCTTGTGGGCAAGGCTAAGGCTAAGGCGAAGAAAAAGACGACGGGGGCACGGGCTAAGCGTGACCGTCGTCGGAAACTCGCGACCGAAGCGCCCGTGTCTGCCGAGGAGTTGTTGGCGAGCGTACCGGGGCTCGATGTGCTGCAGGATGTTCCGGCGTTTGATGACCTGCCGGTCGATGAAACCCAGCAGACTGCCTTTGATGATTTCTGCGCACATGCCGAGGAGCCCGAGCAGATGCAACTGGGTGCCGTTATTCGCTTGGATCGCGGGTTTCCGCTGGTGGCGACTGCCGACGATACCTTCCGCGCCGAGCATGCCGTGGGGTTTGCCAAGTCGCGCGGCGAGGACGAGGTCCTGCTGCCTGCCGTGGGCGACCGTGTGGCGGTGCGCCGCGCTCCCGGGCACGATATGGGCGTGATTGAGTGCGTGCTGCCGCGCCGTACGAGCTTTGAGCGTTGGCGCGGCCGTGCCCGTGGAGAGCGCCAGGTGCTCTGCTCCAACGTGGATAGCGTGCTAATCGTGCAGGCGCTCGGTGCCGGTGAGGTGCTGCTCGACCGCGTGGCGCGCTCGCTGGTGTTGGCGCTCGACTGCGATGCCGAGCCGGTGGTGGTGCTCACCAAAGCTGACCGCTGCGATGCCGAGGAGCTCGAGCGCGATCTGGACCGCGTGCGCCGCCTGGTGGGTCCGGACATGCGCGTGATCGTGACGTCCTCTGCCGAGGGGCGCGGCCTGGACGAGGTCCGTGTCTGCGTGCCTGCCGGGAGCTGCGCCATGATTCTGGGCGAGTCGGGTGCCGGCAAGTCGACGCTGCTCAATGCGCTGCTGGGCCACGATACGTTGGCGACTGGCGGTGTGCGCGAACGCGACGACCAGGGCCGTCACACTACCGTCGCGCGCGTGATGGTGGCACTGCCGGGCGACGCCGGCGTGATCGCCGATGCCCCGGGCCTGCGCAGCTTACCGCTCGTGGGTCACGAGCGGGGTCTGGCGCGCGCCTTCCCCGAGATTGTCGAGGCATCGCGTGCGTGCCGGTTTGGCGATTGCACGCATACCCATGAGCCGGGTTGTGCCGTTCGCGAGGCCGAGGACGCCGGGCAGATCGACAGCCTGCGTTTGGAAACGTTCCAAAACCTGGCGTCATCCATGCGCGTGAGTGCTCAAATGCTCGATCCCGATGTCCATCTGTAATTGATTTTTCCTATGACAGCCGTCTCCCAACTGTTCGGGAGACGGCTTTTTTGCTGCGGAAAAGCCTCGAAACATGCAGTTTGCTGACGTACTGACCAAAACCTTGCTACGAGCTTGACGGGCTGGTCAGCTTTTGGTCAGCGATTGGTTTGACATCGAAAACCAAAATCGCAATTGCGCCGCTTTGCACTCTGACCGCCCAGACAATGGTGGTACGGGCATTCGCCCGGCACTGCCATGAGAGGAGCGGCCGTGAACAAGAGCAAACGCATCGCCATCAGTCTGGTCGCGGGCGTGCTCGCTGCTCTGCTCTGCATGGTTTACGGCTCGTCGATCCGCTCGCAAGCCGAACAGGTCCAGGCTGAGACCTTGGCCAAGCACGGTGGCGATCGCGTCGAGGTATGCGTCGCGGCGCGCGATATCGATGTGGGCGAGACCCTCGATGAGACCAATGTCATAACCCAGGAATGGCTGACGAGTCTGCTGCCGCGTGGCGCGGCGACCGAGCTGCGCCAGGTGCGCGGCGACGTGACGACTTCGCGTATTCCCAAAAACGCCGTGATCTGCAATGTCTACACCAAGGCCGAGAGTCACAAGCTCGAGGTGCCTAAGGGCAAGGTCGCCGTTTCGGTGGCGGTCGATGCCGAGCACTCGGTCGGCGGTGCTACGGGCGTGGGCAGCTACGTGGATGTGTATGTGCAAAAAGACGGCGTAACCGATCGGTTGTGCGGCGCGTACGTGATCGATACCAGTGAAGATTCCGGTGCCACGCGCGAGGGCAAGATCGAATGGGTGACGCTGGCGGCTGACCCCGAAGACGTCAAGGAACTGCTGGGGGCATCGGGCAAGGGAACGGTCAGCTTGACGATTCCCTCCACGGCGCGCGGCAAAAAGAGCGGAGGCGACGAGTGATGAAGGCGATCTGGCTTGCGTGCTGCGCGTGCGGCGATTACGGGCTGTTGCAGCGGGAAGTCGAGGGCCGTGATACGGGTGCACAGGTGCTTCGCGTGGGTGACCTGGACGGGCTGGTTTCCATGGCGCGGGCGTTTCCGTCGCGCCGCGGGGCTGCCATCATCGCGGCGTCTCTGTTTGATATCGAAGATGTGCGCAAGACTGTTGCGCGCCTGACGGCCGAAGGCCGCGTGAGTCGCGTGGTCGTGTTGATAGAAGCACTCGATCCATCGGATATCGAGGGGCTGTTTCGCGCAGGGGCGACCGAGGTCATCGCTGCGCACAGTATATGCGGCAACGGGCGCGCGGGCGAGGGAGCGGTTGATTCCGATCGGTGCATGACGATTGAGCCCGATGCTTTTGTTGATAGGGAACCCGGGGCGCCTCGCGCTACAAGAGGCCCGCGTGTTGATGATTATGGAAAAGCGGAAGCCGAGCATGGTCGGCGCCCCCGGAACCCCCTTGTATACGATGACGCTGGAGAGCCGGCGCAGCATGCTGGCGACTCCCCGGCTGTAGATATGGGATACGTGCACGGCGTGAATCTGGCGGATGAACTCGACGAAGTTGAGGGCTTTGCCGGGTGCGGCGAGTTGTCGCTGATGCAGCATGAGCAGATTGCACAGAACGAGCCTGCCTCGCAGACCGAACAAGCTGCCATGCCGGCTTGGACGCAGCGTGTGGTTGCGGCGGGGGAGACGGGGACGCTGTCACCGACGCCCGCCCCGCCGCCTCCGATGCCGCCGGCAGACGCTGCCGCTCCGCAGCATCGAGCTCCGGTCATCTGCGCCATTTCGGGTTCGGGCGGTTGCGGCAAGTCGACGATCATTGCCACCATGGCACACACATCGTCGCTGTTGGGCTTGCGTGCCGCCGTGCTCGACCTGGACCTGATGTTTGGAAACCTTTACGACTTGTTAGGCGTCGATGCTCCGCGCGATATGGCGGCACTTATCGAGCCGTCGGTGGCGGGCGCGCTTGCCGAGCCGGATATCGTGGCCGCATCGATGCGCGTGGCGCCGGGCGTTACGCTCTGGGGTCCCGTCGCGGCGCCCGAGCAAGCCGAGCTCATGGCATGTCCGGTGGAGCTACTGCTTGATGTTCTGCGTCGCGAATCCGACGTGGTCTTTATCGATACCTCGGTCTTTTGGGGCGACGCCGTGGCGGCTGCGGTGGCGGCGAGCGACCGTTGCCTGATCGTTGGCGATGCTGCGGTGTCGTCCGCGACATCGGCGTCGCGCGTCATTGAACTGGCAAGTCGAGTAGGTGTGCCGCGCACGCGCATGAGCGCCGTGTTCAACCGGTTCGGTGCGCGCGGGGCAGACGAGGACGTCGCCATGCGCTTTGAGATTGCCTGTGCGTTGAGCTCCAAGATTCGTATCGCCGATGGCGGGCAGGATCTCGCCGCGCTCATGGCGTTTGGGCGCGCTGATGAGGCAGTGGGGCAGACCAGCGCTTTTGCGACCAGCGTGCGCGAGGCCACGCGCGAGATGCTCGTGGAACTGGGGTGCGCCGTCGGCCCTTGGAGCGATATGGTCGCCGACCGTGCAACGCGCACCGAACGCCCGCGTATCCGCCTTCCCTGGTCGCGCGAGGGTGATCAGCGATGAGCCTGCAAACGAGGATTAAGGCTGCCGGCGCTGCAGCGGGGGCAGCGCCTGTAGATGCGGGGCGTCGCCGCGCGGTGAAACGACGCACCAAGCGCGCCGTGATGGACCGCATGGGTTACGACGAAGTGGCGCGTATCAGCGCCTATATCGACCCGGCACTTGCCCGCTCGGAATTGCGTCCCGCGGTGGAGGCGGCGCTCAATGTTGAGGAGCCGACTGATCTCGCGACGTCCGAGCGCGAGACCATCATCGACGAGATTTTGGATGACGTGGTGGGCTTGGGGCCGTTGCAGCCGCTCATCGAGGACGACACCGTTACCGAGATCATGATTAACGGCTGCCGCTCGGCTTTCTTTGAACGCGGCGGCGTCTTGCACCCCATCGAGCATGCGTTTGAGGATGATGAGCAGATCCGTGTGCTTATCGACCGCATCATCTCGCCACTTGGCCGCCGTATCGACGAGCGCAGCCCCATCGTCAACGCCCGCCTCAAAACGGGCTATCGCGTCAACGCGGTGATTCCGCCTGTGGCGATTGACGGACCGATTCTCACCATCCGAAAGTTCTCGGACCGTATCTGCTCGCTGGACGAGCTTGTGGGGCTGGGGTCGCTGCCGCTTTGGTATGCGCAGCTGCTGTCGTGCGCGGTGTCGCTGCGACAGGACCTGGCGGTTGCGGGAGGCACGGGATCTGGTAAGACCACCCTGCTCAACGCGTTGTCATGCGAGATTTCCACCGGCGAGCGCATCGTGACGATCGAGGACTCTGCCGAGCTCAAGTTTGCGCATCATCCGCACGTGGTGCGCCTAGAGGCGCGCGAGGCTTCAATTGAGGGCGAGGGCGCGGTGACGATCCGCGACCTGGTGACCAATGCCCTGCGCATGCGCCCCGACCGCATCGTGGTGGGCGAGGTGCGCGGTGCCGAGTGCTGCGACATGTTGCAGGCCATGAACACGGGCCACGATGGGTCGCTCACCACACTTCATGCGGGTTCAGAACAGGAGACCGTGGTGCGTCTGACGTTGCTTGCACGTTATGGCATCGATCTGCCGAGCGAGCTCATCGAGGAGCAGATTGCCATGGCGCTCGACGGCATCGTGATGTCCGAGCGCCACGCCGATGGCAGGCGTTTCGTCTCCTCGTATTCGGGGGTGCGTCGCGCCGCGTCGGGCGGCGTAGAACTCGAGCGCTATGTGACTTTCGATGCCGCCGAGCGAACCTGGACGCTTGACCGCGAGCCGCCGTTTATCGCAGAAGGCCTGCGGTCGGGGACGCTCACACAAGAGGAGGTGGACGAATGGAGGTCGCTGTGCCCCTCGTCGTAGGGGGTTTGGCAGGGTTTTCTGTTGCGACGGCGTGCGGGGCGGAACCTCGTGTGCCGCAGGTGCCGCCGGCGGAGCTGGCGCGTCAGGCGCTCGAGACGGTGGCAGAGAAGCTGCCGCGTGAGCTGGTGGAAAACGATCTGCTGAAAAAGATCGCCCGTTCGTGGGCATCGCTGGCTCCGGCGCATCGCCTTGGCCTCGTGATCGAGGATGCTTCGGGGCGTTTGGCGTTTCTGCTGCTATCGAGCGGTGTCTGCTGCGTTTTACTAACGATGGTGTCGTTATCGTCCCTCGGGTTTGCCTTGGGACTTGTTGCTCCGATTGCCGTTGGCGCCGCTCGGGATGGCTTTGAGAGCCGGCGCGAGCAACACGATGCAGAAGAGGCCATGCCCGAGGCGTTTACCGCACTTTCCATGTCGCTTGCCTCGGGACATTCGCTGGCCCAGGGCATGCGCTTTGTGGGCGCTCATGCGCAAGAGCCGGTACATACCGAGTTTTTGCGGGTAGCGGCGGCGATCGATTGCGGCATCTCGGCGACCGACGCGCTCGATGACTTGCTCGTGCGCATCGACGCCCCCGGTCTTTCGCTTGTGACCTTGGCGCTTAAGGTGTCACAGCGCACTGGCGCTCCGCTTGCCGACTTACTGTCCGAGGCGTCGAGCATGGTGGGGGAGCGCATTGAGCTCAAGCGCCGCCTGGATGTTAAGACGTCGCAGGCTCGCATGTCTGCGCATATGGTCGCGGCGATGCCGGCGGGCATGTGCGCGGTGTTGGCGCTGCTTTCGGCAGATTTTCGTCGCGGTCTTGCGACGCCTGCCGGCGCGGGCGCTGTGGTGCTGGGTCTTGCCCTCAACGCCGTTGCCCTGGTGGTTATCCGGCGCATTATGAGGGTGGAGCTATGAGCGCCCCAGTTGCAGTTGCGGCTTGCCTGTGCGCCCTGAGTGTATTTGTCGCGACGGGTTTGGATCGGGCGGATGCGCGCAAGATCGCAGGGGCCTGCAAGCGCGAGGCGGTGCTGGTCGCTGCCGCGGGTCGCTCGGTGGTCGATGCCCTGACCGCGCGAGTGAAGGGCGCGGTTGGAGCGGGCGGCCCGGCGCGAGTTTCGCTCGGCGAAGTGTCCGAGATGATCGATGTTGTGCGCTTGGGTCTTTCGGCCGGTCTTTCGTTTGATGCAGCGCTTGAGATTTTCTGCGCCAACCGCCGGTCAGTGCTGGCTCTTCGCCTTGAGCGGGCCTGCATGGCGTGGCAGGTGGGCGTGGGCACGCGTGAGGACGAGTTGTTGGTCGCCGCGCGCGACCTGGACGTGCGAGCGCTCGAGACCTTTGCCATTACGGTGGGGCAGGCACTCGCCCTGGGTGCCCCACTTGCCGAGACGCTGGCCGCTCAAAGTCGCGAGATCCGTGCGGCTCATCGCGCCGCGGTCGAGCGCGAGATCGAGCGTGCGCCCGTCAAGCTGCTGATTCCCACCGGCACGCTCATCTTGCCGGCGTTGCTTCTGTCCATATTGGGCCCGCTGCTGGGAGCAGGCGGGATGATGTAGGGAGGAATACATGAACACGATGACTGACGCTGCTGGCAAGGTCCAGGGCTGGGCGTTTTGCCGGGCGGCATATGTTCGTCAGCGCGCCAAGGAGCTACTGCAGGAGGAGAGTGCACAGGGTACCACCGAGTATGCCATCTTGGTCGGCGTGCTCGTGGTGATCGCGATTATCGCCATCGTCGCATTTAAGGGCAAGGTTAAAGAGCTATGGGATGCGATCAGCGAGGGCATCAACAGCCTGTAGAGGGCGAGCGCTCCATCGGGGTGCTGCTGGTGTTTGCTTGCCTGATCGTGGCGATGGCGGCGGTGCTTTGGGGGCTTAACGCCGCGCGGCAGCAGCGTCCTGGGGCCGCCTTCGATTCGGGCTCAGATTCGGCGGTGGCGTCTCAAAAAGATGAGATGCGAGATGCGGACGATTCGGATGTCGCTGTCACGGCGCAAACCTTTCTGCGGACGCTCGACAAGCGGTCTGGCACTGCGACGGATTCGCCTGAGGACAACGCGATTGCGGTCCGGCTTGCATGGTCCGAGGACCGACCGATGACCGAGGCAGCGGCGGATATGTTACGCGCCTACCGCGAGGTGCCAACGTCCCAGCTCGCCCTGAGCGGCTATCTCGATATTAAGGGCAACGTATGGGGCGCCATCGTGCGCGATGGGCGCGGCTGGGTCGATATGGTGACGGTTGCCGCGGACACCGGCGATGCTTCGTGTCGTCTGCGCGCCGTGCGTCTGGTCCCGCAAACAATAAGCTCAAAGGAGGGATCGTGAAATGCATAGCGTTCTGCGTGAAGAGGTTGCCCAAGCGACTGTGGAATACGCCATCGTCACGGTGGCGCTGTTATCGATCGTGCTGGCGATCGCGGGGCTTTGGCGTGCTGGCACCGATGGGCGCTTGGCGGCGCTGGTTGAGCGGGCGGCATCCCATGGCGTTGCCTCGACGTCGTTTATCGACGCCGCTGCGGGCGCTAAGGACATCGCGTTGTATTGATATCGCGCGCGAGGACCGGGCGCAGTCTACGGTCGAGGCCGCTTTTTTGCTGCCGACGTTTCTGACGCTCATCCTTCTCGCACTGCAACCGGTGTGCTTGCTTTATACGCGCGCGGTCATGGAGTCTGCCGCCGCCGAGACCGCGCGGCTCATGACCACGACGACGGCGGAGGACGACGATCTTAAGGAGTTCACCTGCCGCCGGCTTGCCGCAGTGCCCAACGTTTCGATCTTTCATGCCGGCGGGCCGTTGTCGTGGGATATCGAGCTTGGCCGGGCCGGTGCGGGTGGCGTCTCGGCCGTGTCCGTTTCCGGCGAGGTCAAGCCGTTGCCTGTGATCGGCGCGTTTGCGCGGGCTATGGGTGGTACCGCCGAGGGCGGCTACGTTGAGCTCAAGGTCGATGTCTCGTATCAATCGCGTCCCGAATGGCTGGAGGGAGATTATGATTCGTGGATTGCTGCATGGGATTAAGCGTTTCTGGTCTAGATGCGTTTTGACGCGCCGTCCGAGCTGCCATCGCAAGCGAGGCGGCTTTATGGGCCGCGCCGGTATCGACCTGTTTATCGAAGACGGTGCCTACACCACGCTTTCTTCTGCCGTGGTCATCCTAGTGGTGCTCACGTTGTTGTTTTCGTCGACCGCGGCGATATGGAGCATGTCGCGTGCCGGGGACACCCAGGTGGCGGCCGATAGCGGCGTGCTGGCGGGTGTCAACGTAGTGTCGTCCTATCACACGGCTGCCACGGTGGTGGATGCGAGCATCTTGAGTCTGGGTCTGGCGGGGTTTGCCACGATCGGGACGGGCCTGGTCGCCATCCTCATCCCGGGTGCCGAACCAGTTGCCGGCAATATGGTCGACACCGGGATTGAGATCATTAAAACGCGCAACAAGTTTGCCAAAAGCGCATCGGAAGGCTTACAGAAAATCGAGACGGCTCTGCCGTATCTGATCGCCGCGCGTGCCACGCAGGCGGTGTCGGCGCAGGATACCGATAGTGTGACCTATACCGGTACGGCGCTTGCCGTGCCCAGGACATCCGAGTCGGACTTCGCTGCGCTCAAAGGGTCCGAGATCTCGACCGATGCCATCGAGAGCACCTCAAAAGACCTTGACTATGCTGCCAAGGAACTGAAGAAAGCGTCCGAGAAAACGTCAAAGGCCAAGGAACATGCCTGGCTTGCCGACTGCGGTGGATCTGACAGAGGCGCAGTCGGAAGCTGTTCGTGCATGTGGGAACGCGCGAGGAGCTTGGCGAAGCTTTCGGATATTGAGAATCCGCACTATGCCTCGAGTGTCACATGGGAGCCGCAAGTGGCGCTCGATCGCGCGAAGGCCTATTACCGCTCGCGCCTTGCAAACGAGGCACCTCAGGGCTCAAGCGTCGAGACGAAGGCGGAGTCGGCGGCGCGCAAGGCGTTTTACACCTATGCGAGTACAGAGGTCAATCGTGCATATGTAACCGAGGACGGAGATGAAGTCACTTCCTATATCCCGCTGTTGCCGCGCAACACTGACGAGGTGCGAGCGACGGAACTCTATACCGATGCGGCGTGGCCAACCAGTGCCATCGATGACAAGACGTATCTGCATTACGGAACGAGTTGCCCCAACTATAAGAAGGGGTCGCCAGGCGGGTTAGCCTCGGTTGCTGATTATGACGGGCAGGACAGATGCAACAGATGCCATTTTGGCGTTTCGTCGCTCGGTGCCGTTGCAGCGCCTTCGACTTCTATCGAAAACGGCTTCGAATACCACTTTGACAAGTTCAAAGACGCCCTGGAAGACTACGTCGACTGCCGCAACAAAGAACTCGAACTTGAGCGTCAGACCG
>CALGZY010000292.1 GCA_937934355.1 uncultured Collinsella sp. | reverse complement strand
CTTTAACGAGACCGAGTTCCTCCGCGCCGTGTACGAGGCGGGGCTGCGCCAGGACCCGTCCATGATCGTGCTCGACGAGATGAACCTCGCCCGCGTGGAGTACTACTTTGCCGAGATCCTGTCGGTGCTCGAGATGCCCAGCCACGACGAGTGGGTGCTCGACCTGGTGCCTACCCAGTGGGCCGCCGACCCCAAGGGTCTGCACGACGGAAAGCTCACCATTCCCGACAGCCTGTGGTTTATCGGCACGGCCAACAACGACGACTCTACCTTTACCATCACGGACAAGGTGTACGACCGCGCGATTCCCATCGAGCTCAACGAGCGCGCCGACGCATTTGAATGCGAGCCGCACGAGCGCGTGCACGTGACGGCCGAGCATCTGCAGTATCTGTTCCAGAAGGCAAAGGTCGAGTATGTGATCGACGACGAGCTGCTCCAGAAGATGCACAAGCTGGATCAGTACCTGCAGACCCGCTTTAAGCTGGCCTTTGGTAACCGTATCATCAAGCAGATGTACGACTTTATCCCCGTGTACGTGGCGTGCGGCGGCACCGAGCTGGGCGGCATGGACTACATCATCGCCCGCAAGGTGCTCAAGAAGTTCGAGTCCATGAACGTGAGCTTTGTGCGCGACGAGATGAAGGGCCTGATCGAGTATATCGAGAAGACCTTTGGCGAGGGCGGCCTGCCCGATTCCGTCATGTACCTGCAGCGGATCCAGAACTTCTACTAATGCCGTAAGCGCGGGGCGTGGGACAAGACAATCAGTAGCGTTTGTCCTGTGTGACGTCGCCGCGCCCCTTACCGATCGATCCAACCTATGGAGTAACCCATGTCCGAGACCATTCAGGACCTCTATACCAGCTTCTCCGAGCAGATGAAGCCCATCCAGGAGGACAGCCGCTACTTCCGCTATCTGTTTGAGATGGCGCAGGCCTCGGGCACCACGATCGAGCAGCAGCGCGAGGAACTCGTCAAGGTGGTGGACGAGGAGTGGATCAGCATGATCGAGGACTCGCTCGACGCCATCAACACCATCATCGAAAATCCGCGCCGCTTTATCACCACCGAGGAAGAGGTGGTGCCGGTCTCGCTCGCCAAAAAGATCAGCGCCGATAGCGTTCGCCATCTGAGCCAGAACACGCAGTTCCTGGCGCCGAGCGACGATGGTGACGTCCACCCCACGCGCATCCTCAACGTCAGTACCGTCGAGACGTACGACCTGTACGAGAACCGCTTTATCTACCACCTGATTCAGCGCCTGCTGACGTTTGTGGACAAGCGTACCGACGTGATCTTTTGGTCGACGGGCAACGAGATTCGCAACCGCTTTAAGATGCACAGCAAGATCGACGACGCGTACGAAGAGATCGAGTACAACGTCGAGATGACGGTCAAGAACCGCCAGAGCTTTGCCGAGAACGACGCCGACAACATGGACGTCTTTATGCGCATCGACCGCGTGCGCCGTCTGGTCATGGCGCTGCGCGGTGCGTCGTTCTGCCAGATTATGAACGGCTGCAGCGCGGTCCGCAGCCCCATCCAGCGCACCAACCTCATCATGAAGGACCCGAACTACCGCAAGTGCTACCAGCTGTGGCAGTTTATGGAGCGCTACGACAAGGTGGGCTACAACATCGACGTGCAGCAGCAGGCGCTGGCGTTCGATGACGAGTACATGGTGCAGATGTACACCAACCTCATTAACAACTACACCGTCTTTAAGAGCCTGACCGACGACGAGCGCAACCTGCAGGAGCTCGAGAGCGTGCATCCCGAGCCGGTGGCGCCCAAGTTTATTAAGGAGATTAAGGAGGTGCAGGTCGATAGCCCCGACCTGCCCGACGTTGAGGTCCGTCGCGTGTTTGTGGAGGAGGTCACGCAGGCCCAGCTCGATGCCGAGCAGGCGCTGGCCGAGGCTCGCGAGCAGATTGAGGAGCTGCAGGGGCAGCTGAAGTCCTGGAAGGTGCAGGCGCACGCGCTGACCGATGAACGCGACGACCTGGCCGACGAGCTGGATGAGGCCAAGACGCGTGAGCTGGCATTGACGCAGCGCGCACAGATGGCCGAGGCCGATGCCGAGGAGCTGCGTGGCTCGCTGGAGGATGTCGAGGCGGGCAAGAAGGCTGCCGAGGATGCTGCGGCAGAGGCACGCTCGACCGCGGCGGCGCAGCTTGAGCAGATGCGTGCCGAGGCCGATGCCGAGGTCGCGGCCGCTCGCGCCGATGCCGACGCCAAGATTGCGGCCGCCGAGCAGGTCGCGCAGGTCAAGAGCGAGTCCGCCGCGGCTCTGGCTGCCAAGGCGGCGGCCGATGCCGCCGAGCTGCAGGCCACCAAGGACGCTGCTGCGGCCGAGCTTGCCGGCGTTCACCCGCAAACCCTGCGCATCTACGAGCAAAAGGGCTTGGTTTCCCCGCAGCGCACGCGCGGCAACACGCGCATGTACTCGCAGGCAGACATCGAGCGCTTGCAGCTCATCAACGAGCTTACCGATGAAGGCATCAACTTGGCCGGCGTCATTCGCATCCTTGATTTGAAGGGTCGTTTGGACGAGCGCGACGAAGAGCTCGACGCGCTTCACCGCCGTGTGCGCAAGCTTGCCGACCGCGTGCATGAGCTCGAAACCAGGGAGAGCGTCAATTCTCTGGTAACCGACAGCAACGCAATAGTGTTGCGCAGGTTGATGTAAGTAATGGACAAGAGGTTGGCGCGGAGATCCAGCGAGCATGCGGCAGGCTGCCGCCGCTCGCAGCGCCAACCCGTTTCTTTTGCCGACAAGCAAAAGAAAGGAGAAACCTATGTGGATTGAGAAGCTAGCAGTAACTGCTCAAGAAGCATTTAAGTCTGCCATGGACATTGCGTCCAAGCATGAGGCGGCCACTACTGAGCCGCTCCATTTGCTGGCCGCAATTCTTTCTGCAGACGAGAACAACCTTAAGGCGATCATCACGCGCATCGGCGCCGACCCTGCCATGCTGAAGCAGCGCGTCGATGCTGAAGTCGAGCATCAGCCCAAGGTGTCGGGCCAGACCTTCATGGGCATGGTGGCGCCTTCGCGCGAGTTTGACTCCCTGATGAACAACGCCGAGAAGATAGCAGGCAAGCTGGACGACAACTACATCACCACCGAGCATCTGCTCATCGCCCTTTCCGAGGACAAGGGTCAGGCGGGCCGCATCTTGAACGATGCAGGCGTTACGCGCAAAACGGTGGAAGCGGCTTACCAGGATCTGCGCGGCGATACCCGCGTAACCGATGCGGAGTCGAAAGCGGAGTTCGAGGTGCTCGAGCAGTATGGTCAGAACCTTACCCAGCAGGCCCGCGAGGGCAAGCTCGATCCGGTTATCGGCCGTAACGAGGAGATCCGCCGCACCATTCAGGTGCTGTCGCGCCGTACGAAGAACAACCCGGTGCTCATCGGCGAGCCTGGCACTGGCAAGACGGCCATCGTCGAGGGCCTGGCCCAGCGCATCGTGGCTGGCGATGTTCCCTCGTCGCTGAAGGATCGCGAGATCGTCTCGCTCGATCTGGGTGCGATGATGGCCGGCGCGAAGTACCGCGGCGAGTTCGAGGACCGTTTGAAGAACGTGCTGCGTGAGGTGAAGGAGGCTGATGGCAACATCATCCTGTTCATCGACGAGCTGCACACCATCGTGGGCGCCGGCGCCACCGAG
>CALGZY010000291.1 GCA_937934355.1 uncultured Collinsella sp. | reverse complement strand
CCGTTGCCAACGCTTCGTAGAAGCGAGGCAACGGGGGCCTTCATGCGCGAGGACGATTTTGAGGGAACATCCCGACCGTCCCGGACAGGTATATGAGGAGGACGTCTACAGGTACTCGATTTGAGCGCCCTCGGTGTCGCACGTCAGAATATGCGTATCACACTTGGGGAACTGCTCGCGCAGCTTGACCTGCAGGAACTTTGCCACGATGGTGTCGTCGGTTATAGCCATGAGGGTCGAGCCCGAACCACTGATCCAGATGGTCTTGGCGCCGCCGTTAAGGCAGGTGTCGCGCACGGCGTTGTAGTCGGGGATGAGGCGGCGACGATAGGGCTCCTGAATGCGGTCGTCATTAGCGGCGGCAATCAGGTCAAGGTCGCCGGTCTCCAGGCCGCGCGTCATGCCGGCGATGCGGCCCATTTGCCATACGGCGGTGGAGAGCGGAATCTCCTGCGGCACGACCTTGCGCGCCTCGCTCGTATGTACCTCGTAGGGCGGAATCACGGTAATAAAACGCAAGCGATCGCTCACCTCGTAGCGCAGGCACTGGGGGAGCGAATCAGTCGGCGTAAAGGAGCAAACGGCACCGCCCAGGATGGCAGGGGCGACGTTATCGGGATGGCCCTCGACCTCGGTGGCAATGCGGACGAGCTCGGCGCGGTCGACGGTGTGGCCCGTCAGCGCGGCGGCCGCCATGATGCCAGCGACGACGCAGGTGGAGCTGGAACCCAGGCCGCGGGCGACGGGCACGTCGGTCTGAATGTCGATGGCAACGGGAAAAGCCGGCTCGCCCCAGGCGGCCAGAGCATCGACAAAGCTTACATAGACCAGGTTATTCTCGTTTTGGAACTCTTCGGGGCAGCCCGTGATGGTGAGCTTGTCGGCGCGCTCAAAGGTAAAGTGCGAGTAGAGGCTGACGGCCATGCCGAGGGTGTCGTAGCCAATGCCTAGGTTTGCGCTGGTGGCGGGGACGGTGATCTTGATCATTGTTGTTGGTCCTCCTGGGGGTCGGTTTCACGCTTGCTCCGCTGCTCGGACAGTCCTGCTCGCACGAAGGCCACATTTAGTGGCCTTCGGCTCGTGCGGAACTCGCGACGGAGCAAGCGTGAAACCGACCTACGCCGTCTCCTCACCGCGCTGGGGAGCCAAATTAAAAGAAAGTGCGCCGGCTTTCGCCGGCGCCTTATATGGGGTTTAGTTGGTAGCCATCTTTTTTGCAGCCTGCTCTACGTAGTTGGCCATGTCGGCTACGTCGCAGACGTCTTCGAAGCGGACGGGCTTGGACTCGAGTTCGGCGAGTTGTGCCGGTGCGACCGTATTGGTGGCCTGCTCGAGCACGCGCATGGCCTCAAAGTCGTCCTCGGGAACGTTAAGGCCCAGGGCGTCGCAGCAGGCGCGCGGGAACTTGTAGGGGCTTGCGGTCGAAAGCAGCACGCGGGCCTTGGTGCCCTCGGCGGGGGCGACCTTTTCAAAGACGTGATAGCCGCAAGCGGTGTGCGGGTCGATCACATAGCCGTTTGCATCCCAGCAGTTCTTGATGGCAGCGCGGACCTCGTCCTCGCTGGCCCAACCGCAGCCAAAGACGCTCTGAATCTTTGCCAGCAGGTCGGCGGGAACCTCGTAGCGACCCGTCTGGGCAAGCTGCTCCATAAGGCCGGCAACGAGCTCGCAGTCGCCATCGGACAGGAAGTACAGCATGCGCTCCAGGTTGGAGCTAATAAGGATGTCCATCGACGGCGAGATGGTCGTGAAGAACGGACGGTTGCGGTCGTGGACGCCGGTAGTCAGGAAGTCAGCGAGCACGTTGTTCTTGTCGCTCGCGACGATGAGCTTGGCGACGGGCAGACCCATGCGCTTGGCGTAGTAGCCGGCCAGAATATCGCCAAAGTTGCCGGTCGGCACGCAGAACTCCACGGCGTCGCCGGCCTCGATGGCGCCGGCGCGCAGCAGCTGCGCATAGGCGGCAAAGTAGTAGACGACCTGCGGCACCAGGCGGCCGACGTTGATGGAGTTGGCGCTCGAAAGCACCGTGCCGGCGGCCTCCAAGCGCTCGGCAAGCTCCTTATCGGCAAAGATGCGCTTGACGGCACTCTGGGCGTCGTCGAAGTTGCCGCGGATGCCGCAGACGGCGACGTTATCGCCCTCCTGCGTGGACATCTGCAGGTTCTGGACGCGGCTGACCTTGCCCTCGGGATAAAAGACGGTGATGCCCGTGCCCGGAGCGTCGGCAAAACCGGCGAGCGCGGCCTTGCCCGTGTCGCCCGACGTGGCGGTGACGATCATGATGCGCTCAGCGCCGCCGTCCCTGGCGGAAGTGCGGGCCATCAGACGGGGGAGCATCTGCAGGGCGACGTCCTTGAAGGCGCTTGTGGGGCCGCCAAAGAGCTCCATCACATAGGTCTGAGGGGCGTCGGCGCCCGGCGCAGCGTCGAGTTTGACGAGCGGCGTAACCTCTTCACTCGCGAACGTGCCGCGGTATGCCTCGTCGACACACGCCGAAATTTCTTCGGCCGTGTAATCATTCAGTAACATTCCCAACACATCTTGAGCGATTTCAAAGTACGATTTATCTGCAAGCGAGCTGATATCGACCTGCTGGGTGCCGAGCTCGTCCGAGACAAACAAACCCCCGTCGGGAGCGATGCCGGTACGGATTGCCACCTTACTTGAGCACGATAAAGTGCGTCCTCGTGTACTATGATAAGTTCCCATATAACACTGCTCCTCGGATGCCTTGGTCCCAATCGGTGAAACCATGGTATCAGAGCGCGCAAAATAGGTTTGCAGAGGCTTTTTAGAAAGGTAACCTCAAGCCCATGATTAAGATTGCCAAGTTTGGCGGCTCGTCGGTCGCCGACGCTGAACACTTCAAGAAGATCAAGGCCATCGTCGACGCCGACCCTGCCCGCCGTTTTGTGGTGGTTTCCGCCTGCGGCCGCCGCTTTAAGGGCGACACCAAGGTGACCGACCTGCTCTATCTGGTTAACGCGCACGTTAAGTACCACGTGTCGTGTGAGGAGCTGCTTGAGGACATTGGCCAGCGCTATTTTGATATCGCTGACGAGCTGGAGCTCACCTATCCCATCCGTGAGGAGTTCGCGGCCTTTGCCGAGCGCGCCCGCTCGGGCGGCTACTCCACCGAGGAGCTTGTGAGCCGTGGCGAGTACTTTACCGCCCGCCTGATGGCCGAGTACCTGGGCCTACCGTTCTTGGACGCCGCGACGGTTGTGGCGTTCCATCACGACGGTACGCTCAGCATGAATCGCACCTCCGAGCTGGTGCAGGAGTACGGCCAGCAGGGCGGCTTTGTTATGCCCGGTTTCTACGGCGCGACGCGTGAGGGCCAGATCAAGCTGCTCGACCGTGGCGGCGGCGATATTTCCGGCTCAATCCTGGCCAAGTGCCTGGGCGCCGACCTGTACGAGAACTGGACCGACGTTTCTGGCTTCTATTCTGCCGATCCTCGCATTGTTCCCGAGGCTCAGCCCATTGCGCGCGTTACCTACGAGGAGCTGCGCGAGCTTTCGTACATGGGTGCGAGCGTTCTGCACGAGGAAGCTGTGTTTCCCGTGCGCGAGGCTGGTATTCCGCTGGTCATCAAGAACACCAATGCGCCGCAGGACCCCGGCACTATCATTAGCGAGACGGCTGATGAGGGCGAGGCGGAGCCCATCATTACCGGCGTGACCGGCAAGCGCGGCTTTGTCGCCATCAACGTGGCCCGCGACCGCACCAAGCCCCGCGTTGGCTTTATGCGCCGTGCGCTTTCGGTCTTTGAGCGCTATGACGTTTCCGTCGAGCATATGCCCACCGGCGTCGACCGCTTTGGCGCCGTGGTGCAGGAGCAGGATGTGCACGATTCGCTGTACTCACTCGTGGGCGACATCCAGCAGGAGGTCGAGCCGCTCGAGATCGAGGTTGTCGAGGGCTTGGCGCTCATCGCTACCGTCGGCCGCAACCTGCGCGGTCGTGCAGGTATCTCGGGCCATCTGTTTGGCATGCTCGGCCAGGCCGGCGTGAGCGTGCGTATGATTTCGCAGAGCTGCGACGAGATCAACATCATTATCGGTGTCGAGGAGAAGGACTTCGACCTGGCGATTCGGACCATTTACCGTGCCTTTTCCGATAAAAACGGCATTGTGAAGGTCTCCGACTTGGAGGCTTCCGCGCCGGTCGAGCCCGCCCTGGACGTGCTCCGCAAGTAGCTACCATCCCGGTGATTTTTGGGACATGTCTCATAAATCTACGGCGGGGCGTTTCGTTTCGGTTTCGTTTCGACGGGGCGGGTTTCGTGTCCGCCCCGTTCTTGTATACACTGGCAACAATAATCAGCCTGCTCGGCGTGCGGGCAAAAGCCACAACCTTTAAAGGGGGAAGCATGAAACAGTACACGGTTGCTATTTTGGGCGCGACGGGAGCCGTGGGCACCCAGATGCTCGAGTGCCTCAACGAGCAGGAGTTCCCGATCGGCAAGCTCAAGTTGTTGGCAAGTGCACGCTCCGCGGGCAAGACCGTTGAGTTCCGCGGCGAGCAGATCGTGATCGAAGAGGCTTGCCCCGAGGCCTTTGAGGGCTGTGATATTGTGCTCGGAGCCGCCGGCGACGATATCGCGAAGGAGCTACTGCCCGAGGCCGTCAAGCGCGGCGCCGTCGTGGTCGACAACAGCCATGCCTTCCGCATGGATCCCGAGGTGCCGTTGGTCGTGCCCGAGATCAATGCCGACGACATCAAGTGGCATCACGGCCTTATCGCCAACCCCAACTGCGCGACCATCATCGGCCTGGTTCCCACGTGGCCGCTGCATCAGCTTGCCGGCGTGAAGCGCATGATCGTCTCGACGTATCAGGCGGCTTCGGGTGCCGGTGCTCCCGGTATGGCCGAGCTCGAAGCGCAGCTTGCCGCCCTGGGCCGTGGCGAGGAGATTCCCGAGCCGCGCGCGTTTGCCGCCCAGCTGGCGAGCAACCTGATTCCGCAGATTGGCGGCGTCAAGGAGGAGGGCTTTACCTCCGAGGAGATGAAACTGCAGAACGAGGGCCGTAAGATCATGCATCTGCCCGAGCTGCGCGTGAACTGCACCTGCGTGCGCGTGCCCGTGCTGCGTTCGCACTCCGAGAGCATTACGCTCGAGTTTGAGCGCGACATCACGGTGGAAGAGGCCCGTGCTGCGCTGGCTGCCGCTCCGGGCGTGAAGCTGGTTGACGACATGGGCGCCGAGGATGCGCATGATCGCTTCCCCATGCCGATGGATACGTCCGATCAGGATCTGATCTGGGTCGGTCGCGTGCGTCGCGACATCTCGAACCCCGAGGCCACGCGCGGTATTACCTTCTGGTGCTGCGGCGACCAAATCCGTAAGGGCGCGGCAACCAACGCCGTCCAGATCGCTAAGCTGCTCTGCGAGTAGTGCGACCTGTCCGGCGGGGGCCGGGCTTAGTTTTCAGAACGTCCTCGACCATGTGTGGCGCCTTGTCCTGCTCCTTCGGAGCCGCGGACAAGGCGCCACATTGGTCTGACGCTCCTATATGGCAAGGTCTTTTTTAGAATCCATTTTTCGCTCGGCCTCG
>CALGZY010000290.1 GCA_937934355.1 uncultured Collinsella sp. | reverse complement strand
CACCGAGCGCCAGCGGAATGCGCGCCACGACCTCGCCGTTGCGCACCAGCACGTGACCGCCCTGGCCCACGGCATCAACGGCGGCCATCATATCGGCGGCGTTGTCGCCCACGACGCACACGTTGTGCGAGTCGTGTCCGATCGTCGAGGCGATGGCACCACCCGTGATGGTAAAGCCGCGCACCCAGCCGCGGCCGATATGCTTGCCAACGAGTCCCAGGCCAGCGGGGCCGTCACCGTCGGCGCCCTCGGCCTGCAGCGACACGCCGCGGCCGTGGCGCTCGATCAGCATAATACGGCGCAGGCCCTCGGCGCTCTCGGGACGAACCATGCCCGTGATGGCCTTGCCCGGCACCACGTCAATCACGGCCTCGCCCGGCTTAAAGGCATAGTCGAATACGTCGAGCGAAAGCTTCGGCAGCTTAACGGAGGCGCGCAGCTCATCGGCAAGGGCCGCAACCTCGGCCATCTCGGGTGCGATCTCGCCCACAAAGGTGCCGTCCTGCGCCACCAGGGCACCGGCGGCATATACACGATGCGGAGCCGTGGCAAACGTCAGGTCATTGAGCACCAGCAGGTCGGCACGCTTGCCCGGGGCGATGGCGCCACGCAGTTCGTGCGGGTCGCGGCAGCCGTGATCCAGGCCAAACGCCTCAGCCGTGGAAAGGGACGCCATGGAGATAGCGACCACCGGGTCGATACCGGCCTCAATCGCCACGCGGCAGGCATTGTCGATCATGCCGGTTGCAAGCGCATCGGAAGGAGCGCGGTCGTCAGTCGCAAAGCAGCAGCGGCGGGCGCGCGCGGGATTCTCCAGCAGCATCGGCGACATGTTGGCCAGATCATGGCTGCACGTACCCTCGCGCAGCATCACGTACATGCCGCGAGACAGCTTGTCGAGCGCCTCCTCGGGAATCGTCGACTCGTGGTCGGCAATAATACCCGCCGCGGCATAGGCATTGAGGTCCTTGCCGGCAACGAGCGGCGCATGGCCGTCGACCTGCTTGGACGGCGTCTGGTTGG
>CALGZY010000289.1 GCA_937934355.1 uncultured Collinsella sp. | reverse complement strand
TGCAGCCGTTGGTGGATGCAAAGGGCTCGCCGGATTCCTCGGCAACGGGCAGGGCATCCATGTCGCCACGCAGCATAATGACCGTTCCGGCCTGTTCGTCCGTGCAGACGCCATTGCCCTGGGCCGCGGCGGCACCGGCACCGACAAGGCCCGCAACACAGGAACCATCGACGAGCGTGGCAAACGGGATGTCCATCTCGGTCAGGCGCGCTTGGATATACGCAGAGGTTTGCGGAAGGCGATTGCCCAACTCAGGCGTCTGGTGCAGGTCGTGGCGCCACGCAGCAAGCTTGTCGGCAAAAGCTTGAGCCTCGGCAACAAGACCGTCACCGATAGCGGCTTGCGCTGCCTGGGTAGCCTTGGGCGCTGGTTGCGGTTGAAAATCGGACTGAGCTGGTGCCATAAATGCCCTCCAGTATTATTTGTGCAGCAAACACTTTGATGGTCTAAAGTGCAAGGCATAACTGTAAGGGCGTTACATAAAAAACGCCGCCCCAGAAGGGCGGCGCAACAAGTTGTTTACAATTGCGCGCAATTATTTCGGCGCAAAAAATCGAAATGTGTCTCGCTCAAGACGATCGACAAGAAGATGAGGACGAAGCCGGCGAGCAGACGCGAGGTAAGCGCCTCCCCCATCAGCAGCACCGAAAACAACACGCCCGAAGGGGACTCCATCGATAGGAGCAATGAACCCGTCGAGGCCGGAACGTGCGCCAAGCCGACGTTTTGGATGAGCAGCGCCACGCACGTGCAGCCCACCGAGAGAAAGGCCATCACGCCGATAAAGCTCGGGGTCCACACGGACAGAGGCGCTTGGGTCTCGAATAGCAGCGACGAGATAAGGCTCAAGACGCCATTGCCCACAAACATCCAAAACGTGATGACGTTGATGTCCATTTTGCGACCGTACTTGGCGGTCACCGCCATCTGGATGGCGAAAAAGACCGCACCCGCCAGCGTAATGACGTCACCGATGTTGAACTCGACACTATCGAGCGCCACCAGGCCAATGCCCGCCAGACAGAGCAATGCGGCGCCCAAGTTGTAGCGAGTGAGCTTTTCGCCGCTTAGGAAATAGCTCGCGAACGGGACCAGAATGCAATAGGTGCCCGTCAAAAAAGCGTTCTTACCCGCCGTGGTCTGAGCCAGACCGACCGTCTGCAAGGCATAGGCTGCCCACATGAGCGCGCCCATGCTCAGACCAACAATCAGATTGCGAGCGTTAAGGTGGGCGGCGATGCGCTTGCGAAAGATAACAAACATGACCAGCGCTGCGGGAAGAAAGCGAACATAGAGCAGTTCGAACACCGGGATGGTGTCGAGCGCGTCCTTCATAGTGGTAAAGGAGTAGCCCCAGATAATCGCCACCGAAAGCAGTAGAACTTTCCAGAACAGCGGCGAGCGAGCACCGGCGCCACGGGAGGTGCCGCCCGCACCCAGGTCATCGCGAGCAACAGGGCTATCGGGCATGTTTTCGATTTCGTTGGCAGCGTATTGGGCCATGGAACATCCTCACACTCAAACTGGGCGTGGTGTCCGCACGCGTATGGCTGCGTGCCGCCTCATGGTCAAATAAAAACGGGGCGCGCCGGACCCCCGGCACGCCCCGCTACTGTAGCAACAACCAACACGACATCGCAATCCAGCCCGCTAAAGTATCGGCAGAGTAGACCTTGATGTTTCGTCAACGCCACGCTGTTGCGCTAGATTAATTTAGTACTCTCAAGCTTTTCGATAATCCAGTCGTTGGCTTTGATGACCGGACGGCGGAAGACCACGCCCAGCGCCAGCGACGGAATCAGATAGCTCGCCAGAATGCCCAGCTCAATCCAGTACTCCATATGGTAGGCACCGGCCATGGCGGCATGCATGGCGTTGATGCCGTGGGTAAACGGCAGGAACGGATATATCGCCTGGAACACGGGACCGGTCATCTCGATGGGGAACGTACCGCCCGAACCGCCGACCTGCATAACCAACAGCACGACAGCGAGTGCCTTACCGATATCGCCAAACGACACCGTAAGCGTGTAGACGATATTGGAGAACACGAGGCTCGCGATCCAGCCCGCCAGCACAAATTGCAGCGGGTTGTCGCACTGGATGCCAAAGAACAGGATGTCGCCCGCGCACACGAGCGTTGCCTGCAGCAGCGCCAGACCGCCAAAGAACAGGTAACGGCCCAGGTAGATCTCGTGCAGGCGCACGGGGATGAGCTCGTTGATGAGCTCATCGTCAACCGACACCTTCATCATGGCCGCCAGCACGATCGAACCGACCCAGAGCGACAGAATCGTGTAGAACGGCGCCATGGCAGAGCCGTAATTGCGAATCGGATAGACCGGCTTGCGGTCGAGCGCGACGGGGCCGGAAAGCGACGCGGCCAAACCCTCGGGGTCGTTGCCGATCATTGTCTTGATCGTGGCCAGATCGTCCGACATAAGGGCGCCGTCAAGCTCGTCCTTAAACGCGCTGATCTTGTCCGATGCCTCACCCAACTGATCGGAAGCCTTGTTGACCAGCTTTGCGGCTTTGGACAGACCCTTTGCCAGCGAGCCGGACGCATCGGTCAGTCCTGCAACGGCGCTATCCAGATCGCTTGAAATACCATTCAGTGAATCCAGAACCCCCGAGACGGTCTTCTTGAGCTCCTTGGCCTTAACCGAGAACGTGGAATCGTAATCGGATTTGGCACCCGCGATGCCGGCCTTGGCATCGGCGATGGCCTGATCGACCTCGGCACGCGAGCTATTGACCTCGGCCATGCTGTCGGAGAGAGACTTCGCGGTCGCCTTCAGGTCCTTCTCATTATTGCGGTACTCAACGGCGATTCTGCCCAGCGACGTCGCAGCGGACTTGAGGCCGTCCTTCAAATTCTCATCCCTCACCTGGTCGGCAAAGCTGCGGAGCTGATCGGCCATCGCATCGATATCCTTGGCGCGCGCATTGAGGGCCGCAGCGGCATCGTTGAGTTGGGACACCGTAAGGTCGACATGCTGGTTCGCGGCATCGAACGCCTTCGCGAGCTCGGCAGACACATTGTCGAACGAACCCGCACTTCCATCGATCGCGGCATCGATGGCATCGTTTGCCGCCTTAAGCGCTTCTTTGGAATCATCGATACCGCTCTTGGCATGCTCCATCAGCTGCTTAGTCGACTCATCGACCGTGCCCGTCTGCTTGAGCATACCGCCCGCCGACGTCAGCGAATCGGACGTGGAACTCAAAATGCCCGCCAGCGACGTTGCGCTGGCCTGAACGTCTTGCAGGTCCTGGACCGAATCGCCCAGCGTCGAGGACAGGTTGGCGATAAAGTTGCTCACTTGGTCGGTGCTCATGTAATCGAGCAGGCTGGACACGGTTTTAAGACCGATGGTCGTGATGGTCTCGGTAAAGGTTTCGTTAACCTGGCTCTGGACGGCGCTCGACCCTTTCTCGGTCACGATCTGTGCGATAGCGTTGGCCTTCTGGTTCTCGTAGAACTCGATATCGGCATGCTTCACATCGGTCGAGAAGAGCGTCATCATATCGGCACTAAACGTCTTGGGGATAACGACAGCCGCATAGTATGCGCCCGATTTGACGCCCTCGATGGCCTTTTCTCGATTGTTGAGCACAACCCAATCGAAGCTCTCGTTGCCGCGCAGGGTGGCGGTCACGTTTTCGCCCACGTTGACCTCGACAGGGATCAGATCGCTCTCGTAACCCTCATCGGTGTTGACCACGGCGATCTTAAGATTGCCGGTGTTGCCGTACGGATCCCAGCTGCCGGCGATATTAAACCACGCGTACAGGCACGGTACGATAACGAGGCCCATCACGACAACCAAGCCGATTACGGAGCGAGACACGTTTTGGACATCGCGCTTAAACAGATGCAGGATGTTCTTCATTTAT
The DNA here is from genome assembly GCA_937934355.1 of uncultured Collinsella sp. Next base: position 3,461 of record CALGZY010000289.1, on the reverse strand, counting down.
GCCTCACCTCCTTTGGAGTGCTTGCCGAGCGGGGCGTTCTTTTCATTCATCACAAACGTGTCATCCCCGTTCTCGGGCACATGGACCGCATCGCGATGACCGCATTGGCTGACAGTCTGAGTCTTGGGTTCAGACCCCCGCTCGCTCGCATTCAAGCCGAACATGTGACGAGCGGCCGGAATGGCGGCCGTGTGCTCGCGCATCTCGCGGCGCAGGTCCTCATCCGAAAGCGCCGAGATGCGCATCTGGGTGTTGAGGCTTGCGCGGATGTACTCGATGTTGATGAGCCAGCCGCAGATGGCAATGACCGAGATAATCCAGATGACCAGCAGAATGATCTTGCCATTGTTGTCGATATCGAGAACCGTCGACAGAACGAAGAGCAGCACCTGCACGCCGACTACAGCGGCGAAACCGCCCTTGATGTAGTACGGGTAGCGATGTTCAAAGGCGACCGCATGATCGAGCAGTTCGCGACGGTACGAATCGGAATCGAGCATGACACGCATGGCCGTGCGCAGCGAGTAGCGCTGGCGCGGCAGGTCATTGGACTCGCAGATCATCAGACCCGTCGTGGAAAGCTGCTTATCGAAGAGCAGGTTGAGGTTGAGCAGCAGCGGACGCAGTTGCAGGCCGATAAAGAGCGCCACGATCAAGAACACGCCCAGAATGCACAGGTTAAACAGGTAGTTGAACGAGTACATGCCGCCGACCGTCTCGCGCAGCAGATTGATGCCGTAGGTAAAGGGCAGCAGCGGGTGCAGCCACTGGAAGAAGCCGGGCATCATCTCGATGGGGTACATACCCGATGAACCCGGAATCTGCACGATAACCAGAATGACGCCGATTGCCTTACCGATGTGCTTAAACGTAGTGGACAGCGCGTAAATGATGTTGACGTACGTAAACGAGATGGCAATGCCACCCAGCACAAATAGGAGCGGGTTGACGCACTGCACGCCAATGACCAGATCGCCCACCGTAACGATGATGGCCTGGAACGCGCCCAGGATCACCATCAGCAGCCAGCGACCAAAGTAGCCCTGACGCGCGGTAAAGCTGCCGATGCCTTCGCGGTCGACCTCGAGCTTGTAGATGGCGATGAGCACATAGCCGCCCACCCACAGCGCCAGATTGGTGTAGAAAGGAGCAATGCCCGAGCCGAAGCTCTTGACCGGGTAAATTGACTTTGAGGTCAGCTCGACCGGAGATGCCATAAAATCTGCGACGTCATTGACATCGACGCCCATCAGATCAGCTAGCTCGCCCATGGACTCGGACGTCTGCAGGGCCGCGATGTCGTTGGCGGCGGTTGCAAGCTTGTCCTGAACCTTGGCAAGCGAAGAATCGGTCTGGGCCAGCGTGGTCTTGGCCTGCTTGAGCGTGGCGTCAAGCTGCGCCAGCGTGCCACGCGCGCTCGCAATCGTGGGGGTCATACCCGACACAATGCCGGTCAAATCGCCCGAAACGGCGGCAAAGGAGTCCAGCGCGCTCGAAGCCTTCGGCAGCGCGTTCTGCCCCAGATCAGTCTGAGCCTGACCGAGGTTAGCCGTACCGGTCTGAATTGCCGCGTTGAGTGCGTTGCTCGCGTTCGAGATTGCCGTAGCGTCGTTTGCCATGGCGCTCGACTGTGCAGAAAGGCCATCCTTGATGCTCTGCAGCTTCTGGTTTTGCTCGCGAAGCGAATCAATGGTCGATACAATGCGCGCGTCAATTTCCTCGGAACCTGTCGACGTGTCATTGACGAGAATCTCCAAGTGCCCGATAACGGCCTTATTGTGATCGATCGTCGCTTGGAGAGACTCGAGCGAGTTGTCGATGCGGGTGGTCGTAGATGTGACCGTACCCGTCAGCTTGCCAATCGCAGCGTTCGCGGAGGCTGACGTCTTGGTGAGCGCAAGGCTGCCCTCCGAAAGTGCCTTGGAGAGCGAGGTGATGGACTTGCCAGCCGTGGTGCGAGCTTCGCCCAGCAGGTCATTGCCCTGAGCGATTGCCTGCGTTAGCGAAGGCGCCTGTCCCTGCAGGCCCGCCAACGCAGCATCGGCCGAAGCAATCGAGCTGCTTGTCTTGTCGATGGCGGTGTTCATATCGCCGATGGAATCACGTACTTCGCCCAGGGTATCAGACGCTTCGGACACCGAACCAGCCAGCGAATCCTGGGTCTGGGTCGCTTTGTCCTTTAAATCGACTCCGGCATCTTTCGCGATTCCGGCAACAGTCTCGCCCACCGTAGAGACAAATTCCGAGTTGATCTGCTCCTCGATGGTATTGGCGCCAGTGTCGGTGACCTTGGGCGCAATAGCGCTCTTCTTCTCATTGACGTAGTACGTAAGCTTGGGCTGATGGTAGTTGCCGTCGAGCATTGAGACAAGATTGTCAGAGAAGTTCTTGGGGATCACGATGGCAGCGTAATATTCACCGCTCTCGACGCCCTCTTTGGCATCGGCGGCCGAATCGACGAAGGTCCAGCCCAGCTGATCGTTCTCTTTGAGCTGGTCGACAACCTTGTCGCCCGCATTGAGCTCGCCCACCAGGTCGTTTTGAGTTCCTTGGTCATTGTTGGCGATGGCAATCTTGATGCCCTGGGTGTTTCCGTACGGATCCCAGTTTGCCACGATGTTGTACCAGGCATATAGCGAGGGAATGACACACACGCCCAGGGTAACCACCAAGGCGACGGGGTTCATAAGCAATCGCTTAATGTCGCGCTTAAATATCGCAAAGGAGACCTTTGCGTTGGATAGTTTGCTGCCGAGACTCACGCTTGGACCATCCATCCTGTCGTTGAATCGAATCGTACTATCGACAACCATTGTACGTAGGCGCTTTAGTGTCTCACGGCACAATGGTGCTGAGTTTTGCGGGTAGCAATATACTACGAAGATGAGTTAGCGTACAGATGTACAGTATCTTTAATTTCAGCAGGTCACAAAACCACAACCCGCACAAATTAGCAATCCGAATAGTCATTGGGGACGTTCTTAAACGACTAGTCAAACAAGAACGTCCCCAACGACTACTTTTCCTCCGTCCCCAAGGGATCATTATTGGACCGTCGATGTTTTTGCAATGCCAGCGAGCGGGCGCCAGAGCGAACAAATTGGCATGAAAAGAGGACGGCATAGACCTCCTAGTCATGCCGTCCTCTTTGAATGACAAGTTGTCGCTCTGGCGCCCGCGCAGTGTCGACTGGTCCGCCGTTCGTTAGAACGGCGGAACCAATTACATTAGTTCGCAGATGGCTGCCGCGAAGGCAACGGGGTCCTCGGGGAGGATGCCCTCGACCAGCAGGGCCTGGTCATAGAGCAGACCGGAGTACTGCTTGATCTTGTCGGCGTCGCCTGCCTTCTGGGCAGCGACAAGCTTGTCAAAGACCGGGTGCTTGGCGTTGAGCTCGAGCACGCGTTGGCTCTTGGGCATGCCGTCGGGCGCGCCCTCGGGTCCCTTCTGGAGTACCTTCT
>CALGZY010000288.1 GCA_937934355.1 uncultured Collinsella sp. | reverse complement strand
TCGTCTACGCCTAGGAACTTCGCGTCTCGCAGGCTTGGGAAGTCCCAGCCCATTGCGAGAACCCTGGTAGACGCCTGTTTTCCCGCAAGCTGGCACGAATGGGTAAAGCTCTCACGGTCGTCCGCGGCATACATCTGTGTGTCCGACGAAACGAACGTGCCCTTGCCGCGGGCCCTCTCAACAAGCCCAGCATCTTCCATTTCTTTAATTGCGGAGCGAACTGTTATTCGGCTCACGCCAAATTGCTCGATGAGCTCCGCCTCGGTCGGAAGCTTATCTCCCGGGCGGTACGTGCCGTTGGCGATCGAATCAGAAAGCGCACGAACAATCTGTTTGTACAGGGGGATAACGCTATTTGCTTCAACCATATCAACCATACCTTTGCAAGGAATCAGCAGCTTATAGATAGATGACTTATATTGTATTAGAACTTTTTAGGAGTCAATATATTTCCTAAAGGGGGTGCGGACAGAAAGTTGGACCGCGGGGCGGTCCGGACTGGAGGTTCGCATGTACAGCAGGGAGAAGGTCGAGCTCTTCCTCCTGGCGACGGAGGACGGCATGGGGCCGACCGCCGCCGCGAAGTTCGCGGGGGTCTCGGTGGGCGCGGCCAAGAAGTGGGCGACGGGGCACCTCCCGCACAGCTACACCGGGGCGCGCTGTAGAATCGGGGCGAGGAAACCGCCACGGAAGGAGGCCAGCTTGGGCCCCGACAAGTCGATCTACGCCCCGCCCGCGACCGGCCCGCTCGCCGGGCTCAACGAGGACCAGATAGAGAACCTGCTGCTCAGGGCGGTGTTGGCCGACCTAAAAGCGGAAGGGTGGGACCCGGCTTCGATCTCGAACAGGAGCAAGTGCGAGCTCGGCGAGAGATTGAGGCGGGCGACCGCCCTGCCCCTCCGCTCGATCACAGGTTTCTTGAGGATATCGAAGAGCTCCTATGAGTACTGGAGGCCCCGCGTCGCCGCGCCGCGCGACCGCGACGCCGACATACGCGACCGCGCGGTGCGCATCTTCCGCGAGGGCTCGGGGTGCTGGGGGTACCGCACCGTCTGGGCGCGCCTGCGCCGCGAGGGCGTCCGCGCCAGCGAGAAACGCGTGGCCCGCGTGATGCGCGAGGAGGGCCTCGAGGTCGTCTACAACAAGAGGCGCGCCCGGGGCTACAGCTCCTACGCCGGCGAGGTCTCCAAGGCGCCGGAGAACCTCGTGAACAGGAATTTCCACGCCGACGAGCCCAACCGGCTGTGGCTCACCGACATCACCGAGTTCAGGCTCCCGGGCGGCGAGAAGGTCTACCTGAGCCCGGTCGTCGACTGCTTCGACGGGATGCCCGTCGCCTGGTCGATCGGGCTGCACCCCGACAAGCGCCTCGCGAACTCGAGCCTGCTCAAGGCCTGCGCGGCGAGGCCGGCGGGGGCGCGCACGACGATCCACTCGGACCGGGGCGGCCACTACCGCTGGCCGGAGTGGATCGGGATCTGCGAGGAGAACGGCCTGGTCAGGAGCATGTCCGCGAAGGGCTGCAGCCCGGACAACTCGGCCTGCGAGGGCTTCTTCGGGCGCCTCAAGAACGAGTTCTTCCGCTACAGGGACTGGGAGGGCGTGACGGCCGAGGAGTTCATGGGGAGGCTCGAGGCCTACCTCGTGTACTATCGTGAGGAGCGGATCAAGAAGTCCCTCGGGTGGCTCAGCCCGATGGAGTACCGCAGGAAGCTTGGATACGCCTAGGCGCGGTCCAAGAAATCGTCCGCACCCCCCTTAGGGCTATAAACAGGAACTATTTCACCGCAACTTATGAAGGGATGGCTAGGCGAGGGGCGTGGATTCCCATTCGCCGGTGGCGTGGGGGATGTCGAAGGTTCGATAACCGCAGTCGTAGGCGTGCGCCTGGGCCTCGCGGATGTTCCAGCAGATATCGCAGGCGCGGTGCGCGTCCGAGCCAAAGGTGATCGGCACTTCGGCATGGGCAAAGCAGCGCAAAAGACCGGTTGCGGGGTAGTAGTCGTCGAGCCCCTTGCGCGGTGCGGCGGTCGAGACCTCAACGCGGCGGCCCGTATCGTGCGCGCACTCGGCCATCTGCTGCCAAAACGGTGCAGGGTCAAAATCGGGCGCAAAGCCTTCCTTCGAAAAGCGCATGACCAGGTCGGGGTGAGCCATCACATCAAAGTTGAGCGGGCTCTCGCAGGCGCGGCACCAGTCATCGACATAGCGCTCCCACACGCCCCGCTCGCCTAAGTTTTCCCAAACATGCAGGTCGGTATCATCGTCGATCCAACCGCAGCGCGAATCGGGCGTATCGGGACGAGCGACATCCTCCGTCCCCGCCGTGTCCGCAGCACCTGCCGCAATATCGCCCGGGTTGCCAATCCAATGCACACTGCCCAGGCGCACGACGGCGCCCTGGGACCAGCGCTCAACCAAAGGCTCGCAGCCCTCGTACCAATCGCATTCAAAGCCATAGATAAAGCTGAGCTCCGGCGCAATCTGCGCGGCAAGCTTGCGAGCATCCTCAAAAGCCAGACGATGTGCCGGCAAGTCGCCCTCGACAACTTGAACCTCGCAATTGGCATCCATGCTGGCAGGCAGGGTGAGGTGGTCGGTCGAGACCATGACCTGGCAGCCGGCCGCAGCGGCGGCGCGAACGTTGTCCTCAAACGAGGCATGTCCGTCCGAGAACGAGGTGTGGGTGTGGCAATCGGCCAGCGGGCAAGCAGACATGGCGGCTCCTTTGCGTCAAGCGAATCCGCTTCATTGTAATGGCGCAGCTCTCAACACGCCGGACACGCCGGGGGCCGAAATCGATTGGAAAGGCTGCGCGACGCGCGGTGCGGCCTCGCTTGCGCTCTCAAAACATGTACATCAGCCTCCAAAAGCTGCAAATAATGACATGTTTGGAGGCTGATGTACATGTTTGGATAGGGGCGAGGGCGGCGACGGACGAAAGTCATGCCTGTGCCACGTCCGATGTGCTAGCGTTTGGGTGAACAAAACGAGCCCGTGCGGAAAGGATCCGGACCGTATGCAACGTGGAAGTACATCTCCGCTGTCCCGCGAGACCGATGCGCCCGAGACCATCGTCAAGCTGGAATGCGACATCGACGATGCGTCGCCCGAGGTGCTCGCCTACGCCGCCGACCGCCTGCGCGAGGCCGGTGCGCGCGAGGTGCACTGGCTGCCCGTTTATTGCAAGAAAGGCCGTCCCGGCTGGCAGCTGCAGGTGATCTGCTCGCATGAGGATATCGAACGTCTACAGACGATTATCTTTTTGGAAACTACGACCAATGGCATCCGCCGCCAGGTCATGGAGCGCGTCTGCCTGCCGCGCCACTTTGAACAAGTGGCGACGCCTTGGGGCGAGGTGGCCGTAAAGGTGGCAACCCTGCCCGATGGCAGCGAGCGTGCAGCGCCCGAGTACGAGGACTGCGCCCGTCTCGCTCGCGAGCATAATGTGCCGCTCCAACGCGTGATGCAGACGGCCCAGAGCGCGGCACTGCGATTTGAATAACGCGGCTGGTGGCGACATCCTGCGCCTAGCCATATCAACCCCATTCGAAAGGATCTCCCCATGAAATACCTCATCGCCTCCGATATCCACGGCTCGGCATATTGGACCGAGCGCCTCTGCGCCGCCATCGAGTCCGAGCAGCCTGACCGCATCGTGCTGCTGGGCGACCTGCTCTACCACGGTCCGCGCAACGACCTGCCGCGCGATTACGCCCCCAAGCGCGTAATCCCGCTGCTCAACGCCCTGGCCGACCGCATCATCGCGGTGCGCGGCAACTGCGACGCCGAGGTCGACCAGATGGTGCTCGACTTCCCCGTCATGGCCGACTATGCCACGCTGTTCGACGAGACCGGCCGCGAGCTGTTCCTGACGCACGGCCATGTCTTTGGCGCCGGCATGCACAACAGCGTCGACCACGCGCCCGCGTTGCCCGAGGGCTCCGCGCTCGTCTACGGCCATACGCACATCAAGGTCAACGAGGAAAGCGCCGCGCACCTGGGCCTGTGGCTCTTCAACCCCGGCAGCGTGAGCATTCCCAAGGACGGTACGCACAGCTACGGCATCTACGAGGGCGGCACGTTCCGCCACGTGGTCATGGAGGAGGAGTAGCCATGGCGCAGCACATGGCTCAGCAAAATGCCGAGGGCTCGCGCGATCTGTCCACGCTGGTAGACGCGTCGACCGAGCTGCAGCATCTGGTGCAGACCATCTGGCGTCTGCGTCAGCCCGATGGCTGCCCGTGGGACCGTGAGCAGACGCACCGCAGCATTGGCAAGAACATGATCGAGGAGGCCTACGAGGCGCTCGACTGCATCGAGGCGGACGACGCGGTTCACCTACGCGAGGAGCTGGGCGACGTGCTCATGCAGGTAGTGCTGCATGCGCAGATTGCGGCCGACGCCGGCGAGTTTACACTGGCCGACGTGGCGCGCGATATCGACGCCAAGCTCATTCGTCGCCACCCGCACGTGTTTGGCGATGCGGATGCCGACAGCTCCGACGAGGTGCTCAAGATTTGGGACGAGGTCAAGCTTGCCGAGAAAGCCGCCAAGGACAAGGCCGTGGCGGCGGGTGAGGCCACGCCCGAGGGCCTGCTCGACGGCGTGCCCACGCATCTGCCGGCGCTGATGCAGGCTCAGAAGGTCTCGCGCAAGGCAGCTGCCGTGGGCTTTGAGTGGGAGACGGTCCAGGATGTGTGGGACGAGGTCGCCGAGGAGCGTGCCGAGTTTGAGGCCGAGGCCCCTGGCTCGCCCGAGCGCGAAATGGAGTTTGGCGACCTGCTCTTTGCCTTGGTCAACGTCGCGCGCAAGGAGGGCATTGACGCCGAGAGCGCCCTTCGTGCCAGCACGGCAAAGTTCCGCCGCCGCTGGGCCGCGATGGAGCAGATGGCGGCCGATGCCCACGTAGATCTTGCCGAGCTTTCGACCCACGGCCTCAACGACCTGTGGGATGCCGCAAAGGCGGAGGAGTAAGACTGCGGGAACGACGGGCTGACATGCCTCATCGTTCCCGCTAAATTTTTCGAAAATCAAGTGTATCCCTCGGCTAACTTAGGGCATAATGCAAAAAGTGCGACATGGCTAACTTACGGAGGCGCACCGACGGTGCACGGTCAGCCGGTCGCTTTCATCCACTACGTTTCCAAGTGAGAGGGAGACAACATGAGCGATATTTTGGACGTCTACGGTCGCGAGGTGCTCGACAGCCGCGGCAATCCCACCGTCGAGGTCGAGGTCGTGCTCGAGGACGGCAGCTTTGGCCGCGCAATGGTGCCTTCGGGTGCTTCGACCGGCGCCTTTGAGGCCTGCGAGCTGCGCGATGGCGACAAGGGCCGCTACCTGGGCAAGGGCGTTTCGCAGGCCGTCGAGCACGTCAACAACGAGTGCGCTAACGCCGTCGTGGGTCTCGACGCCTTCGACCAGCGCGCCGTCGATGCCGCGCTGATTGCCGCGGACGGTACCCCCAACAAGACCAAGCTCGGTGCCAACGCCATCCTGGGCGTGTCGCTGGCCGTCGCCCGCGCCGCTGCCGAGTCGGCGGGCCTGTCGCTGTACCAGTACCTGGGCGGCGTCAACGCCCATCTGCTGCCCACGCCCATGATGAACATCCTCAACGGCGGCGTGCATGCCGACAATAACGTTGACTTCCAGGAGTTCATGATCATGCCGGTGGGCGCCCCGAGTTTTGCCGAGGGCCTGCGTTGGTGCGCCGAGGTATACCACACCCTCAAGGGCGTGCTGCACGAGGCCGGCCTGGGCGGCGGCGTGGGCGACGAGGGCGGCTTTGCCCCCAACCTTAAGACCAATGCCGAGCCGTTCGAGTACATCACCAAGGCCGTGGAGAAGGCCGGCTTTAAGCCCGGCGTCGACTTCATGTACGCCATGGACCCGGCCTCGACCGAGTTCTACAACGCCGAGACCGGCATGTACGAGCTCAAGGGCGAGGGCGTGG
>CALGZY010000287.1 GCA_937934355.1 uncultured Collinsella sp. | reverse complement strand
GCGGCGATACGGTCCTCGAAGACGCCCTGGGTGGAGTTGGTCAGACGGCCGTAGATGTTACCGGCGTCGGCAAGACCAAAGCGGTCGGCGGCGTGCTGGGAGTTGCGGAACACATAGCTCGTGGTCTGGTAGATAGGCACGGCACGGGAGTCGGATGCAGGATCGGCGCTCTCCTGGCCAACGTGCAGCTGCAGGGTATCGAAACCAAAAGTGTGCTCGGGGTTGTTGATGAACTGGCTCATGATGATCTCCTTGATCGAACAAAAGTAATAAGCGTAAGAGAAGTAAGTCGCTGTCTCCTGATCACGCCGACGGGCGCAAGCAGGAGCCCGGCATTCGTCTTGGTAAGCAATTCATATGCGGGCCTCCTTTCGCATCCCGGTTCCGTGGTTGGCTTAATTACCTACCGCCTTTGTGTGTTTTGAATAGTACGAGCATTGTTTCCCTCGGTCAATCACTTAAAAGCGCTAACCTATTATCGGTTTTATAGATAACACTCGAAAGGATGGCGCCGATGACCCTCCAGCAGCTTCGTTTCCTGATCGCCGTAGCAGAGTCCGGCTCAATCAATGCCGCAGCTCAGCGCCTCTATACCGCTCAGTCCAACATCTCAAACGCCGTCAAAAGCCTGGAACAGGAGCTCCATCTGGAGATCTTTACGCGCTCCAGCCGCGGCGTCACGCTCACCAACGACGGCACCGAGCTTTTGGGTTATGCACGCCAGGTCGTAGAGCAGGCCGACATGCTCGAGGCGCGCTACGAGGACGGCGGCACCCCGCAAGCCCGCCTCGCCATTTCCGCCCAGCACTACGCCTTTTCGGTCGAGGCCTTTGTCAACGTGGTCGAGCGCTGCCGCGACAGCAAGTTCGAGTTCATCATGCGCGAGACCACCACATCGCAGATCATCGATGACGTCCGCGCGTTTCGCAGCGACATCGGCATCCTGTATCTGGACGACTTTAACGCCCGCGTTCTGCAGAAGGCCTTCGCCGATGCCCGCGCAAGCTTCCATCCCCTCTTCGACGCGACGGTCCACGTCTTCGTTAGCGAGCGCCACCCGCTCGCACGCCGCCCCCAGCTGTCCCTTGCCGACCTTACACCCTATACGCGCTACAGCTTTGAGCAAGGCACCTCGAACTCCTTCTATTACGCCGAGGAACCTTTTAGCTATATCCCTTGCGACCGCAACATACGAATCTCGGACCGCGGAACACTTACTAACTTACTTATCACGTCGAACGGTTACACCCTGTCGACCGGTGTCCTCTCCAATGAAATGCAATGGGGTATGGCATCGATCCCGTTAGCAGACGCCCCAACGATGCACGTAGGCTATATCATGCACAACGAGCGCAAGCCCTCTTCCCTCTTGCAGCAATACCTCGACGAGCTCAACCGCATCATCCATGCCAACTAACCGTCGGAAGACGGGGTAGAAATCGTAGATTGCTAGTCCCCGGCGGGCATGGCGCTACAATGGTCACTCACACGAAACGTACCCAACGAAAGGAAGCCCGTGAAGGTCATCATCTATACCGACGGCTCGGCCCGATCAAATCCGGGACGCGGCGGCTACGGCGCCGTGCTCAAATACACCAACCCCGCCGGCAAGACCTTCACCTCCGAGCTTTCGCGCGG
>CALGZY010000286.1 GCA_937934355.1 uncultured Collinsella sp. | reverse complement strand
CGGCGCCTTACATGCTGCGCGCCGGCGGCCTGTTTGCCTGCGAGCTCTACGAGGGCGCCCTCGATGCCGCGGTCGAGCTCTGTCGCCAGGCAGGCCTTTCGGACGTGCGTATCGTCCACGACCTCACCGATCGTCCCCGCATCGTTCGAGCCATCGTCACCGAGCCCAAACAGCGTATTTAAGCTGAATAAATAGACATTTGCGCAAGTTTGTCCTTGCAATATACCGTAAAACTTCTACTATAGAAGGAGAAAGGTATGTCAAATCAGCTGCATCGGTACCGTATCGTGCTTGATTACATTGAACCTTGGCTTGATGAGCAGGATGAAGCTACGCTGAAGCAGATTTATGCAGACCTTTTGGTGCTCGAGAAGGAAGGTCCCAGCCTTGGTCGTCCGCTGGTTGACCGCGTAAAGGGCTCGAAGCTTCATCATTTAAAGGAGCTGAGAGTGACGTCGTGTGGTGGGCAGGTGATTCGCATCCTCTTCGCCTTTGACCCCAAGCGCCAGGCGGTATTGCTATTGGCGGGTGATAAGTCGCGAGCGGGATCGTCAAGGGCAAAATGGAACGGTTGGTATGCGATCAACATTCCAAGGGCCGAGCAAATATACCGTCGCCACGTAAGGAGGCTCGATCGAGATGGAACTGCATGAGTATATGGAATCTCGCGGGATAACACGCGACTCCATTACCGCCGAGCAGGAGAGGACTCGCGATCGTATCGAAGCCTATAAGCTTGCTCAGATTCGCAGGTTAAAAGATCTAACACAGGCGTCGGTCGCCCAGTCGATGGGCGTTTCTCAAAAACGTGTATCCGAGCTCGAGCGTGGGGAGTTGGGTTCGATGAGGCTCGACACGCTGAGCAGGTACGCAGAGAGCCTCGGCGGAAAACTGGTTGCAAGCATCGAGTTTCCCGATCGTACCGTTACGCTTGCGCGCTAAAAATCTTCAATTAACCCCCTCACTTTCACCGACTACTAGAGCCGCTCACCAAACCAACATGCGCTCTGGGCAAATAGGTTGAACGTTTCGTGCGAGAATGCCCCTCA
>CALGZY010000285.1 GCA_937934355.1 uncultured Collinsella sp. | reverse complement strand
AACGATATGGCACCGTGGGGACACATGTATGTCAATCCTGGTCTAACAGAGCCTTCGATAATCTGTACGAGCCGACGGTTGTAGTGACCGAGGCGCTGCGCGGCGCCGATGCCGTTGACGGCGCTCGCGAGGGAATGCATGCGTTGCAGCAGCAATATGCGGCTACGATGTCGGCTCTACGCGAGGCGGCTGAATAAGAGCATGCGAGCCTTGGGCTGCTTGCCGGCCACATATAGGTGAAAGGGCGCCCCGCCGGACCATGTGGCCGGCGGGGCGCCCTTATCTGTTTTGTGATTCGCGAGCTAACGGGCCTGCTTAACCTTTGCCGCTGCCTCGACAAACGACTTCCACAGGTTAAAGTCGGTCTCGAGCGTCTTCCACGTGTACTCGGGGTGCCATTGCACACCCAAGCAGAACGGCTGGCCTTCGACTTCGATGCACTCGGGAACGCCGTCGGTTGCCTTGGCGACCAAGCGCGTGCTTTTACCCAGACGGTCGACGCAGCAGTGGTGTGCGGAGTTGGTCTGGATTAGCCTGTGCCCGCCAACCGCGCGTTCCAGCAGCGAGCCCGGCACGACCTCGACGGGGTGCACGGGATCGTTGAGCACGTGGGTGTGACGCCACTGCGTGCGACCCTCGCGCGCACCCAGGCTCGGCACGTCCATGCACAGAGTGCCGCCGGTGGCGACGTTGAGCAGCTGCGTGCCGCGGCAGGTGGTAAAGAGTGGCTTTTTGGCGCGGAGCACCTCGTTAACCAGCTTAAACTCAAAACGGTCGCGAATCTCGCAGCACAGTGTGGGGTCGTAGGGGCGCTCGTCGCCCCAGCGCTTGGGGTTGACGTCCGGGCCGCCGGGAATAGCGATGCCGTCGGCGATATCGACGTAATGACGGATAACCTCAATGTCCTCGGTGATGGACATCTGCAGCGGCAGGCCGCCGGCGGCAAGGATGGCATCGACAAAGACACTTGCGATTTCCTCGTTGGGGGAGAGTGTCTCGCTCAAATAGGGCTTCGCTTCTTCCCAGCGTGGTGCTACCAGGATAAGCGGGCGGTCGGCGGGATCGACGTCGACGTGCGGGGTGTAGGACGATGAGGTGCGGGTTCCGATCATGGGTGCGGCTTTCGAATCCGGGTGGACATGGTGCTGGGGTGGCGCGGGGCAAATGTTACTGATGAATTTGCCCCGCGTGGCAATTGGGTTAGTGGCCCTTGATGGAGTTGAGGAAGTCCTGGGCGCGCTTGGTCTGGGGATGGTCGAAGAACTCGTCGGGTGTGCCGGTTTCCACGATCTGGCCGTCGGCCATAAACACGACGCGGTCGGCCACGCGGCGGGCGAAGTTCATCTCGTGCGTGATGACGATCATCGTCATGCCCTGCTGGGCCAGACGGACCATGACCTCGAGCACCTCGTTGATCATTTCGGGATCGAGGGCGCTCGTGGGCTCGTCAAAGAGCATGGCCTTGGGTTGCATGGCAAGCGAGCGGGCGATGGCCACGCGCTGCTGCTGGCCGCCCGAGAGCTGTGCGGGCACCTTATCGGCCTGCTCGGCCACGCCCACGCGGCTCAGCAGGTCCATGGCGCGCTCACGAGCTTCTTCCTTGGACACGCCCAGCACGTCGACCGGCCCCAGCATGACGTTCTGCAGTACGGTCATATGTGCAAACAGGTTGAACTGTTGGAACACCATGCCCAGCTCGGCACGCATGCGGGCAAGATCCTTGCCTTCTTGCGGCAGGGGCTCGCCCTCGATGAGAATCTCGCCCGAGTCGATGGTTTCCAGGCGGTTGATGGTGCGGCACATGGTCGACTTGCCCGAGCCCGAGGGACCGATCACAACGACGACCTCGCCGCGGTCGACCGACAGATTGATGTCGTTGAGAACGTGCAGGTCGCCATAGTGCTTATCGACGTGTTTGAGCTCGATCAGCGGCTGATTGCCGGTGGAAGAGGTGCTCTGTGCCATGGTGCTCGGCTCCTTATGACTCGAAATGGTAAAGCGTTAGCGGATGATGGTCGCACCGGTCTTGTGCGAAACGTAGACGGCGGCCTTGTTGATTGCGACGTTGATGAGGATGTAGATGACCGCGATTACCAGGTAGACCGATACGAGTGCATCGTAGTTGGTAATGAGCACGCGGGCATTTTGCATGAGGTCGGGGTAGCTCACAACGTAGGCGACGGTGGTGTCTTTGACTACGACCACAAGCTGCGAAATCAACGACGGAATGATAAATCGAATAGCCTGCGGCAACACGATTTTGAAGGTGATTTTAGCTTTGGAGAGACCGAGTGCCTGGGCGGCCTCGACCTGGCCGCGCGGCACGGCGTTGACGCCGGCACGGAAGATCTCGGCGAGCACGCCGGCCGCAGCGAGCGCGACAGGCAGCGTGAGCATCCAAAACGATGGCAGCGAGATCTTGTACTGGGGCAGCACCAAAAAGAAGAAGTAGATAAACAGCAGGCTCGGCACACCGCGGAAGAAATCGGTGAGCACGCGGCAGACCAGCTGCAGCGGCTTGATGCCGCTGGTGCGGCCGAGCATAAGGGCTAAGCCCAGTACCAGCGCAATGACGCCGGCGGTGAGTGCGACTTTAACGGTGCCCTCAAAGCCGGCAAGCAGGAACTTCCAGGTGGTGAGGTGCGTAAAGAAATACCAATAGTGGACCGAAAGCTGGCCGGTCACATAAAAGCGCTGCAGTACCAGAGCGATGAGCGCGGCCACGGCAACGAGCGAAATGGCGGTGCCGATGCGAATCTTGGCGAGCATCTTGGGGCCGGGAGCCTCGTAGAGCGCATCGCGCATGGTAAGTGCAGGGGAGGAATGCTTGTTCATCGGAGGATCCTCACCTTCTTATCGATATAGTTGCCAATGTGGCTCACCACAAAGGCCGTGCCCAGGTAGCCGAGCGCCGAGATAAAGAACGCGGCGACGCCGCCGAGCGAGCGGGTATTGATGTAGCTCACCACGCCAGTGAGCTCCTGCGGTTGCAACGGCACCTGGCTGCCGAGCGCGGTGGTGAGCATGACGGCGATAAAGAGGTTGGTCATGGGCAATACACTTGAGCGCAGTGCCTGCGGAATCACGATCTTGGCGAGGATGCGATTAAAGCTCATGCCGAGCGAACGTGCGGCTTCGACCTGACCGACGCCGACGGTGTTGATGCCGCTCATAAAGTTTTCGGAGCCAAAGGCCGAGCCCAAAAGGACCGTGGCGACGATAACGCAGGCGCGGTAGGGCAGAACGATCTTGAGCGGCGGCAGCGCATAGACGACGATAATGAGCAGCGCGATGCCGGGGATGTTACGGAAGACCTGGACATACAGGTCGCCAAAGACGCGCAGCGGCTTGAGCGGCGACACGCGCATCACGGTGACGGCGACGGCCAACACCATGGCGATGGCAAACGACTCAAGCGTCATGTCCCAGGTTGCTAGCAGCGCGTCGATATAGTTCTGGCCATAGAGCGACCAGAGCTCGGAGAGACTCATGCGGACCTCCCGCCGATAAGGAAAGGGGCTCCCGTGTGTACGGAAGCCCCGACAACTCAGTGAGGAAACAGTTTACCGCAATAAAGCGGATCGTGCGTTTCCATATGGTTTCGTTGCGGCCGTTACCAGGCTCGCTGACTAGGCGCCGATCTCGGGCAGCTCGGGAACATTGGTGTCGCCCGTACGGTCGCCGATGCAGATCTGCCACAGCTCAGTCCAGGTGCCATCGTCCTCAATCTTCTTAAGGAAGTCGTTGACAAAGGCGACGCCGTCGGAATCGAGCGGCAGACCGATGCCGTAGGGCTCCTTGCTGCCGAAGGGCTTGCCGGCGATCTTGTACTTGCCGGGCTCGCGGACCAGGGCGCTCTGCTGCATGTTGTTATCGATGACATAGGCGTCAACGCGACCCTGCTGGAGTGCCTGACGGGCCTCCTCGTCGGTCTTGAACTCCTGCTGGCTGGCCTTGGGAGCGAACTCCTCCAGGATGGCGGGGCCGTTGGAGCCAGACTGGACGGCGACGTTCTTGTCGGCCAGGTCGTCGACGCTCTTGATGTCGTCGTTATCGGCGAGCACCAGGATAGCCTGCTGGGTGTAGTAGTAGGGGCCGGCGAAGGAGACGAGCTTCTTGCGCTCGTCAGTGATGGTGTAGGTGGCAAAGACAGCGTCGACCTGGCCGTTCTGCAGGACGGACTCGCGCGTGTCCGAGGTCACCTGGGTGATCTCGACCTTGTTCTCGCCCAGAATGTAGTTGGACAGGAGCTGTGCGACACCGGCGTCGAAGCCGCGGGTCTGACCGTCTTTCTCGTTGAGGAGGGAGAAGAGCGTGGAGGTCTGAACGCCACCGATCTTAAAGACGCCGGCGTCCTTGACGGCCGTCGCCCAGGTGCTGGCGGCGATGGCGTCGTCATCGGCCTTGGGGCCGTCGTTGACGAGCTTGTCGAATGCCTTAGCGTCGAGCGTGGTAGAAGCCTCGGTATCCTCGGAGCTCTTGGAGGAACCGGCGGCGGAACCCTTGTCGGCCTCGGCGCTGGTGTCGGAGCAGCCGGCAAGACCAAGGCCGGCGACGGTTGCGAAGGTAGCGGCGACAAAGCCGCGGCGGTCGAGAACGACCTGCTGGGAGAGGTTCTTGCTCATGGTAGAACACCTTTCTCAATAAAATCCCTAGCGGTTGAGTAGAGTTATACCCTATCGCGCTCAAATGGGTCAACACGAAATAACTCAGAAACATACTTACCTTATGGGTAATTCTACCTACCAAAAAGGGACAGGCACCTTTGTGGTGGTTCTTGCAGATGTGGCGGCCCGCCTCGCTGTTTTGTCTCAATCTGTAACAGTTAGACGGGAATTCGGGCCCTGGATGTTACAGATTGAGATAATCGCGTCGCGAAAACAAAAACCTCCGCAGGGATGCTTCCCTTGCGGAGGTTTTCTTACTCGTTGAGTAGTCTTGCGGCTTCGGCGGCCATGTTCTCGACCGTCATGCCGTTTTGAGCGAGCAGTTCGTTGGGGTCGTAGCGGTCGGGGAAGCCCTTGGCGATGCCGAAGGTGCGCGTGCGCAACGGCGTGCATGCCAGATAACATGCCACACGCTCACCCCAGCCGCCGTCCAAGACGCCGTCCTCGAGGGTGACGACAACGCGATGCTCGGCGGCAAGGCTGTTGAGGAACTCGCGGTCGAGCTCGGTTGCAAAGCGCGGGTTGACGAGCGTGGCCTCGATGCCGTACTCGGCGGCCAAGCGGTTTGCCACGCGCTCGCCCAACTCAAAGAAGTCGCCGAGCGCAAGCACGGCCACATCGCGGCCCTGACGCACCACGTTGTAGCGAACGGCGCTATAGTCGGTGTCCTCGGCAGGCGCCAGATCGGGACGGCTCACCAGGCCAATACCAGGTACACGAATCGCCACGGGATGCTCGCGGTGGTCGAGCGACCAGCTCAGCATGGACAGGTATTCCTCCATGCAGACCGGCGCCAAGCAGCGCATGTTGGGAAGAGCGCCCAGCATGGAAATATCAAAGAACGAAAGGTGCGTCTCGGACGTGGTGCCAAAGATCGACGCACCAAACACCAGGATGGTTGCGGGGGCGTCGTTGAGGCACAGGTCGTGCCACAGCTCGTCGTAGGCGCGCTGCAAAAACGTACCGTACACGCCAAAGACCGGCTTGGCGCCGGCGCGGGCGAGCGCGGTGGCAAAGGTCACGGCATGCTCCTCGGCAATGCCCACATCGACGAACTGTTTGCCGGCGGCAGTGCGAAGCTCGGGTGTAAAGCCCATGATGTAGGGCGTGGCGGCCGTGATGCCCACGACCTGCGGATCGCGCTTGATGGCGGCGCTGAGCGCCTCGCCCGTAATGTCGGCATAGGTGCGCGGCGCGGGCTCGCTCGGATGACCCGGGCAAAGTTTGCGGCCGGTTGCCATATCGAAGGGTCCCACATGATGCCAGTGCTCGGGGTCGCTCTGGGCCGGCTCAAAGCCCTTGCCCTTGGCGGTGGAGACGTGCAGCACGATGGGATGATCGATATTGCGCAGTTCCTGCAGCGTGTCGACCAGGGCCAACACGTCGTTGCCGGCGTCCAAATAACGGTAGTCGAGTCCCATCGCGCGGAAAACGTTGCGCTCACAGGTGCCGTTGCTGGTGCGCAGCTCGG
>CALGZY010000284.1 GCA_937934355.1 uncultured Collinsella sp. | reverse complement strand
CTGCTTTCGTTTTGGGGCAAAGAAGTGCCCGAGACGCTCGTGCGCGCCAAAGCTGCGGGCGTCGACCTGTTGGTGACGATGTTCGACCCCATCGCTGACAAACGCAGCGTGGCGGACTATAGCGACTGGCTGGTTCGCGAGATTCTGCCGATGCGGGATATTCCGCAGGTCAAGTATCTCGCTGGCGTTCACCCCTATGGCGCGCCCGACTACACCGATAACATCCATGCCCAGATTGTGACTGCGCTCGATGATCCCCTATGCGTTGGCATTGGCGAGATCGGTCTGGACTACCACATGGATTACGACGACGATATCGCGCCGGCGCCCCACGACGTGCAGATCGACTGTATGGCGCGCCAGCTTGAGCTTGCCGTACGCCGCAATGTTCCGGTGGAGTTGCATCTGCGTCATGAGGACGCGGACGAGGAGCGCACCTCGCATGTGGATGCGTACAACGTGCTGCGCGAGGTTGGTGTGCCCCAGGCCGGTTGCGTACTGCACTGCTTTGGCGAGGACCGAGCCACAATGGAGCGCTTTGTGGATTTGGGTTGTTACATCGCCTATGGCGGCGCGGCTACCTTTAAACGCAACGACGAGGTGCGCGAGGCATTCGCGGCAACACCGCTCGACCGTATTTTGTTCGAGACGGATTGCCCGTACATGGCCCCAGAGCCTATTCGCGGTCTCGAGTGCGAGCCCGCGATGATTTCCATTACGGCAAACGCGCTGGTCAACGACCGTGTCGACCGCACCGGCGATAATGCCGAAGCAATCGCGCGAGCCGCTTGGGAAAATGCCTGCAAACTTTTTCTATAAACGGCTGCCAAGGGGCTGACAAAACTGGTCTATTACCTGCCTTATGCCTGCCCTTGAGCTTACGACGGGGCGTTTCTATTAATAAGTGCCTACGGTTCGCGTCATGTTCCCGCATCTTCGCGCAAGCATATGACAAGCGATTGCCGTTGATCGAAAAACGGCTTGCCCACAACCCTAATATCTACCACGTCATCGCCGGACGGGACAAATAGAACCCCCGGTCCCTCCGGTGCATTCTTGTGTTGTAAGGAGAAGATTGTGGCAGATATCAAGAACAAGCAAATTTCTCGCCGGTCCTTCTTGGGCCTTTTTGGCGCGAGTGCCGTGACGCTCGGCCTCGGTCTCGTCGGTTGCGGCAGCGTCGACGGTAAGGGTGGTGCGGCGACCGCTGGCTCGGATGCCGCTTCTATCGATAAACTTACCATGGACTGGCTGCCCAACGAGTCCAGCTCCGAGTTCGACGCGGGCCGCGAGGAGTTTGGCAAGGTTCTTGAGAAGTACGCCGGTGTCAAGGTCGAGCTCATGACCACCACCGACTATAACGTCGCTATCGAGGCTATCGCTTCCGGCAAGGCTCAGCTTGCCAACATGGGCGCCGAGGGCTTCATTCAGGCCCAGAAGAAGAACAGCAAGGTTCTTCCGCTTGTGACCACCTCCGACACCGATGGCAAGCTCGACGGCGCCAAGTACTACAGCCGCATCTGCGTGCCCGAGGCCGAGATGAGCGCTTACGCGGATAGCGCCGAGGAGAGCGGCTATTCCATCAAGAACATCAAGGGCAAGCGCATGAGCTTTGTCTCCGCTACTTCCACCTCCGGCTTCAAGGTTCCGTGCAACGCCATTATGAAGGCGTTCCCGGACGACGTGAAGTCCTCCGACGAGCTCAGTACCCCGGGTTTCTTCTCCCAGGTACTCTTTGGTAACTCTCACCCCGGTTCTGCTGTCAACCTGCTGCAGGGTGATGCCGATGTTGCCGCCTTCGACGATGTCGACGTCGACACCTATCTTGATGTCCCCGAGGGCGAGCGCGACGCCGTGAACGCCGCCGGTTCCGTCTACTCCGTCAAGGCCGACGCTCCCCAGCCCTTCGATCGCGTTCAGGGCAAGAAGTTCGGCATCATCCAGTCCACCCCGGTTCTCAACGGGCCTATCGCCGTCAACACCGACAAGGTCCCGCAGGAGATCATCGACAAGCTCGTCAAGGGCTTGACCTCCAAGGAGACCTCTGAAGACGAACTGCTCTTTGCCCCCGAGGATAAAGAGGGCACCGGTGCCGTTTGGAGCCTGGGTGATACCGCCGGCTTCATCGCGGTCGAGGACTCCTGGTACGACCCCATTCGTGCGCTTGACTAATGCATGTCCCTGCGCGCACACGTGCAGATGGGCGGCATCGCGTAGACGATTCGCCGCTGCCAAAACGGGCCGGGCGCGAATATCCGCGTCCGGCCTCGACGTTGATGGGAGGGCATGGAAATGCCACAGAACGCACAGCCTCTCTTGCAGGTGAGCGATTTGACCAAAAGCTACGAGGGCAAACGAGGTGCACGGGAGCAGCATCACGCGCTTTCCGGCGTAGATTTTGCTTGCGGCGAGGGAGAACTGGTTGCGGTGATCGGTCCTTCAGGCGCCGGCAAGTCGACGTTTTTGCGCTGCATCAATCGCCTCATCGAGCCCACGGAGGGGTCGGTTGTCTTTAATGGTCGGGACATTACGCATCTGCGCCGCAACAAGCTGCGTGGCGTGCGCGCGCAGATCGCCATGATCTTTCAGAACTACAACCTGGTGTATCGCCTTACCGCCATTCAAAACGTGCTGCATGGGCGTCTGGGCTACAAGGGTGCTGTGGCGGGGTCGCTGGGCCTCTACAGCGAAGCCGAGAAGCTCCGTGCGTTCGAGCTGCTTGACGAAGTGGGCCTGGGCGAGTTTGCCTATCGTCGCGCCGATCAGCTCTCGGGCGGACAAAAGCAGCGCGTGGGTATCGCCCGCGCACTTATTCAAGATCCCCGCATCATTCTATGCGATGAACCTATCGCGAGCCTTGATCCCAAGAGCAGCCGTGCTGTCATGGAGCATCTGCGCCGCGTGACGCGTCAGCATGGCATCACCTGCATCGTCAATCTGCATCAGGTGGATATGGCACTTGAGTTTTCCGATCGTATCGTGGGCTTGCGTGCGGGCGCGAAAGTGTTCGAGGGTGCGCCTGCCGAGCTGACCCCCAGATGATCGCGGTGATTTACGGCGATGGAGAAGAGGGCTTCATTTCCGTTCCGGTGTCAGGGCCCCAAGCTGGCGCGACACCCGCATCTGTTGGCATGGCTTCCGCTGTTCCTTCTGGAGCCTTGCGATGAGCGCGGGGGAGTGCGGCGCCATGTCCACAGGCTCTTTTGGCAATGCGAAAGCGGGGAAGGTTCCCGATTTGAGCTGGTTTAGAAGGCGTCAGCTTCGCGCACTCGCAGTAGTTGCGGCCGTTGTCTTGGTTGCCGAGGGGGCATCGCTTGTCGGCGATTTCAGCTTTGGATATGCCTTGGGTTCGGTACCCGCTGCCCTTGCATGGATGCTGCAGAACTTTTGCCCTACGCCATCGTCGTTAGGACAGCTGGGCATAATTGCCACGCAGGTGGTTTCGACGGTGTTCGATTCCATCGCCGCTACGATGCTCGCGGCCTTGCTGGGTATCGTTCTTGCGGTGCTGGGATGCTCGAGCGTCGGTGTCGAAAACGGCATCGTGCGCGGTGTCATCCGCATCTTCGCCAATATCTTTCGCAATGTTCCCATGATTGCATGGGCGCTGCTGTTGCTCCTTTCGTTCAAGCAAAACGAGTTCACGGGCTTCCTCGCGCTCTTTTTGGCGACGTTTGGCCAGATTACGCGCTTTTTTCTGGACACGCTCGACGAAATCCCTTGCGGCCCCATCGAGGCGTTGCGCAGCTGCGGAGCAAGCTTTTGGCAGATTGTCTTTCAGGCGGGTCTGCCGCTTGCCGTTGCAGAGCTTATGAGCTGGACACTCTATATGGTCGAGACCAATATTCGCGAGGCCACGTTGGTGGGCTTGCTTACCGGTACGGGTATCGGCTTTGCCTTCAACCTGTACTACGCGTCTTTTCGGTATGACTGCGCTGGCCTTGTGATTCTTGTGACCATTGTTTTGGTGCTCGTGGTCGAGGCGATTTCCAACGCAGCTAGAAGGTCGATGATCTAATGGATACTTTTGAGCTGACTCCCGCCACGGCCGGTGCGATCGAGCGTTCGCACGCTGGGCATATTCGTCTCGTGTCTCGCCGGGGGCGCAACTATTCTGTCGTGCTTACGCTGGGCATTCTGTGCCTCTTGACGGTCGTTACGTTTGTGCGCATGGATTTTGGCACGGTTGACCTTGGCCGCGCACTCGCTCAAACCTGGTCTGATTTCTGCGCCATGATGTTCCAACCAGCGCTTGACCCGCCGTTGGGAGCTGCGCATTTTAGCTGGGCAAAGGTTGCCGAGAGCACGTTGGTCACCATTGCGGTTACCGTGCTGTGCACCATCATCTCGGCCATCATCTCGTTTTTCTTGGCGTTGGCGGCATCCGAGAACCTCTCGAATCCGCTCGTTTCCAATGCGGTCAAAGGATTCGTTGGTATCATCCGAGCGATTCCAACGATTCTGTGGGTACTCGTCTTCACGGTGGCCATCGGCCTTGGATCCGAGGCGGCGGTGCTGGGAATTTCCTTCCATTCCATCGCGTATCTTACCAAGAGCTACTCGGAGTCGATTGAAGAAATCGATGCAGATGTAATCGAGGCACTCTCTGCGAGCGGTGCCAGCTTCTGGCAGATTGTGTTCCAGGCCATCTGTCCGGCAACCATTACCAAACTGCTCTCATGGACATTTATTCGCTTTGAGATCAATTTTGCCAACGCGGTTGCCGTGGGCGCCTTCGCGGGCGCGGGCGGTATCGGCTTTCAGCTGTATCAGGCAGGCAACTACTACTACAACCTGCACGAGGTGGGCGTGATTGTCTATGTATGCCTGGCTGTGTCGTTTGCACTCGAGTTCATCTCGGTTCGCCTTCGTCGCCGTTACATCATCGACTCGGATAACTAAGGAAAGATTTGCATGCTAACAAGAAGAGAGAGGACCGAGGTCCTGGTTGAGAGCGGCCCTGCGCTTGCGCTCGAACTGGCGGGCCTGGTCGAGGCCGCCGCCCCTGCCGAAGATATTGTGCCGGCGCACCAGGGCCTTGTGATGTGTCAGGTGCGCGAGACGGCTCGCAACAGCCGCTTTTATCTGAGCGAGGTGCTTGTTACCGAGAGCCGCGTGCGCATTGGCGAGGCCGATGGCCTGGGCGTGCTTATGGGAACCGATGCCGCGCATGCTCGTGCGCTCGCGGTAATCGATGCCGCTTATGCAATGGATCCGGCGCCGGCTTGTTTGGCGGAACTCGAGCGCCGCGTCGAGGAGGCGCGTGCTGCCATGTTTGAGCGCGTGGCTGCACAGGATGCTCTCACCTATGTGTCGCGTGTCGAGTTCGATGAAATGTCTGGCCAGGACATGAGTGTTCAGGCGGTGGTCAAATGAACGAGCAGGATGAGGTTTTCGATCGCGATCCGTCCCTTGACGAGCGCGCCTTCGAGCTGCAGGGAACGTTTCGTACGGTTCTGGACTGCATGGCGCGCCCCGGCGAGGTTTGCCGCCTATCCGTCACGGATGCCTATGAGGTCGAGGCGAAGCGCTGTGGGCTATTCCCCGCGACGTTGATGTTGGCGGACATGCTGCTCGATAGCGGTACGACTTTTTGCATGGCGACCACGGGCTTTGAGCGTGCTGCCCGGCAGATCGCGAGTCGAACGCACGTGACTCCTGCGGCGCCGAGCGAAGCTGCGTGCGTGATCGTTCCGGAGGCTTTTCGAGATGAGGGCGCGGCGAGTGCAATCGCTGCGCTTACGGCGGGGACGCTTGAACAGCCGCATCGCGGCGCGACGGTTATCGTCGAGTGCTCGGTGCTTTTGGGACTGGATGCGCAGGGTTTGCGCGTCGGCTCCGCTTCGCACGCGTGTACCAAGAGCTCCTGGGAGCTCGGTGGCCCCGGCGTTGACGGCACTTCGCACTTCTCGTGCGATCGCGGCGATGTCTTGCGCTCGCGTATTGCGCGTCTGGACGAGTTTCCCTGCGGCATCGACCTGATGTTTGTAGACGGGTTTGGCCATATCGCCGCCGTTCCCCGTTCCAGCGCTTGCAGGGAGGTTGAATCATGGGATATGTAGCCGTTTCCGGCGGCGAGCAGGCAATCGCCGCATCGCTTGAGCTGCTTGAGCGCGAGCGCGTTGCGGGTGGCCGCGCGCTCGATCCCGCACTCATCATCGAGGCCATGCCGCATGCGGTCGAGCAGGTGCAGTCTGAGGGCTCCGTTTGGGCTCCCGAGGTTGCTGCAATCGCCCTCAAGCAGGCGTCGGGTTCTATCGAGGAGGCCGTCTTTTTGGTGCGTGCCTACCGTTCCACCCTCGAGCGCCTCTATACATCGCGTGTGATCGATACGGGCGAGATGCACGTTTCGCGCCGCATCTCCGCGGCCTTCAAAGATATCGAGGGCGGACAGATTTTGGGCGCGACCCGCGATTACAGCCATCGCCTTATCAATTTTGATCTAAGCGAAGAGACCGATGCCGATGTCCGTGCCGCGCGCGCTGTCATCGATGAGCGTCTGGATGAAGCGGCCGAGGCCTTTTATGGCGTGGCCGAGACCACGCCTCTCGATTGTGTGCCCAAGGTGTGCGATTACCTGCGCCAGATCGGTATGATCCGCCCGGTTGCTATCGACGACACCGAGCCCGTCGATATCACCAAGACCCCGCTTTTCACGCCGGCGCCGCGCAGCGTTATCCTGCAGGCCCTCTCGCGTGGCCTCACGCAGGCGGTTGTCGCCATCGGGTACGCGGCCATTCGCGGCTTTGGCATTTCCCATCCCACGGTGGGCGAGCTTCGCCGCGGCAGCGTGCCGGTGACGATTGATGCCCCCGGAACCGATCCCTCTCAGGCTTCTGCCGACGACGCGTACTATCTGGGAGCACTCCCGGTCTGTGAGGTCGAAAGCCTGATCGCCAACGACGAGGTGACCGAGACGGGCGAGCATGTGAACGCGCTCGATGTGGGCTACGGCCTCGTTACCGGCAGCGACGAGAGCAAGGCCATCGCCATGAGCGTCCTCGACCATTCGCTGCGCGTCGACGACGTTCGCTACCCCACACAGGATCAGGAGTTCGTGCTCTATCACATCGACGGTGTGGAAGCCACGGGCTTTATCAGCCATCTCAAGCTGCCGCACTACGTGACGTTCCAAAGCAAGCTCGATGCAGCCTTGCGCTCTATGAATCACGCCGAGGGACAGAAGGAGGACGGTTCTCGTGCAGCGCAACTATAACTTTGCCTTTTTGGACGAGGGCTCCAAGCGCGAGATTCGCCGCGCCATCTTGAAGGCCGTCGCCATTCCCGGATACCAGGTGCCGTTCGCCAGCCGCGAGATGCCCATCGGCCGCGGCTGGGGTACGGGTGGCCTGCAGGTCACGTTGTCGTGCATCGGTCCCGATGACGTGCTCAAGGTAATCGACCAGGGCTCGGACGCGAGCGTCAATGCCGTGTCTATTCGCAGCCTCGTGCACGAGACTACCGGCGTCGAGACCACCACGTCCACGGCGGACGCGACGCTCATCCAGAGCCGTCACCGTATCCCTGAGCGTCCGCTGCAGCGCGAACAACTCATGGTGCTGCAGGTTCCCATGCCAGAGCCCCTGCGCACCTACGAGGCGCGCGAAAGCGTGACGCGCCGTCTGCACGCCGAAGCTGAGTACACCGGGGCATATCTGGAGCTTTTTGAGCAGATCGTGCGCTATGGCTCCACGACTACCGGTGCCGACCATCCCGTGATGGTGCAGGATCGCTACGTTATGGCGCCGAGCCCTATTCCGCGTTTCGACAATCCCAAGCTCAACGATGCCGAGAATCTCTTTTTGTTTGGCGCCGGTCGCGAGAAGAAGATCTATGCCGTGCCGCCCCATACCAAGGTGGAGTCGCTCGCCTTCGAAGACCATCCCTTTGTGCGCGAGGATTTTGAAGGTAAGCGCTGCTGCATCTGTGGGGCGACGGGCGTCTATATGACTCAAACCATCGATCCCGTTACGGGCAAGAAGGCATGGCAGTGCTCCGATACCGATTATTGCGCAGAGCGTCTCGAGGAGGGCGGAAGCGATGAGTAAAGGCACGACGATGCTTCCCGCTACGGTTCATCATGAATTTAAGGATAAGGCTCCGGTTTTGTCCGTTCGCCATCTGGCCAAGCGTTTTGGCGTCGGCTGTGACTACTGCCGCGACCCGCATGCCAAGCTCGAGCGCAACATCTGTCCTGTATGCGGCACGGTGCACGCGGTGCGCGACATCTCGCTCGAGGTGCATCGCGGTGAGATTCTGGGCATTGTGGGCGAGTCTGGTTCGGGCAAGTCGACGCTCATGCAGTGCCTCTATTTCGACCAGGAGCCCACGGCGGGCGATATGCGTGTCGCTGCATATGATGGGGGCAAAGGCAACTGCTTTGACCTCTCTCGCCAGCAAAAACGCCTTATCCGCGACGAGATCTTCGGCATGGTCTACCAAAATCCCTACCTGGGCCTGCGCATGAACTTCTCGAGCCTTTCCAATATCGCCGAGAAGCAGATCGCTGCCGGTATCCGAGACGTTTCCTCCATGGTCGATCGCGGTCGCGAGCTGCTCGATCGCGTGAACATCCCCTTGCGGCGTGAACAGGATCCGCCGCGCGCGTTTTCGGGCGGTATGCAGCAGCGCGTGCAGATTGCCAAGGCACTTTCCAACCGTCCTCCGCTGCTGTTCTTGGATGAGGTCACCACCGGTTTGGACCTTTCGGTTCAGGCGCGCGTGCTCGACCTGATTTTGTCGCTGCGACGTGACCTGGGGGTGTCGATGGTCGTGGTGAGCCATGACTTAGGCGTGATTCGCCTGCTTGCCGACCGCACTATCGTCATGCTTGACGGGCAGGTTATCGAGCATGGCCTGACCGACCAGATCATGCAGGACCCGCAACACGCTTACACCCAAGAACTCGTCTATTCGCTTCTTTAGGAGGCTCGCCGATGTACGTCATCCGCAACGGAATCATTGTTCAACCCGACCGCCTGCTCTTTGGCTACGAGCTTGTGGTCGAAGACGACAGGATCGCCGCAATTCAGCGCCAAGGCAAATTCGATGCGACCGCCGCGGGAGCCGGCGTTATCGACGCTCATGGTGGCTATGTCACGCCTGGTCTTGTGGATATCCATTCCGACTATATCGAGACCGTTATCTCGCCGCGCCCGACGGTGCTCATGGACTTCTCGACGGCATTGTTCGAGGCCGAGCGTGAGCTCATCGCCCATGGCATCACCACAATGTATCACTCGCTTTCGGCATATGCGCAGGACATCATGGATGCCAAGCCGGTCCGGCGCTGGGAGAACACCGAGAAAATCATGGCGCTTATCGCCGGCTGCAAACGCACCGAGGGGCGAAACGCCCATCTGATTCGTCATCGCCTGCACCTGCGTCTTGAGGTCGATAACGTCAATCTGGTTGAGCAAGTTGAGGGGCATTTGCGCTCGGGCGAGGTGGACGAGCTTTCATTTATGGACCACACTCCCGGCCAGGGTCAATATCGCGATATCGAGATCTGGCGCAAGAGCGTTCGTGGCGATCATGAGCTGAGTGATGAAGAAGCGGCACAGATCGTTGCCGCTCAGCAGGCGGCGCCCAAGCTTTCCTTTGAGCAGCTCAAATATCTTGCCGATGTTGCCTGCGAAAACGGCATTGCGCTGGCGAGCCACGATGACGATTCGGTCGAGCATCTGGACCTTATGCGTGAGCTCGGCTGCACGATCTCTGAGTTCCCGGTGAGTTTAGAGGTGGCGCGCGCTGCTCGCGAGCGTGGCATGTCGACCGTCATGGGAACACCCAACATCTTGCTGGGAAAGAGCCATTCGGGCAATCTTTCGGCGCGCGACGCCGTGTCCAACGGAGTGGCGAGCGTGCTGTGCTCCGATTACTATCCCACGGCAATGCTGCAGAGCGCCTTTGCCCTGCACCATGATTTCAAGCTGCCGCTTGAAGAGGCGTTTGCCATGCTCACCATCAACCCGGCGCGCGCCGTGCATGCCGACGACCAGATTGGCAGTCTGGAAGAGGGCAAGAAAGCCGATATTCTGGTCATTCGTGAGGTTGAGGAAGGCCAGCGCACCTATCCCGTGATCACGGCGACGCTGGTGGATGGCCGTGTGGTTTCGCGCATGTGGTATCCGGCGCTGCCGAGCATGTCTGCCCGTTTTGCCACCGATGCCGCGACGATCGCCGAGACCGCCGACCACGTGCCGGCAGCCGTGGTGGATACGGATGGATCGGAGGACAAGTAATGGGCGATTCAATCGAATCCTTTCAGCCTGATGCATGTCCACTCCTTGCGATCGAGGATCTTTCCAAGGGCTTTACCCTGCATACCGCCGACCGTCGCGTGCGCGGCTGTGAGCATATCTCGCTGAGCGTGCTGCCGGGCGAGTTCGTGGGCGTTACCGGCCGCTCGGGCTCGGGTAAATCAACGATTCTCAAGTGCATCTATCGTACGAATCTGCCGGAAAGCGGCCACATCGTGTACGATTCCGAGGCCTTTGGCCCGGTCGACCTTGCCATGCTCGATGAGCGTCGTGTGATCTATCTGCGCAACTACGAGATTGGCTATGTCTCCCAGTTCCTCGATGCCGTGCCACGTACCACGGCCCGTGAAATCGTGCGCGCGAGTGCCGCCGAGGCGTTTGCCGATGAAGATGCGATTGAGGAGGAGACGACGCGTATGCTCGAGCATTTCGACTTCCCCAAGCCCCTGTGGGACCTGTATCCCAACACGTTCTCGGGTGGTGAGAAGCTCAGACTCAACATCGCGCGCGCTATGGTGCGTCGTCCACGTCTATTACTGTTGGACGAGCCGACTGCCAGCCTCGATAACGCGAGCAAGGTCAGAGTCCGCGATTTGATTGAGCAACTCAAGGCCGGAGGTACTACGATGCTGGGGATCTTCCATGATTTGGAGTTTATGGAAGGCGTTTGCGATCGTGAGTACAACATGCAGATTGGTGGGTTTGTCCAGGCATAGGAGGGACGGATGCAAGAACATAGATCCGTGCAGGGGTCATTTGATCTGCATATGCATTCAGTTTATTCCGATGGTTCTCAATCGGTGCAGACATTGATTACCGAGGCTCGTGAGCGGGGTCTTTCGGGTATTGCCGTTACCGATCACGACAGTTTGCGCCAGCTGTCGTCCGTACGCGCCGAAGCCCGCAAGATGGGTTTTCCCGTGATTGCGGGTGTTGAAGCTTCTTGCATTGACGCGGAAACCGGACGCAAGATCCATATTCTTTGCTACGGTCTCGCGGCTACGGCGGATGAATCTGGTCCGCTTGAGCTCTTGGTAAACGAAACGCTTGCCCGCCGTACTGCCAACACTCTGTGGCAGGCATGGACGCTCGAGCGTACAGGGATAGCCCCCTGCGGGCGAAAAGCATCGGTGGCTGACGTGGTCGAAGTCTCGCGGGCAAGCACTGGTGTCTACAAACAGCACGTCATGCAGGCGCTTACGGGGTTGGGCTATCGCGATGGCGAATATCAGCGCGTGTATCGTCGGTTATTTAAAAACGGCGGTATTGCCGAGCGTGACATTTCCTATCCCGACGCACTTGCAATTGTGCGGGCTGCTCGCGAACAGGGCGGCGTGCCCGTGCTCGCACATCCCCAGCAGATGGACTCGTGGGGGGCTATCCCCGCACTTGTTAAGGCGGGTCTGATGGGCATCGAGGCGTTTCATCCCGATAACGATGCCGTTGCGACCGAAGAGGCCTTTAGACTTGCACGACAGTACGGAATCTTGTGCACCGGCGGTAGCGATTACCATGGGCGCTATGGCGCCCCCGAGTGCGTCGGGGCTTGTTTCATCACGCCGGATGAAGCCGGCGAGTCCGTTGCGCAGCTGTTCGACCAAGAACGCCTGCTTGCTTAGGGGGTCCAAAGATGACAGTTCGAACGGCGACTGTTGCCGATTCCGACGCGGTGTACGAGCTCATGTGCCAGCTTGAGGACACTCGATTTGACCGATTGACGTTCTGTAGGCGTTTTGGCTGGCAGCTTGCCCGTCAACCATTTTTCGCTTTTGTGCTCGAGGAGGATGACGTTGTCGGGTTTGTGAACGTGCGCGTCGAGCGGCAGCTTCACCATGAACACCCCGTGGCCGAGATTTGCGAGCTCGTGGTTGACAAGGGATACCGTGGTGGTGGACGCGGGACACTGCTGCTTGAGAGAGCCATTGCGTGTGCACGAGAGCAGGGATGCGAGGTTATCGAGGTGACCTCAAATGCCGCACGGTTGGATGCTCACCGGTTTTACGAGAATCACGGCATGAAGAGGACGCATACTAAATTCATGATGGGGCTGTGAGAACCCTTAAATGTATGTGCAATAACGCTTGCCAACTTTTTCAAAAATAGTTCTTGCGTTCGCGGCGGCGCTCCGTTATTCTAATTCCTGCACGCGGGCGTGGCGGAATTGGCAGACGCGTACGGTTCAGGTCCGTATGGGGGCAACCCCATGAAGGTTCAAGTCCTTTCGCCCGCACCATTAAATGAAAGAGCTCCCAGCAATGGGGGCTTTTTTGTTATGCGCCCATCGCAGGGACTTGAACCTGCGAAGGAGCGAGCGTAAAGAAAACGCGGAGCGTTTTTAGCGAGCTGGCGAGGACGCCGGCAGGCGGCCGAAGCCGGTGCGGATCCGCGAAGCGGATACGCGGACGTCCTTTCGCCCGCACCATTACATGAAAGAGCTCCCAGCAATGGGAGCTTTTTTGTTATGGGCCCATCGCGGGGACTTGGACCCGCGAAAGAGCGAGCGTAAAGAATACGCGGAGCGTTTTTAGCGAGCTGGCGAGTCCGCCGGCAGGCTGTTTTTACGGATCCAATGCCGATATTTCGTATGCCCGAAACCCCAGTGGGCAAAAAACGGCAAATATGAGTACTGTCACAAAGGCGGCAACATTTCTAGAGGTCTATTTTGTGATAATTACGCAACAGCTGTACGTTAATTTGATTCGGCTTTGAGACAAAGCGGCTCAATTTGGAAGGATCTCGGGTTCGACAGGGTGCTATTTTGCTAAATAGGCTGCTACTAAAATAGTGACAGTACTCATATTTGGTCTTTTTTGCCCACTGGCCCTGCCATCGGGCCTTTGGGGCCGTCCAGGACGGGTATCCTAGTGCCAATGTATGCCCAATAGAGGAGAAGCCATGCTGTTTTCCGGTATCATCGCCGCCCTTACCAGCCTTTTGATTCCCATCATCATTTTGTTGTTACTGCTTCCCAACGCCTGCTATGTCGTTGAACAACAGCATGCCGTGATCATCGAGCGTCTGGGCAAGTTTAACCGCATCGTCAACGCGGGCTTCCACATGAAGGTGCCCGTGATCGACCGCAAGGCCGCCACGGTGAGTCTGCGCACCATGAAAAACGGTTTTGGCATCGACGTTAAGACCCAGGACAACGTGACCATCGGCCTTGAGGTCTCTGCTCAGTACCACGTGAGCTATGACATGGGCGCCGGCCCGGCAGATTCGGGCATCTACAAGAGCTACTACATGCTGCAGGAGCCCGTCGACCAGATGCGTGACTTCATCACCGACGC
>CALGZY010000283.1 GCA_937934355.1 uncultured Collinsella sp. | reverse complement strand
AGTCGAGCACCTGCGTGTAGTGAACGCCGATACGATTCATGCCCGTCTCGATGGCGAGATGATACTTGCCCACTTTACCCGCCGCGACGGCACATTCGCCATACGCAAGAGCAAAGTCAGACGTATAGACCGAAGGCATGATATCAAACTCGAGCAACGTCGGAATGGCCTCGATAGGCGGCTCGCTTAGGATGAGGATGGGTTTCGTAATCCCGCCCTGTCGGAGCTCAACGCCCTCGTTAACCGTCGCCACGGCAAACATGTCGGCACCGGCCGAATACATGATCTTGGCGCACTCAACAGCTCCATGGCCATAAGCATCGGCCTTGACCACGCAGCACAGGCGCTGACGTGGATTCAGCAAGTTCTTATAGGCCCTCGTGTTGCGACGGAGCGCCCCGCGGTCGATCTCGACCCAGGACCAGCGCGTCAAATCGGCTTTATTCATGATTAGTCATCCGACCCTTCGTCCATGATTCCCAGATCTTCGAGCGCATCCTTTGCCGCCAGTTCCATGGCCGGACCGATCAAGTCGATAAGATCGGTCGCGATGACGCTCTTCTCACCATACTCCGTCGCCGCGGCAAAACCGGCGTAGCTGTGAAGTGCGACGGCGTACGAATACAGCAACTCCCAACGATCCATCTCGTCGCGCATGGTGGCAAGCGTGCCGGCCAAAATACCCGCGAGGACATCACCCGAACCGGCAGTTGCCAGAGAAGCCGGACCCGAGAGCGGCAGCAGCACACGCTCAACGCCACAGATAGCCGTCGTCGGCCCCTTGGCAATGACCACCAGATTGTCAGAGCCTGCAGCCCAGACAACCTTCTGCGCGGCTGCAATCGCAGTACCAAGGTCGTTCACCTCGTCACCGGCAACCAGACGCGAAAGTTCACGATAGTGCGGCGTCATAACCAACGGCTGCTCGCGACGATACATCTCGGGATTACTATCAATACCGTCAATGGCAATCTTAGCAAGGCAGTTGAGTGCATCGGCGTCCAAGATAAGCGGCACATCAAGCTCGAGCAAGCCCGAAACCACCTGCATAGCGCCGGCAGATGTCGTCATACCGGGACCGCACAGTACACAGCTGTACTTCTTTGCAATCTCGCACACCGTCATGCGCGCAGCGGCGCCAAAGGAGCCGCGGGAATCAGACGGAATAGCAAAGACGGGAATCGAAGGAAGTGCCATGCGAATAAGATTGGCGCAGGCGTCAGGAGCCGCGACTGCCACGTAACCAGCACCCGCGCGAGCTGCAGACTTGGCCGCCATAATGGCAGCACCAGGATATTGCGCAGATCCGGCGACAATAAGCACAGAGCCACGGGAATACTTATCGATATTCGTAGGTAGTGGGGCAAAGTAATCAACTAAGTCACCGGGCTCGACAATCTCGGCGGCGTGGTCGACATCATCGATGACCTCGTCAAGACGGTCGTAAAGATTGCCGCAGATCAAATCGCCAGCATACTCAGGACCATCAGCGCTATACAGACCAATCTTGGGCGCAATCATCGTCACCGTATGCTCGGCACGAATGCAGTCGTCATCAACAACGCCCGTCTCGGCATTCAGGCCCGAGGGAACATCAATGGATACGACACAATCGGCGCATTCATTGACCGTAGGAATCCAGATGGAGAACGGCGCACGCAGATTTCCATGGAAACCGGTACCAAAAATGGCATCGACAACAACATCGGCCTTATCGATCAAAACCTCGAGTTCGTCACGCGAGGGGCCGACGCAAACGTGCACATCGCGGCCGGCAGTACGACGAGCAACATGACGTGCCAGAGCAGCAGGAATCTCATCCGGCTCAACCGGAGAAACGATATCCACGTCCACACCCTTATGGCTCAGGATATCGGCGGCAACCCAACCGTCGCCGCCATTATTACCAAAACCGACCAGAACGAGAACCCGATCGGGATTGAGCTTCAAGACCTCGTTGGCGGCAAACTCACCCGCTAGCTCCATAAGCTCGGCCTTCGAAGTCCCTTCGCGTTCGATGATATCCTCGAGACGAACGACTTCTTCGGTACTCAAAACCGGTTTCATCTATGCTCCTAGCTTATCTTGCGAAGCATCGCCCAGGTGCTCCGTCAATGCTGAATTCTGCAGCTGCTCAAGCTCATCTAAAACAGAGCGAGCCTCTTTAAATGTCTGCGCTACGCGTTTCTTGGTGCTCACCTTTTCCTCTTTTGGCTTAGGCCGAGCATCTTCGGTAATCGCGATGGCATTCGCAACGGCCAAGTCTCCTGTAAGCGTAATGGAAAGAGCGACCTCAACAACACCCAGTTCTTGAGCGATCTCGAGAGCACGGCCCGAAAGCAGCGCCTTCGGTTTGCCGAGTTTATCACGCGTAACCGAAACATCCTTGCGACCTACGCCTTGACTAAAACCCGTGCCGAGAGCTTTAAGCACCGCCTCGCGCGAAGCAAAGCGGCTCGCATAGTGAGCAGCGGGACGCGATGATGCATCGCAATACGCACGCTCTTCTTCGGTAAACACACGCCGAGCAAACGACGGCGTCTTTTCAAGAATTGAT
>CALGZY010000282.1 GCA_937934355.1 uncultured Collinsella sp. | reverse complement strand
GTATCGATATGCGGGTTCAACGGTATCACATTGGCCACATAGATTTTTAACTTGCATTTCTACCCGCCCTTTTCGTAGAGTCGCCGATACGTACTTAGTGCACCCTCGGCGCGTCCGGCAGGCTTTGCGAAATGGGATCCAGGAGACTTCGGCGCAGCATCATCTTGCGGAATGCTTCTAATGAGCCTCCCATCCTTCAAAAACAGAATCTCATCGCACAGCCTATCGACCGAATCCAAGATGTGGGATGACATGATGATGCACGTACCAGAATCGGCCAGCTTCCTGAGAATCTCGGAATGCAAGTCCACCCTGCTGGGGTCGAGCGCGTTCATGGGCTCATCTAATAAGAAGGTACCGCGCGCCCGTCGCATACGCAATCGCCAGGGTAAGCTGCTGCTTCATGCCCTGGCTCAGAGTGCGGATCCTCATCTTCGCGAACTCGCCTATCTGCGTTTGTTCCACTATCTCTTCGATATCGCGAGCATGCGGCCACATATCGCAAA
This sequence comes from uncultured Collinsella sp., assembly GCA_937934355.1. Next base: position 54,163 of record CALGZY010000282.1, on the reverse strand, counting down.
CCATCTTGAGGTGATCTTCCGCACGCAATCCGGGATACAGCAGCGTCCCCTCACCAGGTGCATAGAAGATCATAGAACGGACCTCTCTCGCACCCGTACCCTGCACCTCATCCAGAACGATGCTCCCGTCCACGCGAGGACCCGGCAAACCTGCCATCGCACGCAGCAACGTCGTCTTTCCATGCCCGTTCGGAGCGACGAGACCGTAGACCGTACCCGGGGCAAACTCAGCGTTCACCGAATCTACGAGCACCTTCTTTCCATAAGAGACCGTCAGCGTTTGAAGGTCAATCATCGAGATCATCCCCTTTCGATCTTTGGAACACTCAGGCGCACCATCAACGGAGATACGGCGCCCAAGACCACCAGCAGAGCGCCCGATGCGCCGACGACCTCTCCAAAAGGCATCGCGTTCGTCCCTCGCCCAAGGAACCCAATCGTCCCCACCTGGGAAGCGGGATCAAACGAGGCGAATGGAGCCAGCAGCGCGACGCCCATGCCCACGCTTTCAACATGAGCGCTCAACGAACCCAACACCAAGAGAACCGCGCAAACCATTCCGGTGACAACGGGGTTGCGGCTAATCGCTGCTGTCAACGCAGCGACGACGGAAATCACGCCGTATGCCATGACCAGCAACGGAATACTGCACAACACCGCCTCCCCCACCATGGACGTTGTCGAAGCTCCCGCCCGAATGAGAGCGACGGGATACTCCGATCCACCCGCACCGTTCTTAATCACGGACACAACGACAGCGGGAACCATCGACACCAAAAGCAGCACCAAGCCAAGCAGGAGAGCCAGCGCAACAGCCGTCAGAAAACGCACATGCGCTGTTACGGGGATCTGGAGAACCAGAAGGGAACGACACTGCAGGTGGGTGCACGCGAGCGATGTGACAACCACGGGCAACAGCAAAAATAAGGAGGGAAGCGCTGCCTGGAGATACGAAAGGAGGATTAATGGGGGCATCTTCGTACTTAACTCGTAAACCTTGGGGTCCGGCAAGCTCGCGATCGACTCAAGCAGAAGGGCGCGCGCCTCCGCACGAGAAGGAGTCTCCGGCTCGATTCCGATCGATTGCAGGAGAGTCGCATCTGCCGCGCCCAGCTCACCTCGAGCGCGCTCGTACGTCGCAAGGCTTCGAAACCCCTCCGCAGGCATAGGCGCGTACACGAAACCCGAAAGAGCATCCCGCATGTCTTCCAGGGCCGCTTTGCCCTCGACGTCCATATTCGCAGCGTTCTGCTCTAGATACCGATCTATTGAACGGAGCTCCCCATCCCTATACCGAACAGCGGAAACGTTATCAGCGTCAGGAAACATCTCGACCAGAGCCGGGGCCAGCATCGTCGTCGACATTGCAATCGCGCATACGGCGAGGGTAGGAGAACGCAGGAGCAGTTTCCCCATCGTTCTTACGTATGCAACGGCGGAGGCACAAGCGCTCGAACGAGTTGCCGTTCTCGATGCAGTGAAGGAACCTCTCTCAAGACAAATCGGGGATATCGGGCACGCGCAGCCGCTCTTTCCAGCAACGCAAAGCAGGCTAATTGCCAGCACCTCGATCCCGATTGCGCATACGAGGGCAATCGCGCCACGCTCGAAGCAAAGTCCAGGCAGATTCACTATCTGCGTTGTCGGGTACGGGCTATAGGCGCCGACGGTCAACTCAGTGTTCGCATACGTAAGGGGATTCAACAGGGCGAACTCACGTAAAGCGATGGATCTTCCGTAATACCCGGGAACCATCGTCACCCCCATCAGGGCACATACGAACACGATTCCAAGCGTAGGGTTATTGGCAATCTTCACGGCAAGGTGAACGACAAGCGAGATGAACGCTGCCACCAAGAATTGCAAGATGGCCGTCTGCGCGAACACCAGCCAAGCCGGTTTGATAACCGGAGTCGCATATTGAATGTAGCCTATCGGATAGAACGGCGAGCCCGGGCCATTCTTCACAAGCGCGGCGATTATCCCTGGAAGATTGATGGCGAGGACGGCAAGCATTGCAAAAACACTCGCCCATACGCTCGATGCAACAAGTCTACCCAGCTCGCCCATCGGTGCCTGGATGATGAGCTTTTCACGTTTGTTAAGACGCGCGGCAAGGAACGAGACGGCAACGGCCGTTGCGACCCATAGCAAGTACTCCTTCGATCCGTCATAATAGGTGTACTCTCCATCCGATATCTGCAGAAACGGAAGTAGGGGAGAGAGCGGTGCCAAGATAAGACGTCCCGCGGCAAGAGGGTACAGAAGCGCGGGCATGCTTGATGAAGAGGTATAGACACCGTCCTCCCCCGCATTCACAAGCGCATCCGCATAGGATGCTGACAATTCCTGCTCAACACGGGTTATTCCCGACTCGAGGTATTCGACCCGTCCGTCGATGCCAGCCGCGCTCCTGAAGACGGGCAGAGCACAAAGAACCATCAACGCAACAACGACAACACAGAGCGACCTGGAGGAGAGAAGCGACCTAAAGATCGCCTTCGAGATTTTGAGCATATTCATCGCCAACCTTAACCTCATCCAGTCGGAACAGAGGGGCCGAACAAAATGCTCGGCCCTTATTACTTGCCGGCAAAGTCAATTTAACATAAACTGTTAAAAAGTAACCTGAGTTTTTTAAATTCTTCGGAGGTTATTATGAGTTCCGACAATCGCACTCCCCGGCTTCATTCCTTCCGCATCGCATGTGCGATAGCCTCTGCGACCCTTTGCGCCACCGCCATCGCACAAGTGGCGTTCTCCTTAAAGCCAGCAATCGAAGTGCTCGACAACCCTGTAATTGCAGACTCCCCCGCGTATCCAGCCCTTGCGATCTCGACATTGGTCCCTGCCGTCATCGGTATCGCTACGACCATCCTCAGCGCCGTTCTCGTGCGGACGATCAAGAGCGGAGACCCCTTCAAGAAAGGGTCTGCGACATGCTTGAAGGTGCTCGGCATTCTCTTCGTTGTTCAAGCTGCCACCAGCCTCTGCGCCGGCTCACTCAAAACCTCCGTTTCGATGTTTGGCGGCGAGGGGGCCGTCGGCGCCCAAGAGATCGCTTCATCATTCGATTGGACCTCTCTGGTTCTCGGCATCGTCCTGTTCATGCTTTCCCAGCTCTTCTTGTACGCCCGAGAGCTGTACCTCGACTCCGACGAGATTGCGTAAGGAAACGCCATGCCCGTAATTGTTCGCCTCGACAAGATCATGGCCGAGCGAAAGATTTCCTCGAACGAACTTGCCGAAAGGATTGGAACCACGCCCGTGAACCTGTCCCGTATTAAAAAAGGGCATATTCGCGGCATTCGCTTCAACACACTCGAGCAGCTATGCCTCGCCCTTCGTTGCCAACCCGGAGACCTTCTCGAAGTCATGAGCGAAGAGGATGCCCGAAAGGAGTTCGGACTCGATTGGTCCGCCGAGGATTAGAGGGCGGTCGTACTCGCCCTGCACACGGGGATGCGAATCGGCGAGGTCTGCGGCCTTCGGTGGTGCGATGTGGATTTCGAGACGGGCCTGATCTCGATCAGACACTCGGTGGCGTACGCGAAGGGAATGGGTTCGTTCATCAAGGACACCAAGGTGACGCTCAACGTCTACGCCGACATCGAGCCCATCTCCAAAATCCATAACATGCTGCGCGCCACGCCGTGCCTTTGGCGCGGGCACCTCGGGCCGAGGGTCGATCCGGGTCCCATGTTCCAACAGAGGATCCAGGAGTCCATCGAGACGCTCCAGGCGTTCGGCTACGGCATCACCGAGCCGGACGACCGAAATATCGCCATACGCGACGTGAAGACGAACAGTTGGCTCTAGCTCACCGAGTACGCGGCAGTGCTGGGCCCATCCCAACTGAGGTCACGGTGGTCCGATAGGGGCGCCGCCCGCGGCATGCGCCGCGGAGCGGTATCCCCTACCGAAGGGCGGGGATGCCCTCCGCTTCCAGTTCGGAATCAGCCGTCGGAGGCGTTCGGCTGACTGCGGGAACGGCCTGTCCGCTCAATGTGTTCGGCTGAGATCGGAAATCAACCCAACACGAGCCGGACACGCGCCAGACGGCTCTTCCCCGTACGGCCTTCCCCCTTACGCTCATGTTGCAGGCATGTAACGCCGCAGCGAGCGCGCCTTTTTTGCGCCAGACAGGTACAATGATGAACACTGTACCGTAGCGGAGCGCCCCGCGCGCGCCGCAACCACGCGAAAGGGTTTCCCATGGCCGAGATCTCGTCCTCCCGTATCGTCATCACCGTCCTTGGCAAGAACCGCCCCGGCATCGTCGCCGGCGTCACCCGTGTCCTGGGCGAGGCCAACGTCGACATCCGCGACATCACGCAATCCATTATCGAGGACATCTTCACCATGACCATGCTGGCCGATACCGCCGAGTCCAAGCTCGACTTCGCTGAGCTGCAGAAGGCCCTGGCCGAGGCCGGCGAGCTTTCGGGCGTCAACGTGTCCATCCAGCGCGAGGACGTCTTTAACTTTATGTACCGCCTGTAGCGAACAAGCCGCTGGGGATAGCCTGACGCGCGCATGCCCATGCAAGCCACCCCGATGCGGCCCGGAGAGGAGCGCGCATGGCCTACGACGCCAAGAAAATCTATTACCGCTTCGATGACCACTTGAGCCGACTGGTTCTGGATTACGAAGCAAGCCGCCAGATTTCGTCTGAGAGCGAAAGCCTCTACCACGGCCTGCCGACCGACCCTTATGACGAGGGCTTGTTCGAAGAGCACAATGTCAAGCGCGGCCTGCGCAATGCCGACGGCTCGGGCGTGGTCGCGGGCCTCACTCGTATCTCGGATGTGCACGGCTACAACAAGGTCGACGGAAAGGTCGTGCCCGATCAGGGCAAGCTCACGCTTCGCGGCTACAGCATCGAGGATCTGGTCAACAATGCCCAGGTCGAGAATCGCTACGGCTACGAAGAAGTCGCCTATCTGCTTATCACGGGCTCGCTGCCCAACAAGGAAGAGCTCGACGGCTTTTGCGAGCGCCTGGGCGCCTTTAGACATCTGAGCGACGAGTACGTTAAAGAGTTCCCTATGACCACGGTATCGTCGAGCATCATGAACGTGCTCCAGCGCGCCGTACTGCTGCTCTACGCCTTCGATGCCGAACCAGACGTGATCACGCCTGAGCACGAAATCGACGTCGCCATTTCCATGCTCGCACGTCTCCCGCGCATCGCCGCCTTCGCACACATGGCCTCGGTCGCCAAGCTTCGCGGCTCCGAGGTTCACGTGCCGCACCCTACGCCCGGTCTCTCCACCGCCGAGACCATCCTACAGGTCCTGCGCGGCGGCATGGCGTTCACCCGCGATGAGGCGATGCTGCTCGACGTTATGCTCATGCTGCATGCCGAGCACGGCGGCGGCAACAACTCCACCTTCGCTTGCCGCGTGCTGTCGTCTTCGGCCACCGACCCGTATTCCGCCTACGCCGCGGCTATCGGCTCGCTCAAGGGCCCGCGCCACGGCGGCGCCAATGCCAAGGTCGTGTCTATGCACGAGGACATCCGCGCGCATGTCTCCAACTGGGAGGACGAGGACGAGGTCGCGGCCTACCTGGGCAAGATCCTCGACAAGCAGGCCTTCGACGGCACGGGCCTCATCTACGGCATGGGCCACGCCGTCTATACGCTCAGCGACCCGCGCGCCGAGGTCTGCCGCCGTTACGCGCGCTCACTGGCAGCCAAGAAGGACTTGGGCGAAGAGTTCGCACTCATCGAGCGTATCGAGCGCCTGGCACCCCAGGTCATGCGCGACCACGGCATGACCAAGCCCATCTGCGCCAACATCGACCTGTACACGGGCTTTATCTACAAGATGCTCGGCGTGCCCGAGACGCTCTTTACGCCGCTATTCGCCGTCGCCCGCATGGCCGGCTGGTCGGCGCACCGCATGGAAGAGCTCTTCTGCGCGCACCGCATCATCCGCCCCGCCTACCGCCCGGTGATCGAGCCGCTGGAGTACAAGCCACTCGCCGACCGCTAGGACGCGGACCGTTATAGAACTCGAGCGTGGCCAGGGCATCGCCGCCTTCGGCCACGCTTTTTATGCCAGTAGAAAGGGCTGCATCAAATGATTGTGTTTTCCGATATGGACGGAACGCTGCTGACGAGTGATAAGCAGATGAGCGACGCCACCTGGGCAATGCTCGACGAACTCGCTCGACGCGGGATTGAATTTGTGCCCTGCACCGGACGTCCACTGTCGGGCGTCTTTGAGCCCATCCTCGCCCATCCCGCCGTGCACTATGCCGTCTGCGCTAATGGCGCCAGTATCTGGCAGCTCGACGACGATGTGCCCACTGACGCCTCGCGCGCCACGTGCATTTTGAGCCGTCCGCTCGATCGCGGCATCGCCCACCGCATCTATCGCATCGCCGCCAGCCACGACGTCACCTTCGACATCTTCGCCGACGGACAGTGCTTCCTCCCCCGCTCGCTCTACACGCGCCTTGACGAATTCTGCGGCGGCGACCCCCACATCGCGGCTTCGCTCAAGCGTACGCGAACACCGATCGACATGGATATCGACAGCAAGATCGACGAGGTCGAGACACTCGAACGCATCGCCATGTACTGGCACGACCCGGCCGATCGCGACGCCATCACGGCGGAGCTCGACACACTCGGAGGCATTGAGGTCACGCGTTCGTACGCCATGAATATCGAGGTCATGGGCGAGGGCGCCACCAAGGGAACGGCCCTCACGTGGCTATGCGAGCACCTGGGCGAGCGTCTCGCCGACGCCTGGGCCTTCGGCGACAACATCAACGACATCCCCATGCTGCAGGCAGCGGGCCACGGCATGGCCATGATCAACGCCGAGCCCGAGGACCGCGAGGCCGCCGACGCCATTACCAAATACGACAACGACCACGACGGCGTCGCCCGCACCATCATGGCTGCCCTCGCTTAGCAGCAGCAACCCGGGAGGGTAGCTAATTTGGGGACAGTCTTCACGGAGCGCTGCAAGGACCGTCCCCCACTGCCGGCAGATAAGGAACGTCCCCATCTGCCGGATTAAGCGAGGTTCTCCAAAACGTGGCGAAGCTCCTGCTGGACGGCGTGGTCGCGGTTGCGCCCCACCACGCGATCGGCAACGGCCTTGAGCGCGGGACGTGCATTTTCCATCGCACAACCCGTGCCGACAAAGCGAATGATCTCGTAATCGTTCATCGAGTCGCCAAACGCCATGACCTCGTCGCGCCCAATGCCGTAATGCTCCGCGAGCTGTGCAATACCCGAGGCCTTCGACACACCGGGCTGCATGGCATCAATCCACGCGTTGCCCGAAGGCGCAAAGGTAAAGAGCTGACCGAGTTCGCGCTGTAGCACGTACGCACTGTCCATAACCGCACTGTCGTCGCAAAAGATACTCGCTTTGATGATATTTACGCTGGGATCGGGCAGCTCCCAAATGCGCTCGGCATTGGGAAGGTCCTTATCGACCTCACGCACGAACTTGCACTCGTCATCGAGCAGGAAGGACTTGGTTCGGTCAAAGAGCGCAAGATGCAGATTGGGAAACGTCCTGACGGCTTGGGCGAGCCTTCGAATCGCCAGGTGGGAATACACCTCACGGTCTACCATCTTACCGTCGGCGTAGACTTGGGCGCCGTTAGCGGCGACAAAGTCCATCTTGTCGCGAACGGGCGCAAAGAACTCGCACAGGCGATCGTAGCGACGACCTGACGATGCGGCGAAATGCACGCCATGCTCGTGTAGCGCCAGAATCAGTTCATAGGTCTCGGGAGGCACCTGGCCGTTTTCGTCAAGCAGTGTGCCGTCCATATCGGATGCAATCAGTTTAAACATAGAAAAGCTCCCTTCGGGCTTGTTGGAATCAGACGCGTATCCGATTCCAACGTACCCAAAGGGAGCTCAAATAAGACTCCGCGGGCGTAAACGTTACAAGGACCTGGCAAATAGCTCACACATGCCAGAGGTCCTACGGTCGCGGCGTCAGGCAGCCCGCCAAAGAGTGTCCCCGATGACTAGTCGTTTAAGAACGTCCCCGATGACTAGTCGGCGTAGGTGAAGGTTGTGACGTCGAACATGCCCTCGGGGCGGATGCGGAGCGTCGGGATGACCGGCAGGGGCAGGAAGATGATGCCCATGATGGGGTCGAGCGGCGGCTCAATACCCATGGCGCGCGCCTTGACCATAAAGTCGTCGTGCTGCGCGGCAACATCCTCGGCCGTGCCCTCGCTCATAAGGCCACCGAGCGCCAGCGGAATGCGCGCCACGACCTCGCCGTTGCGCACCAGCACGTGGCCGCCCTGGCCCACGGCCTCAACGGCAGCCATCATATCCGCCGCATTGTCGCCCACCACGCACACGTTGTGCGAGTCGTGGCCGATCGTGGAGGCAATGGCACCGCCCGTGATGGTGAAGCCGCGCACCCAGCCGCGACCGATATGCTTGCCGACGAGCCCCATGCCGGCGGGACCGTCGCCGTCGACGCCCTCGGCCTGCAGCGACACGCCGCGGCCATGGCGCTCGATAAGCATAATGCGACGCAAGTCCTCGTCAGTCTCGGGACGAACCATGCCCGTGATAGCCATGCCAGGGATCACATCAATAACCGCCTCGCCCGGCTTAAAGGCATAATCGAACACGTCAAGCGAAAGCTTCGGCAGCTTAACGGAAGCACGCAGCTCATCGGCAAGCGCTGCGACCTCAGCGGTCTCGGGCGCAACCTCGCCCACAAAGGCGCCGTCCTGTGCCACGAGCGCACCGGCGGCATACACGCGATGCGGGGCCGTGGCAAAGGTCAGGTCATCGAGCACCAGCAGGTCGGCGCGCTTGCCCGGAGCGATCGCGCCGCGGAGCTCATGCGGGTCACGACAGCCGTGGTCCAGGCCAAAGGCCTCGGCCGTGGAAAGAGACGCCATGGAGATGGCGACCACCGGGTCGATGCCGGCCTCGATGGCCACGCGGCAGGCGTTGTCGATCATGCCGGTCGAAAGCGCGTCGGAGGGAGCGCGGTCGTCGGTCGCAAAGCAGCAACGGCGAGCACGGGCGGGGTTTTCCAGCAGCATAGGCGACAGGTTGGCAAGGTCATGGCTGCAGGTGCCCTCGCGCAGCATGACATACATGCCGCGGGATAGCTTGTCGAGCGCTTCCTCGAGAATCGTCGACTCGTGGTCGGCGATAATACCCGCTGCGGCATAGGCGTTGAGATCCTTGCCGGCAACAAGCGGAGCATGGCCGTCGACCTGTTTGGACGGCGTCTGATTGGCGGCGTCAATGCGAGCGCAGGTCTCGGGATCGGCCATAAAGACGCCCGGCAGGTTCATCATCTCGCCCAGACCAAAGACATCGCCCGGATGCTCGGCAAAAAACGCCTGCATATCGGCAGCCGAAATAACGGCACCGGCCTGCTCGTCGGGCAGCGCGGGCACGCACGAAGGCATCATGTACTTGATGGAGATGGGTGCGCGGCGGCCGTCCTCGATCATAAAGCGCAAGCCGTCGAGACCGGCAACATTGGCAATCTCGTGGCTGTCGGCAATGGCGGTGGTAGTACCGCGCGTCGCGGCCATGCGAGCATACTCGGCGGGACGGATGTTCGAAGACTCGATATGCAGATGCCCGTCAATAAAACCGGGAGCGAGATAGCGACCCTGGCAGTCGATAACCTCGGCAGCCTCGTAGGTGCCAGCGACATCGTCGCGACCATCGTAGAGCACGCCGACGATCACACCGTCCTTGACGGCAACGCTGCCGGGCGCCACACGCTGGCCATACACGTCGACGATCTGCGCATTGGTAAACAGCGTGTCGACGGGCACGCGGCCCTCGGCGGCCTCGATCACAGACCTCATGACCTCAACGGACATACATACTCCTTTAACCGTAGAAAAAAGCTGCGGAGCGGACAGACCTTCACCGCAGCAGACCAATAGCCATTGTATGCCCAAACGATGGGTCAACAATACGCCTCTCCGCTTAACGGCACACGCCGCTTGGCGCAATGGGGGCAGGTTACTTTGCACCAATGACAAGGAGTGTCCCATAGTGCCGGCACAAAAGGAACGTCCCCAAGTGCCAACCACGGAAGCGCCGATGTTTTGGCATCGCCAGCGAGCGGGTCGCATTTGAGACAAGGTGACGTGAAACGAAAGGGCGCTGACCTTCTGGTCGCGCCCTTGAAGTTGAACGTCAGATTGTCCAAATGCGGCCCGCGCAGCGTCGGCCGGTCCGCCGTTCGGTAGAACGGCGGAACTAAATCAACTTGAAGCCCTTGCGCTTACCCACAGAAAGGGTGTCGCCCAGCTTGAGGGCGCTGGGATCGATGTTGTAGCTCTTGGGAGCCACGGCCTTGCCGTTGATCTTGACGCCACCGCCGTCGATATCGCGACGAGCCTGGCCGGCGCTCGCCGAAAGGCCCAAGTCCTTGAGCAGGCCGGCGAGGTAGATCTGGCCCTCGTCGTTGACGGTCAGCTCGACATGCTTCTCGGGGAAGTCGGCAAGCTGGCCCTCCTTGAACACGCGGTCGAACTCGGCCTGAGCCTCGTCTCCGGCGCCGGCGCCGTGGTAGGTGTCGCACAGGTCGCGGCCCAGAGCGCGCTTGAGCTCGTAGGGGTCGGCAGAACCATCGGCCAGGGCGGCGTCGATCTTGTCGACCTCGGCCGGGGTGAGCGAGCTGGCCAGACGATAGTACTTGCCGATCATCTCGTCGGGGATGGACATGGTCTTGCCGAACATATCCTTGGGAGCGTCGGTCAGGCCGATGTAGTTGCCATAGGACTTGGACATCTTGCGCACGCCATCGGTGCCCTCGAGCAGCGGCATGGTGAGCGCGATCTGCGGCTCCATGCCCATCTTCTCCATGAGCTCACGGCCAGCGAGCAGGTTGAAGAGCTGATCGGTGCCGCCCATCTCGACGTCGGCCTTGATCTGCACGGAGTCGAAAGCCTGCATCACGGGATACAGGAACTCATGCAGGGCGATCGGCGTCTGAGACTGGTAGCGCTTGGTAAAGTCGTCGCGCTCGAGGATGCGGGCGACGGTGAACTTGGAGCACACCTGCAGCAGACCGGCCAGATCCATCGAAAGGATCCAGTCACCGTTGTGCACGATGGTGGTCTTCTCGGGATCCAGGATCTTCATGGCCTGGCTCACGTAGGTCTCGGCATTGGCCTCGATCTGCTCCTGCGAAAGCTGCGGACGGGTGGAATTCTTGCCCGAAGGGTCGCCAATCAACGCGGTACCGTTGCCGATGATGAGGGTGACGTTGTGGCCCAGGTCCTGGAACTGACGCATCTTGCGCAGCGGCACGGCGTGGCCCAGGTGCAGGTCGGGGCTGGTGGGGTCGACGCCGAGCTTGATGTTGAGGGGCTCGCCCTTCTCAAGCTTCTTGCGAAGGTCGGCCTCGGGAACGATCTGCGCGGCGCCCGAGGTGATGATACGCATTTGCTCGTCAACAGACAGCATTGGGTATCCTCCTTTTGCTATAGCACCCTCGCCGAAAACGGCGGTGCTGGAAGTCCATAAACTCTTTTATGATAACAAACTGACGCGACGCAGCACCTACGACAGGAAAATCCTCGTCCTGCCGCATGCGTCAATGGCAACTGGCAGACGCGTACCGTCACGCTCGACCAGATAGCGTACCTGCCGACGACGCAAGCAGTCGCGGCAACGAACCTGTCCCGTCGCATCGGTGGCGCAGACGCCCTCGGCGGTCAGCAGGCAGTGCTCGCACACCATAAGCTCGGGACGGTCGGCGTCGACCGGACCCAAGACGCCGGTTTCAGCAGCCAGCTCGGCAATACGCTCCGCATCATTGCCGAGCAACTCGGCCGGCAAGTGCACCCGCCCCGCACCGAATCCGCGCAGCCAGGTAAGCGTGGCCCGATTCGCGCAGAACACCGGCGCCGCCACGTCAAACGTCACGCCCAGCTCGCGAGCGATCGCCACCTGCCCCAGGTTGCGGCAGACGATGCGCCCGGCACGCTGCATCAGTGAGCGGGTCCAGTCAGCGTCACTCGCGCGGCACACCTCGTCAAGCACCACAACGGCGTCGGACAAATCGAGTTCTCCGCGCGGGTCGGCATCCATCAGCTGCCAAGCAAAAACCATGCGAGTGGGAACCGCGCACTCCACCAACTCCGTCGATGCACCGCCATCCACCGCAACGCCCTCAAAGGGCAGCACTTCAACGGCACGCTCAACGGGCGCAATCGCATCCGCCTCGGCCCGCATGCGCTCCAACACCGCCGCCGTCTGATCCAACACGCCGGCGCTGCGAATCAGGTACACCTCGCAGCCCGCGTCCACCTTACGCTTGCAATGCACGACGATGCGCTTCCCCGCTGCTGCATCCACCGGGCAGGGCACCTGCGGCCAGCGCTTGGGCGCATCGGGACGCGCGTCGACACCCGGATAGAACCGAATCTCGAGCGTGTCACCCGCCGCCACGGCGGCGTCGAGCTCAACGGTCACCTCTTCGTGGCCCACAGCGACCAAACGCCCCACGCGCACGCCCTGGTTAATTGCGCGTTCAAAACTCATAAGCTCCGCACCCGAGCGGCCTCGCAAATACGCGTCGGTAAACCCGCGGTTAAACGACCTTCCCAGCTCGCGCTCAAGCTCTTCCACGGCATCGGGGTCCCACGCGCCGTCGCACAGCATATCGAGTGCCCGGCGCCACACCCGCACCACGTTGAATACGTAATCGGGGTTCTTCATGCGCCCCTCGATCTTGAGCGACGCCACGCCGGCATCTACAAGCTCGGGCAGATGCGCAATACCCAGATAGTCGCGCGGACACAGCAGGCGATCTCCCTCGACGGCGGCAACACTCTGCCCAGCCTCGTCCACCAAGTCATAGGATAGACGGCACGGCTGCGTGCAATCACCGCGCATCGCAGAGCGGCCACGTCGAAGGGCAGAGAACTCGCACGCCCCCGAATAGCCGATGCAAATCGCACCGTGGCAGAATACCTCGATGGGCACACCCGTGGCACATAGCGCCGCAATCTCGTCGACCGTCAGCTCGCGTGCCGTCGTCACGCGCTCGACCCCCAGCTCATCGGCGGCAAGCCGCACGGCGCCTTCGCTATGAACGCCCGCCTGCGTAGACAGGTGAATCTCGACCCCGGGAATCGCCGCGCGCAGCGCGCAGGCCAACCCGGCATCGGCGACAATCAGAGCATCGGCGCCCAGCTCCAGTGCATGAGCTCCCAACACCACCGCGTCGGACAACTCATCGTCAAACACGAACACGTTGAGCGTTACGTACACACGCACGCCATGGGCATGCGCCACGGCGCAGCCGCGCGCAAACTCGTTATCCGTAAAGCCATGGGCGCTCACACGGGCGTTAAAGCCGCCCAACCCCGCATAGATGGCATCGGCACCCGCGGCGATGGCCGCAAGCATCTGGTCGAGCCCGCCCGCCGGCGCCAGCAACTCGGGCAGCGCCGCACCAGCAGCATCCAATCCAGTCTCGTATTGTCCGCTCGGCCCCATCGTCCGAATCGCCATCGACAAACTCCTTACCAAGGTATGCATTCACTCTGAAAAATGCCGTCTTCCAGCATACACGAGGCATCGCGCGCCCCGTTTGGTTTATCGTGTAATAACTTATGTCCATCCTGCCCCGACGGCACATCCACCGTCCGGCACGACATACCTGGAGGTCAATATATGGGTCCTCGCCAACGACAGGGACGCAGCCGTTCAAAGACGCATGCCCTGCCCATAATCCTGCTCTCGTTTTTGGGCTTTCTGCTGATTGCGGGCGTGGCATTTGGCATCGGCATGGTCGGCAACGTCAACCGCTGGCTGTCCGATCTGCCCGACTACACCGACGCCAACGCGTATCTGGTGAGCGAGCCCACCGAGATCGTCGACTGCAACGGCAACAAGATCGCAAGCTTCTACACGCAAAACCGCAAGTCCATCACCAAGGACGAGGTCTCCCCCTACGTGCTGCAGGGCACCGTTGACGTCGAGGACGAGCGCTTCTACGAGCACGGCGGTATCGACCTGTGGGGTATCGCGCGTGCTGCGGTGGCAACCCTCGGCGGCGGGCACGAAGGCGCCTCGACTATCACCCAGCAGCTGGTGCGCAACACCATCCTGCAGGAGGAGCAGTTCGACTCGACCATCGAGCGTAAGGTGCGCGAGGCCTACATCGCCGTAAAGATGGAGGACATGTACTCCAAAGACGAGATCCTCATGATGTACCTCAACACCATCTATTACGGCCACGGCGCCTACGGCATCGAGGCCGCAGCCGAGACCTACCTGTCCAAGAGCGCCGCCGACCTCACCCTGAGCGAAGCCGCACTGTTGATCGGCCTTCCCAACTCGCCTTCGCAGTACGACCCCACGGTCAATCCCGATCTGGCACTGTCTCGCCGCAACAAGGTCCTCGACAACATGTTGCGCCTGGGCCACATTACGCAGGAGGAGCACGATGCCGCACAGGCCGAGCCCATCACCCTCAACGTGACCGAGATTTCGGGCAGCGGCGTCGACGTATACTCGCAGCCCTACTTTGTCGCCTATGTTAAGCAGCTGCTGGAGCAGGAGTTCTCGACCGACGTGCTCTTTAAGGGCGGTCTGACCGTCAAGACCACCATCGACCCCACGATGCAGCAGGTGGCAGAGAATGCCGTCCGCCAGCAGCTCGACACGCTCTCACTCGACGGCCTGGATATGGGCATGGTCGTCGTCGACCCCAAGACCGGCTACATCAAGTGCATGGTGGGCGGCTACGACTACAACGCCGACGAGAACCACGTAAACCATGCCACGGCCAAGCGTCCCGTCGGCTCCACCTTTAAGGCCTTTACGCTGGCAACCGCCATCCAAAACGGCATGAACCCCAACGTCACCCTCAACTGCAATTCGCCGCTCAAGGCTAAGGGCACCACGACCGAGGTCCAAAACTACGCCAACCATAGCTATGGCAACATCACGCTTAAGCAGGCAACGGCATACTCCTCCAACACCGGCTACATCCAGGTGGCGGAAGCCGTCGGCAACAGCAAGATCATCTCACTCGTCAAAAAGCTCGGCATCGATCCCGCCAAGGACAACATCGAGGACGTTCCCGTCATGACGCTCGGCACCGGCTCGATCTCGCCGCTCGAGATGGCCGCCGCCTACGCGACGTTTGCCAACGGCGGCTACTATCGCCAGCCGATCGCCATCACCGAGATTGACTCTCGTACCGGTTCGGTGCTGTACCAGCACACGGACAATCCCTCACAGGTGCTTACCGAGGGCGAGGCCGCCGCGGTCACCGATGTTCTGTCCGGCGTCATGCAGGGCGGCGGTACGGGTGCTGCTGGCGCCCTGAGCGTCAACCAGCCCTATGCCGGCAAAACGGGCACCACCGACAACACCACCAACCTGTGGTTCTGCGGCTATACCCCGCAGCTGGCGTGCGCCCTGTGGACCGGCTATTCCGCGGGCGAGATCCCCATCCAAAAATACGGCACGGACCTGCTGGGCGACAGCACCAACCTGCCTGTCTTTAAGCGGTTTATGAACACCGTTCTGACCGGTACCGAACGCGAGGAGTTTGCGACCGGAACGGCGCCCACCTACAAGAACAACAGCGTCTGGAAGTTCTACGGCACCAACAACACCAAGAAGACGGAGAACGACGACAAGGACGAGAACGAGGACGAAGAGGAAACCACCACAACGACCACCACGACGACCACGACCACCGAGACCACGGGCGGCGACACCACCGGCGGCACCGGAACGACCGGTGGCTCGACGGGCGGCTCCACTGGTGGTTCGACCGGCGGCGATGGCGGCACGCCTACGCCCACGCCTACGCCCACGCCTACGCCCACTCCCGACCCCTCGCCCACGCCTGACGATACTGTTGGCTAGAAATTCATCCGGCCATTAGCAACAAGGCCCCCGAGCAGCTTATTAAACTGCTCGGGGGCCTTTTAGTTTAAAGCGACCTGGTGAACGGTCTTTATACCGGCAAACAATATAGGGGGTACCGACCAACGTCGATACCCCCTTACAAGCCACCATGTCACGCACACAGTGCCGAGCGCACGACCCGCACGCCTACTTGCGAGAATTGCTCAGCTTATTGATCAGCGCCTCGAGACGCTCGCCGTCCTCGGCCGTCTGGGCAATAACCAAAATCGTATCGTTGCCGGCAAGCGAGCCAAGCACATCGGGCAGCTCTGCCGCATCAACGGCGGCGGCGATGCCGGAAGCCGTGCCAGGCTGAGCCTTGATCATAACCAGATTATCGGTGCGCAGAACGCCCGTTACGAGCTCGGAAACCATACGCTGCAGGTGCAGGTCCTCTGCCAGAACATAGATGCCCTCAGGGAGCTTACGCAGCCCCATATCGGCAATATCGCGAGAGACAGTCGCCTGCGTGCAATCAAAGCCCATAGCGCGGAGCTCATCGACCAGCACGCGCTGCGTGCGGACGTCCTTATTGCGCACAATATCTCTAATGGCATCCTGGCGCCCATTGCGTTTTTTAGCCATACAAACCCTCTCTCCAAAAGATGGCGGAGACAATCAATCAGTGATTGAATAGTTTAACGCTATTTGAAGGCTTTTGTGTATAAGAACGCATTTCGAAACAATTCTATGCAAATTTGTTTCGAGATGAGCCGTTTAGGCGGTTTTTGCGCCCGTCCGGTTAAGAAAAGCTGCCAGATGCGTACACATCACGCAGCGCGCGGGCTTGGCGCTGGCGATCGGCCCAAACAACAGACCGAGCCCCCGATGGTTATCCTTGAGCGCGGCGACCATCTGACGGGTTCGAGGCGCCTCGAGCATATCACGCATACGGGCGGAACGCTCGATTGACGACACCCCATGCGGGCTCAGACACAAATTCTCGATGCAGGCGACCAGTCCGGCAAAGTAGAACTTTTGGGTTGCCAGCTTGAGCCGACCACCGCTATCTGCTTCCGAGAGTGAGTCCGTAAGCTCGTCGAGCGCCCGGGTGTCATCGGATACCTTGGCATACATGGTGGGATCAAAGGCATCTGTAAGCTTAGGTGCCGCCGCGTGGAAACAAGCGTCGCCGCATCCGGAGACGCGCTGCGCCCGCGAGAGCGAGCACGCCATAAACCCAACTGTGCGAAACGCCTTGTCGTACAAAAGGCATGCCTCAAACAGCGGACGGCTATACATCACGCCAGAGGTCTGAACGACTAGGCCGCCTAAAATCAACTGGGACAGCCCGGTCACCATCGAAGATTTGCTATCAATGGAAATATGAGCAGCACCCAAGACGCGCGAATGGCGCTCTCGACGTGCATCATAGCGGTCGAGCGACACCGTGGGGAGCACTATGTCTGCCGCAGTATCGCACGCGATATCGACCATCTTGGAAAGAGACTGCGGAGCAAACCACTCATCGGCGTTCATGGCGATGATTTGAGAGCCGCGCGAGGCAGCAAAACCGGCACGAAGACAAGCGCCGTGCTTCGCGTCCTCGACGTCAATCAAATCAATATGGATGTCCCTGTCGGCGGCAACTTGAAGCGAATGGCGCACACCAGGCGCAGCATCGCGGCAGACAACGACAATCTGCAAATCGTAGAGGTCTTGGTTCTGGATACTCTCGAGCGCACGCATCGCATAGCTGGGCGAACCTTCTACCACAAGGATCACCGAAAGTCGCGGATGCGAGCCACGTCGAACCAAGTTATCCGTCCTCTCGACAGCAATAAATCAAACCGTGGTTCATGGTACACCCCGGCAATAAAAGCAATGAGACACCAGTTGTATTGCACGTCAAGAACAGATGTTGCACACGCGCAGCCCACAGATGACAGGTGTCGACGCACGACGCGTCGAGCCCTCCCCTAGTCGAGCACGACAAGCTCGGCGGGATCGTAATCCACGCCCATAAACGTAAGGCCGCAGGCAGGAGCCGTGGGGCCCGCAGCGGTACGGTCGCAAGCATCGATGACCTCGCGCATCCACTCGGGTTCACGGCGATGCATGCCAATCTCGACAAGCGTGCCCACGATCGTGCGGACCATCGAATGCAGAAACGCATTGCCCTCGATGGTAAACGTCAGGATGTCCTCGCCAAACGCAACCTCATGGCCAAACTCGGCACGCATCACGCAGCGATGCGTGGGCTTGCCAACGGCCGAGGCAACCTTGCAAAAGCTCTTAAAGTCCTGCTCACCCAAAAGCGCGGGACAGGCCGCAGACATGGCCTCGACGTCCAAGGGATAGCGATGCCACCACACGGCACCCCGTGAGAGCACGGGACGCGCGTCGCGATCGGCAATACGGTACGTATATGTACGTGAACGCGCATCAAAGCGTGCAGAAAAGCCTTTACGGGCCTTGTAGACCTCGTTTATGGCGATATCTTTGGGTAGCAGGGCATCCATAGCCCGCAGCCACCTACGGCGCGTACAAGCGAGCTCAGCGTCCGTTACGGGCACGCTGATGTACTGAGCCACGGCATGTACGCCGGCATCGGTACGCCCCGCGCACGTCAGGACAATCGGACGGCGCAGGAGCGTCTCGATAGCGCGGCGCAGCTCGCCCGCAACCGTCGTCTGACCGGGCTGCTCGGCAAAGCCGCTGTAGGACGAGCCATCGTAGGCCACGCGGAAAACGAGCGTGGCATCGAGCTCGGGAATCGAATTGAAATCAGACGGCGCGGTCATGGACGCTCCCAACAAACAGGCAATGGCATTTCGACAAAAAAAGAGGGGTACGCGAACGTACCCCTCGAATATAGCCTATGCAGACGGATTGTCTACTCAGCGGTCTCCTCAGCAGGAGCCTCCTCGGCAGCCTCGACCTTCTTGGGAGCAGCGGCCTTCTTGGGGGCCGGAGCAGCCTTCTTGGCCTTAGGCGTGCAAGGCTCGGTGACGAGCTCCATGATAACGATGGGAGCGTTGTCGCCCTTGCGGTTACCGAGCTTCATGATGCGGGTGTAACCGCCGTTGCGGTCCTGCCACATGCCCTGAGCAGCCTTGTCGAAGATCTCGGCAACGAGCTGCTTATCGCCGAGCTTGGCGATAGCCAGACGACGAGAGTGCAGGTCGCCCTTCTTGGCCCAGGTGATGATCGGATCGACGACCGAACGCAGCGCCTTAGCGCGGGTCTCGGTGGTCTTGATGCGGTCGTTCTCGAAGAGGGCCTTAGCAAGGCTCTTCTTCATGGCCTTGGTGTGGCTCGCATCGGTGCCGAGCTTCAGGCCCTTCTTAACGTTATGACGCATGGTCTAGTTTCTCCTCAAATATGCGAAGCATTAAGCCTTCAGGCTCAGGCCCATGGACTCAAGCTTGTCCTTCACTTCCTCGATCGACTTAACACCGAAGTTACGGATGTTGAGCAGATCGTTCTCCGAGAACTCAACGAGCTGACGGACCGAGTGAATGCTGGCGCGCTTAAGGCAGTTGTAGGAACGGACGGAAAGGTCCAGATCCTCGATCTGCTTGTCCAGCTCGGCGTTGTCGTTGGTGACCTCGGGAGCGAAGATCGAAGCCTCCTCCTCGACCTCGGGGGTCTCGGCAAGGTTCATAAAGGCGGCCATATGCTGGTTGATGATATTGGCAGCCTGGACCACGGCGTCGCGCGGGGCGATGGAGCCGTTGGTCTCGATCTCGAGGACAAGGCGGTCGTAGTCGGTGTGCTGACCGACACGGCAAGCCTCAACGAGCTTGGCGCAACGGGAAACCGGCGAGTACAGCGAGTCGACGTGGATCACACCGATGGGATCGTTGTCGCGCTTGTTGGCCTCGCCAGAAACATAGCCGCGGCCATAGCCGATGCGCATGCTCATGGTGAGATGGCCACCCTCGGTGAGCGTAGCGATGTGCTGCTCGGGGTTGACCAGCTCAAACTCGGACGGAATAAAGAAGTCCGCACCGGTGACCTCGCAGGGGCCGTCAACCGAGATGGTGGCGGTCGCCTCGTCGGTCGTGCCGAGAGCCCTGAAGACAAGACCCTTGACATTCAGGACGATGTCGGTGACATCCTCGACCATGTTAGGGATGGTCATGAACTCGTGCTGCGCGCCATCGATCTGAATAGCCTCGACGGCGGCACCCTCGAGCGAGGACAGAAGAACGCGACGAAGGGAGTTACCCAGCGTATCGCCGTAGCCACGCTCGAGCGGCTCGACGGAGACACGAGCAGACGTCTCGTTGATCTCTTCGACATGAACCTGAGGCCTAATGAATTCTGACATGTATTACCTCCAGCCTCAGCAGCCCGGATGGACTACTTAGAGTAGAGCTCGACGATGAGCTGCTCGTTGATATCACCGCTGATCTGCTCACGCGTCGGCAGAGCGAGCACGTTACCAGACAGCTTCTCGATATCGACCTCGAGCCAGCCAGGGACCTCAAAGCGCTCGGAGGAAATCAGGGCCTCCTTGATGGGGAGGAGGTCACGGAACTTCTCGCCGACAGCGACGACGTCGCCGGCCTTGACGCGGTAAGACGGGATGTCCACGCGCTTGCCGTTCACGGTGAAGTGACCGTGACGGACGGACTGACGAGCCTCTTTGCGGGTGCGGGCAAAGCCAAGACGGAAGACGACGTTGTCGAGGCGAGACTCAAGGATGATCATGAGGTTCTCACCGGTGACGCCGTTCATCTTACGGGCCTTGTTGAAGTAGCCGTGGAACTGCTTCTCCAGAACGCCATAGATGAACTTGACCTTCTGCTTCTCGCGCAGCTGCATGCCGTACTCAGATTCCTTGCGACGGCGCTTGGGCTGACGGATAGATTCCTTCTTGCTGCTGTAACCGAGCTCAGCGGGATCGATCCCGAGCTGACGGCAGCGCTTAAGAACAGGAGTCCTGTCGATTGCCATATTGATACGATCCTTTCAGTTACACGCGGCGACGCTTCTTGGGGCGGCAGCCGTTGTGCGGAATGGGGGTCTTGTCCTGGATGCTCGAGACCTCGAGGCCAGCAGCCTGGAGGGAGCGGATGGCGGTCTCACGACCGGAGCCGGGGCCCTTGACGAAGACGGAAACCTTCTTCATACCGTGCTCCATGGCCTGCTTGGCAGCAGCCTCGGCAGCCATCTGGGCAGCGAACGGCGTGGACTTACGGGAGCCCTTGAAGCCCACCTGGCCAGCCGACTTCCAGGAAATGACGTTGCCCTGGGGATCGGTGATCGAAACGATCGTGTTGTTGAACGTAGAACGAATGTGAGCCTGGCCCACGGAAATGTTCTTACGGTCCGCGCGCTTCAGACGGGCAGCGCGAACGTTCTTCTTAGCAGTAGCCATCTATCTAGCGCTCCTTATTTCTTCTTCTTAGCACCGATCTGACGCTTCGGGCCCTTGCGGGTACGAGCGTTAGTGTGGGTGCGCTGGCCGCGGACCGGGAGGCCCTTGCGGTGACGAAGGCCGCGGTTGCAGCCGATGTCCATAAGGCGCTTGACGTTCTGGTTGCGCTCACGGCGGAGGTCGCCCTCAACCATGATCTGGTTCTTATCGATATAATCGCGGATGGCGTTAACCTCATCCTCGGTGAGGTCCTTAACGCGCGTATCCACGTTAACGTTGCACTCGACGCAAATCTTCGTCGCAGTGGTGCGGCCGATGCCGTAAATGTAGGTCAGACCGATCTCAACGCGCTTCTCACGCGGGAGGTCGACACCATTAATACGGGCCAACGTAGTCTCCTCTCTTAACCCTGACGCTGCTTATGACGGGGGTTCTCGCAAATGACGAGGACCTTGCCATGGCGCCTAATGATTTTGCACTTATCGCACATCTTCTTGACCGAAGGACGTACCTTCATCGTTCTTCCTTTCGGTAGCGCTCAAACTACTTCCCTACTATCTACTCGCCCAGCCGCAGGCGTTTAAAACTATGGCTGGTCTTCACACACAATCCGACCGTAGGTTGAGCTAAGCCTGCAGTCGGAAATGGAGTGCGTGTATGCGTGCCGCTATTTGTAGCGATAGGTGATGCGGCCGCGGGTCAGGTCGTACGGGGAAAGCTCCACGACAACCCTGTCACCGGGGAGAATACGGATGTAATTCATTCGGATCTTGCCAGAAATGTTGCACAGAACCGAATGACCGTTCTCGAGCTCGACCTTAAACATGGCATTGGGCAGCGGTTCCTTTACCGTACCCTCAAGCTCAATTGCGTCTTCCTTCTTCACAAGCAATCATCTTTCTCTAGAAAACGACAGCGATTGAGTATTCTACAACACGTATGCACGCATCGTAATAACTTCGTAATGGCTCCACAACTAAGTGGAACTTGTTACATTTGAAATGTAAAACAAAGCCGTTCTCTGATGCCCAAGATCGCCTTGAAATGAGAAGGCATAGACCTTGGGGTCATGCCTTCGAAATTGAAAGGCGAGGTTGGGCGTCAGGGGGCGGCGACTTTTACATTTCTCCGCCTTGGAGCGAACACCAAGCACCTTGCGCATCCGTGGTGAGAATCACCGGACCGTCATTGGTGATGGCGACGGTGTTCTCGTAGTGCGCGGCGGGCAGATGGTCGTTGGTCGTAACAATCCAACCGTCGGAGCCCGTGCTCACATGGTTGGAACCCATCGTAACCATCGGCTCGATGGCAATGACCATGCCGGCTTGGAGGCGAACGCCCCTCCCCTTCTTTCCATAGTTAGGAACGTTGGGGTCCTCGTGCATCACGCGGCCAATGCCATGGCCCACATAATCGCGAAGCACGCCGTAACCGTGAGACTCGGCGAGGGACTGAACGGCATAACCGACGTCCCCGATATGGTTACCGGGAACAGCCTGCTCGATGGCAGCCTTAAGGCAATCGCGCGTGACCTCGCACAAAGCCTTGGCTTCGGGCGTGGGGGTGCCGACGAAAAACGTCCAAGCGTTATCGCCGACCCAACCGTCGACAACGGCTCCCGTATCGATGGAGATGATATCGCCATCGCGCAGGATCATGTCGGGGTTGGGAATACCGTGGACCACGGCATCGTTGATCGATGCGCAAATGGTCCCCGGGAACCCGCCGTAACCCTTAAAGGCCGGGGTGCCGCCATGCATGCGGATAATCTGCTCCGCGAGCTGATCGAGCTCAAAGGTGGAAACGCCGGGGCGCACCATGGCTCCAACGTGGCGGAGCGCCATCTTAGATAGCGCTCCTGCCTTCTTCATCTGCTCGATTTGCGTTGCAGACTTAATCTTGATCATAGACCGAGAGCCTCTTTGACATCCCCGTACACGGTCTCGCGAGCCTGGTCACCGTTGACCGACTTGAGCAGACCCTGGCCACGATAGTAGTCGACGAGCGGGCTCGTGGACTTCTCGTAGACGTCGAGACGGTTCTTGATGGTCTCGGGCTTGTCGTCGTCGCGCTGATACATCTCGCCGCCACACTTGGGGCAGGTAGCATCGGCAGCGGTGCCGGTGTAACCGCATGCGCGGCAGGTGCGACGCGAAGACAGACGATCGATAATGACCTCGGGGGCCACGTCGACCAGAAGGGCGCAGTCAATCTCGCGACCCATGGCGGAGAGCTCGGAATCGAGCGTCACAGCCTGGGCGGTGTTGCGCGGGAAGCCATCGAGGATGAAGCCCTGCTGGGCGTCATCGGCGGCAAGGCGCTCCTTGACAAGGTCGATCACGAGCTGGTCGGGAACGAGCTCGCCGGCGTCCATGTACTTCTTAGCCTGAATACCAAGCTCGGTGCCACCCTTGACGGCAGCACGCAGCAGGTCGCCCGTGGAAATGTGAGCGACGCCGAACTCGGCGACGAGCTCCTGTGCGACGGTGCCCTTACCGGCACCCGGAGCTCCGAGCAATACGAGGTTCATGAGCAATCCTCCTCTAGCCTATTTAAAGAATCCATCGTAATCATACATCTTGATCTGGCCTTCGAGCTTATCGACCGTGTCGAGCACGACGCCGACCATGATGAGGATGGACGTGCCGCCAAATGCCTGGATCAGATGGTTACCCGTGAAAGAGAAGATGATCGAAGGCACGATGGCGATGAGCGCCAAAAAGACAGCGCTGGGAAGCGTAATCTTGTTGAGCGCGTTCTTGATGTAGGCCGCGGTAGCCCTGCCCGGACGGACGCCCGGAATAAAGCCGCCCTGCTTCTTAAGGTTGTCGGCCGTGTCATCGGGGTTGAACACCATGGAGGTGTAGAAGTACGCGAAGAACACGATGAGGACAACGTTAAGCACCCAGTTGAGCCAACCGGTCGAAAGCGCGGAGGCAACTGCCTGGATCCAGCCGATGCCGGGGAAGAACACGGCAATCTGGGCCGGGAAGTACAACAGCGCCGAAGCGAAGATGATCGGCACGACGCCCGCGGTGTTGACCTTGATGGGCAGGTAGGTGGTCTGGCCACCCATCATGCGACGGCCCACGACG
Organism: uncultured Collinsella sp.; assembly: GCA_937934355.1. The sequence continues at coordinate 29,817 of CALGZY010000282.1, read as the reverse complement.
CGCTTGGCGTAGGAGACCGGGATGCGGCGCTGGCCGCGCTCAAGGAAAACGATCAGCGGGATGACCAGCAAGATGATGGCGCAGATGATCACCATGGTGATGATGCCACCGGCATTGCCCTCGGTGCTGGAGAAGATCGCCTGCGGAAGACCGGCCATGATGTTCGCGAAGATGATCAGCGACATGCCATTGCCGATACCGCGCTGGGTGATGAGCTCACCAATCCACATGATCAGCATGGCGCCCGCGGTGAGCGTGCCGACGATCATGAGGTCGAAGATGATCTCGGGAGCGCCGGCACCATTAAAGCTGATGCCGAAGCTCTTAAAGAGGAAGAGGTAACCCACGGAGTTGAGGATTGCCAGAGCCAGGGTGAGGTAACGCGAATACTGCGTAATCTTGGTCTGACCGACCTCGCCCTCACGGGCAAGCTCATGCAGGGAAGGCACAACGGCCTGGAGCATCTGGAGGATGATCGAGCTGGTGATGTAAGGCATGATGCCCAGCGAAAACACCGACACATAGCTCAACGCGCCGCCAGAGAAAAGATTCAGGAGGGCCATAGCACCTGCGGCGACCGAATTGTTATCGGTCGAGAAAAGGCCCAGCATCCCCTGGAAGGGAATGCCGGGCACAGGAACGTGCGCACCAATGCGGTACACGACGAGCATAGCTATGGTAAAAAGAATCTTTTCGCGCAATTCTTTGATGCGGAAAGCATTCTTAAGACCATTTAGCACGGCAGCTCGACCTTTCCGCCGGCGGCCTCGATCTTGGCCTGCGCAGAAGCGCTGACCTTGTCGACCTTGACCGTGAACTTCTTGGTGAGCTCACCATTGCCGAGCACCTTGACGGGCTCGAACTCGCTCTTGGTGATGCGAGCGGCCTTAAGAGCGGCACCGTCGATCACAGCGCCATCCTCGAACTTACGCTCGAGACGCTCAACGTTAACAGCGGTGTACTCGATACGACGGGGGTTGCGGAAGCCCGGAAGCTTGGGCAGGCGCATAGCCAGCGGAGTCTGGCCACCCTCGAAGCCGGCACCCTTGGTGCCGCCAGAGCGGGAACCCTGGCCCTTCTGGCCGCGGCCAGAAGTGGTGCCGTGACCCGAAGAATTGCCACGGCCGACGCGCTTGCGGTTCTTGGTGGAACCGGGCGCGGGAGTAAGATCGTGAAGCTGCATTTGCTACTCCTCTACAATCTCGACAAGGTGCTTGACCTTGAAGATCATGCCGCGGACGGACTCGTTGTCAGCAATCTCGCGAACCTCGCGGATCCTGTGGAGACCGAGGGCACGGACAGTACGGACCTGGTCCTGCTTGCAACCGTTGGTGCTGCGGACCTGCTTGATCTTGATGGTGTCAGCCATGCTTAGTTCTCCTTACCGACGAACATCTCGGAGACCGTCAGGCCACGGCGAGCCGCGACGTCCTCAGGGCTGGAGAGCTCCTTGAGGCCCTCGACGGCAGCCTTGATGATGTTGAGGCCGTTGTCGGTACCGAGGGACTTGGACAGGACGTTCTTGATGCCAGCAAGCTCAAAGAGGGGACGCACAGCGCCGCCGGCGATAACGCCGGTACCCTCGACAGCGGGCTTGATGATGATGCGCCCGGCACCAAAGTGGCCGAGAACCTCGTGCGGGATGGTGCCCTGCTCGGTCACCGGCACGTGGAACATGTTCTTCTTGGCATCGAGAGACGCCTTGGAGATGGCCATGGGCACCTCAGCGGACTTGCCCATGCCAACGCCGACGTTGCCCTTGCCGTCGCCAACGACGACGAGAGCGACGAGGCTCATGCGACGACCACCCTTGACGGTCTTCGACACGCGGTTGATGTAAACGACGCGCTCCTCGAACTCGGAGGCCTCGCGCTGCTGCTTCTGATTACGAGCCATGTGCTACATACCTCCTAGAACTCGAGACCGGCGGCACGAGCACCGTCGGCGAGGGCCTTGACGCGGCCATGGTAGATACGGCCACCGCGATCGAAGGCGACCTTGGTGATGCCGGCCTCGATGGCGCGCTTGCCAACGAGCTGACCGACCTTCTCCGCAGCCTCCTTGTTCGAGGTGTGGGTGCCCTTGAACTCGGCCTCGAGGGTCGAGGCAGAGACGAGCGTCAGGCTGGAGCCCTTGCTGTCGTCGATGATCTGGGCATAGATGTTGGCGTTAGTACGGGTCACGCGAAGACGCGGACGCTCGGAGGTACCCGAGACCTTGCCGCGAACACGACGCTGACGACGCTTGAGGCCTTCCAGCTTCGCCTTATGCTTGTTCATACGTAAACTCCTAAAAAGGTTGATCTTGCCAGCACCTGACGGGGTGCTGGTCTTATGCGAGTGAGTCGGTTACGACTACTTGGCGGCCTTACCCAGCTTGCGGCGGATGTGCTCGCCAACGTAGTGGATACCCTTGCCCTTGTAAGGCTCGGGAGGACGATGGCCGCGGATCTCAGCGGCGATCTGACCGACCTGCTGCTTGTTGATACCCTTGACGTTCACGTGGGTGTTGTCGGGAACCTCGAAGGTGATGCCCTCGGGAGCCTCGACGATCACGGGGTGCGAGAAGCCCAGGGAGAACTCGAGGTTCTTGCCCTTCTGCTGCACGCGGTAACCGACGCCGGCGAGCTCGAGCTTCTTCTCGAAGCCCTCGGAAACGCCAACAACCATGTTGTGGATGAGGGCGCGGGTGAGGCCGTGGCGGGCACGGGTCTCACGCTCGTCGTCGGGACGGGAAACGGTGAGGACGTTGTCCTCGACGTTGATAGCGAGCTTCTCAAAGACATCGAGCTCGAGCTGGCCCTTGGGGCCCTTGACGACAACGTTGTTGCCGTTGGCTGCCACTTCGACTCCGGCGGGAATCTGGACAGGCTTATTACCGATACGAGACACGGTGATCTCCTTTCCTTCTACCTACCGAGCGAATTACCAGACGTAAGCGATGATCTCGCCGCCGACGTTGTGCTTGCGAGCATCGCGGTCGGTCATGACGCCATGGCTGGTGGAAATAATGGCGGTACCAAGGCCACCGCGGACGCGGGGCATGTCGGCAACGCCGGTATACTTACGCAGGCCCGGCTTGGAAATGCGGCGGATGCCGTTGATGACCTTAGCCTTCTTGGGACCATACTTAAGCGTGATGTGCAGAGTCTTCTGGGGAACGGTGTCCTCGACATCGTAGCCCTCGATGTAGCCCTCCTCGTGCAGAACACGAGCGATCTCGACGAGCTTCTTGCTGCTCGGCATGGAGACCGTGGCCTTGTTCACAGAGTTAGCGTTACGGATGCGCGTAAGCATATCTGCGATCGGGTCTGTAAGGTTCATACAGATTCTCCTTCGTTCTTGATGAACACGTGCTCTTGGTTCTTCGCCGCCCTTAACGGCAAAGCCTTTTTAGCGCGTTTTCCCTGTTCCAAACTGATGCTTGAAACGCTGGTAGTGACTTACCAGCTGGCCTTCTTAACGCCGGGAAGCTCGCCCTTGAGTGCAAGCTCGCGGAAGCAGACGCGGCACAGGCCGAACTTGCGGTACACAGAGTGCGGACGGCCGCAGCGCTGGCAGCGCGTGTACTCACGAGTAGAGAACTTCTGCTTGCGATTGCACTTGACGATCATCGATGTCTTAGCCACTTATATCCTCCTCACATAGAGTATTGTTCGCCCCAAGCGCCGCCCCCTTGTGGGAACGGCGCTTATAGGGCAGGTGAACCTATTTCTTGAACGGGAAACCGAAGGCGTCCAGAAGGGCCTTGGCCTCCTCATCGGTGTTGGCGGTGGTCACGAAAGTGATGTCCATACCGCGCTGGTGATCGACGGAGTCGAAGTCGATCTCGGGGAAGATGAGCTGCTCGGTGACGCCCATGGAGAAGTTACCACGGCCGTCGAAGCTCTTGGCGGAGATGCCGCGGAAGTCGCGGATACGGGGGATCGCGACGGAGGTCAGACGATCGAAGAACTCCCACATACGGTCGCCACGCAGGGTAACCTTGCAGCCGATCGGCATACCAGCGCGCAGGCGGAAGGTAGCGATGGACTTGCGGGCACGGGTGATCATCGGCTGCTGGCCGGTGATGGCGCGCAGGTCGCGCACGGCACCGTCGATGGCCTTGGAATCGGTAGCGGCCTCGCCGACACCCATGTTCACGACGATCTTCTCAAACTTGGGGATCATCATGACGTTCTCGTACTGGAACTTGTCCTGAAGCTGCTGCTTGACCTCGTTGTTGTACTTGGTCTTCAGACGCGGCACATACTTCTCTTCTGCCATTGTTCACTCCTTCTTGGGGTTTTAAGCACGGGGCGTGGCCACGATGGGTTGTCCTCGTGCCTCCTGGCTGCATCCGCGCCGCTCATGGCATTTCGCGGTTTGGACTCGACGCAGCAGGAGCCGACAAAACAATCGGTACTATACGCGCATCGGGGGCGTATTTCCAGAAAAACCTCGTCTGCCTGCACAACTCCACAACTCCCCCGCACAAATGGGTCCCAACAAGCAGTTGCGGTGAAATAGGGACTGTTTGGCGGCCTAACAGGCTTAAACAGTCCGTATTTCACCGCAACTCATATATGGGGCGTTATTTTTGGCGAGGCAGGACCAGGTTGAGGACGACGGCGACAAGTGCAGCGACGGCAATGGAGGATCCGCCAAAGACGGTGCCGACCCATGCGGGAAATCCAGCGCCGGCAAGCGCGCCGGCCGTGCGCTCGATGCCCGTGCCAAAGGCGATAGAGAGGCCCATGAGCGTGGTATCGCGCTGAGACAGGCCGTGGCGGGCAAACATGACCACACCGTTCATGCCGATGGTCGCGAACACTCCGATCGTGGCGCCGCCGATTACCGGCTGCGGAATAGACGTGAGTACCGCCGCGCACTTGGGCAGCAGGCCCGCGATGAGCAAGATGGCGGCGGCAAGCGTAAAGACCATGCGGTTGACGACCTTGTTCTCGGCGATAATGCCCACATTCTGGCCAAAGGTTGCCGTGGGGACGCCGCCCAAAAAGCCCGACAGCATACCGACTAGGCCGTTGGCGATCAGGCCACCCGAGATCTGGCTATCGGTCGCAGGGGTATCGAGCGCAGCGGACGACACGGCGGCAAACTCGCCCATGACCTGCACGGCGTTAACAATGGCGACAACGCCCACGACGGCGCACGCGGCCGGGTCGAACACCAGGCGATGGGCGCCCAGGGCGGGCGGGGCGAACCAGCTGGCAGTCGCGATGGCCGAGAAATCGACCATGCCCAACACCGCAGCCAAAACAAAGCCCGCGCAGATACCGGCCAGGATGCTGCCCAGCCTAAACGCACCCTTGCCGTAGTTGCCGGCCATAAAGGTAACGACGAACGTCACGAGCGCGACGGCCCAGTTGGTGACACTGCCAAAATCGGCCGCGCCCTCCCCGCCCGCCATGGAGGCAACTGCCACTGGGCATAGCGACAGGCCAATGACAAAGATAACGGTGCCAAGCACCGGGGCCGGGAACAGAAAACTCACGCGCCTAAACAGCAGGCCGAAGAGCGCGACGAGCGCACCGCCGATTACCTGGGCGCCTAGCACGGCCTCAAAGCCAAGCTCGAAACCGACCGCCTTGAGCGCCGGCACGAAGGTGAAGCTCGCGCCCATCACGATGGGCAGGCCCGAACCGACGACACCTTTTATGGGGAACTGTTGAAGGAAAATGTCGAGCGCCGAGAGGACGAGCGATGCCTGGATGACGGCGGCCTCCTCTTGAGGGGTAAAGCCGCAGACCGACGCGATGACGATAGCGGGTGTGACGATGCCCGCGAACGCCGCCAGCACATGTTGCAATGCATGGGGCAATACCTGCACAAACGATACTTTTCCCGTACGCTCGAACAGGGCATCCCCTGCTGCCGACTCTGCCATTTGCGCCTCCCATACCCTAGGCAGCGGCACCATGCCGCTCAACGAGCGGACATTATAGGGCATATGGCACAGGTAGCATTTTGACCCGCAATCCTGCATCCCCCGGGGTCAAACAGCAGTTGCGGTGAAATAGTTCCTGACTGAGCGCCCGTCAGGCTTATCTAGGAACTATTTCACCGCAACTTATTGATGGGGATGCGATTAGCGCTTGCGGGGGACGAGTTTGGTGCGGCGCAGGTGGATCATCTCGGCGGCGATGGAGATGGCGATCTCCTCGGGGTCCTCGGCCTGAATGGCAACGCCGATCGGCAGGTGCAGCTCGTCGATCTGGCCCTGCGTAAAGCCCTCCTGCTCCAGGCGGGCGCGCACAAAGGCCGTCTTGCGGCGCGATCCCAGGCAGCCCAGGTAGGCAGGCTTGGCGCGCATGGCCTGAATCACCACGTCGATATCGGACTTGTGACCCGCCGTGGCGACGACCACCAGGTCGCGCGGGCCGATGGGGCACTGCTTGCTCAGGTTCTTGTAATCGACCAGGCGACGATCGTAGACACCGGGCACCCAATCGGGGGTCAGCGTGCCGGGGCGATCGTCGCAAGCCACGACGGCAAAGCCCGCCGCCGTGAGCACCCTCGCCGTCGCAGCGCCCACGTGTCCGCAGCCAAAGATGTAGGTCAGGCCCTCGGGGCAGAGCGTCTCGATGTGCGCCGTGGGAATCTCGGAGGCCGCGTTGGTGTAGGTGACCTTCCTCCCCTCCTCCACCAGCGAAAGCCCGGGGCAGCCCGCAATGGTGTGGCGCGATTCCTCGCCATGGTAATCGGCCACATCGCCCTCGAGCGCGCTCGCGATAAACGGCTCAAAGTCGATGACGAAGTCGCCGATGCGCCGATAGGCCAAGACGTTGGCAATTTCCTGGAACAACGGTGCCTGGGTTGCATCCAGATGTAGGTAGCACAGGCAGATAGCTCCGCCGCAGATCATGCCGGTATCGGAGTTCTCGCCGCCCATGGTGTAGCGGACCAGACGCGACTGTCCCGCGCTCAGGAGCTCGCGCGCCTCATCCAGCGCAAAGAGCTCAATCTTGCCGCCGCCGATAGTGCCCGCTTGGCTGCCATCGGCAAAGACGGCCATCCAGGCGCCCACGCCGCGCGGCGATGACCCTGCCGTGCCGGCCACGACCACCAGCTCGCACGTCTTACCAGCACGCAGGGCGACAAGCGCCGCATTCACAACATCGAGCTTTTCCATCGTCGCTTCCTATCCCCAAAAAACGTCGGTGAGCATAGCGAGTGCCTCGAGCACACCGCCGCCGACCGACGTCGCCTTGTCCGAAATGTAGTTGATATAGCTGGCATCGCCGCGCGGATCGACGTCGGCACATTTAAAGCCCTCGGTCACCTGAACGCCGTCGGCCAAAAGACCGCGCAAGCAGCCGTCAATCTGCGTGACCATGGGCGTATCGCCCGCGTAGCCAATTACGTCTCCGGCGCTCACGATGTCGCCGATTGCGCGGTCGGACCGAAACACGCCGGCGGCGGGGCTGTGGATAACGCGCTCCTTGCCATAGCCAGCGATAATGCCCGGCACGCCTGTGTTGGGCTGGGGCGAACCTTGGGTAATGACACGGCCGAGAAAATGCCCGCGCATGGTCTCGACCACGGCGTCGCAGTCAACCGGCGCGGTAAAGCCCGGCCCCACGGCGATGACGGCAGGCGCCATGTCGCGCGTGGTGCCCAGGTTGCGCTTGGCCAAAATCGCGTCGACCACAGCCGCGGGTTTCAGCTCGCCGAGCATCTTGGCCTGGGGGTCCACCACGACGGCGACGTCTCCAGCCTCGGTAATCGCAAGCGCCTCAGCCGGCGTCTGTGCCAAGCGAGCGCGAATGCCTTCGACCTCGACCTCGCCCAGGCGAATGGCCTCGCAAAAACTGATTGTGCGGCGGATGCACGTGGGAACCGCGATATCGGCCATAACGACCGACACGCCGGCGCGCACCAAGCGAGCGGCGACGCCTGTGGCGATATCACCGGCACCGCGAATATAAACGAGCATTCCCGGGGCACCTCCCTGTGCTACGGTTTGAGCAGAGCAAAAGCGGTTCGACCGCTACTCTGATGATTATTTATTATCACAGTATTATACGGCGGTGAACAGATGGAAACGACGAGCGGAAACCTTGCCTCCGCGCTCAAGATCGAGCCGGGCATTACCGCAATTATCGGCAGTGGCGGCAAGTCGACATTGCTGAAGACGCTCGGCCTTGAGCTCATGCGCGCCGGCGGCAGGGTGCTCCTCTGCGCCACCACGCACATGTTTCCCGTCGCCGGCGTGCAATGGGACGGGTCGAGCCGTCGCCTGGACGCCGCGCCTTGGAAGCCGGGGACCCTGCATGTTCCCGGCTGCACCTGCGAGGCCTGCGCAGGACTTGTCCGCGGAAGCATCTGCCAAGCTGGTGTCTTGGACCCCGAGACGGGCAAGCTCTCCGCCCCCGCCGAGCCGCTCAACGAGCTGGCGCAGCGCTTTGACTATGTGTTGGCCGAGGCAGATGGCAGCAAGCGACTCCCGCTCAAGGCGCACGCCGCCTGGGAGCCGGTAATTCCCGCCACCACTGCAAACGTTGTCTGGGTCGTCGGCGCCTCGGGGCTGGGCAAGCCCGTCGCCGAGGTTGTCCACCGCCCCGAGCTCTTCTGCGGGCGCTGCGGCTGCGAGCCCACCGACGCTGCCACCCCAGAGCACGTCGCCATGGTGCTCAATGCCGAGCTGCGGATGCTGAACCTCAACAATGCCCGCATCATGCTCAACCAAGTCGACACGCTTGCCGACCCAACGATGGCCGACCGCTTCGAGGCAGCTCTCGACCGTCCCATCATCGCCACCAGCCTCAAATAGCCGGCGCTGCCCCAGCAGACCTATAAGTTGCGGTGGAATAGTTCCTGAAACGGCCTATTTGGCGGCTAAACAGGAACTATTTCACCACAACTGCGAAGGGAATTCGACGCCCTTCCTGCTAGCGGGGCACGTAGCGACCGGGCTGGACTCCCGTGGGCTCGCCGTCGCGCGCGGCCAGCACGCCGTTCACAAACACAGCCTTGGCGCGGCCGTGCGCCTCAAAGCCCTCGAGCGGCGTGTAGTCCACGGCCTGATGCTGCGTCGCGGCGCTGATCGTCCAGCGCGCCTTGGGATCCCACACGCACACGTCGGCATCGGAGCCCTCAGCAAGACATCCCTTGCGCGGGTACATGCCAAACACGCGCGCCGGGTTCTCGCTCATCAAGCGGCACAGATCCTCGGGACCCAGCTGTCCCTCAAAGCTCGTGGCAATCGCGACGGGACGATGCTCCACGCCGGGCCCGCCGTTGGGAATCGCGCGGAAATCGTCGCGCCCGCGGTCCTTTTGCCCGTGCAGGTTAAAGCTGCAATGATCGGTCGCAATCGTATCGATCTCGCCGGCCACAAGCGCCTCGCGCAGCGCGGCACGGTCACCGGCATGGCGCAGCGGCGGGCTCATCACATACTTGGCGCCCGCAAAGCCGTCCTCGCCCTGCTCCAGATAGCAGGTGTCGTCGAGCATCAGATACTGAGGGCAGGTCTCGACATAGATATTCTTCTGCCCGCGCGCCTTGGCCGCACGAATGGCCTCGAGCCCCAACTTGGTCGAAAGGTGCACCACGTTGACTGGGGCGTCGCCGGCCAGGTGCGCCAGATACAGCAGGCGGCTCACGGCTTCGGCCTCACACACGTCCGGGCGGCTGAGCGCATGCCCCTCGGGCCCATGAATCCCCTGCTCGTACACGCGCTTCTGCAGCTCATTCACCAGCGTACCGTTCTCGCAATGCACGCACAGTATGCCGCCAATACGCTTGAGCTCCTCGAGCACCTCGAGCGTCTCGGCATCGTCCAGGCGCAAATGATCGTAGGCAAAGTAGGTCTTAAACGACGATACGCCCGCCTCGCGCATAGCCGAAAGATCGGCGCGGTTGCGTTCATTCCACTCGGCGAGTGCCATATGAAAGGCGTAGTTGGCCGTGCAGGTTCCGTCGGCACGGCGATGCCACTCGGCCAAGGCATCGGGCATGGTCACGCCGCGATCAGCCGTCGCGTAGTCCACGATGGTCGTCGTACCGCCGCAGGCAGCCGCACGCGTGCCGGTCTCAAAGCTATCGGCCGTCCAGTCCATGCTGGTCCAGCACTGCATGTGCGTGTGCCCATCGATAAAGCCCGGGAACACCCAACAGTCCGTGGCGTCCTGGACGGTATCGTCCTCACCCGGCTCAATCGCCGCGGCAATCCGCACAATCTTGTCGCCCTCCATGGCAAGATCGGCGCGGCGAAGCCCCTGGGGCGTCACGAGCGCGCCGTTTTTGATGATGATCATGTTGCTCCTTATTGATTAATACAGTTGGCCACGCGATCAAAATACGAGCAGGCGGCGATATGCTCCGTTATGCGTTGCTGCCCCTTGGCGGTATCGACGTCCCACAGCTCGTAGGCACGCGCCTCGACCAGCACCACATCGGTACGGTCCTTGAGGATCGAACCGCCGCCGTCCTTGCCCTCAAGACGTATGAGCGCATCGAACAATTCCGCCGGAAAGAGCACCGGACTCGAAGGCTCACCGTTGCACGCAAGACGCACCGGATGCTTGCGGCCACGCTCGTCAAATGTACGAACCATAGCCTCAAAAGAATCCGAACTCACGAGCGGCTGGTCGCCCGGCAAATAGAGGCAACCTTTCCAGTTGCGTTCGACTCCCCACGAAAGGCCCGCACGGACGCTTTCGCTGCGCAGCTCGCCATCGTGCAGCACACACGGGCAATGCTTGTCCTCGCAAATCTGGGCGACCTCGGGCCAACGCGTCGAAACCACGACGTCAAAGCCCCGGGGAACCGAATCGATAGTCCAGGCAATCAGCGGCTTGCCATAGATATCGGCAAGCATCTTGTTGGAGCCAAACCGCTTGCCCTCGCCCGAGGCCATAATGACGCATCCAAGTTTCATGGTGATACCTCCCCTGAAACCATCGTACCCATAACTCGCGCCGCGGGCATCCACATCGAAAGCGCTTATCCCGCACGCCCGCGATGCAAAAAAGGGGCACCCCGCCGGTTGGCAGAGCGCCCCCTTTACATGGCTTACCTCAACCCGGCTTTAGGCCTGGAACCAACGGGCGGTATTGCGCTCGTCGAGGGCCTTGAGGGTAGCGGCGGGATCGGCAACCTTCTGCAGGAACATCATGGCTGCGATGGCGTACGGCTTGTAGCTGGCCTCCTTGTACATGCCCACACGGTGCATGTCGAAGACGTCGGCGTTAACCTCGCCGTGCTCGCAGGAGACACCGGAGATGTCGGCGGGCAGCGGGTGCATAAAGATGGTGTCCTGGCCGTTGGCGGTCTTCTCCATGAGCTCGGTCGTGGAGCACCAGTCCTGATGGGTGGCGTTCTGGGCGAGCAGCTCCTTCTCGAGCGCTGCGATGCCGGCGTCGTCGCCCTCGGCGTACAGGTTGGTGCGCTTCTCCATGGCGGCAAACGGAGCCCAGCTCTTGGGGATCACGATGTCGGCGCCCTCGAAGGCCTCGGCCATGGTGTTGACCTGCTTAAAGGTGGTGCCGGACTCGGCGGCATAGCTCTTGGCGCGCTCGACGACCTCGGGCATGAGGTCGTAGCCCTCGGGGTGAGCCAGGGTGACGTCCATGCCAAAGCGGGGCAGCAGGCTGATCAGCGACTGCGGGCAGGACAACGGCTTGCCGTAAGAGGGCGAATAGGCCCAGGTGACGGCAACCTTCTTGCCCTTAAGGTTCTCGAGGCCGCCAAACTCGTTGATGAGGTAGAGCATGTCGGCAGAGGACTGCGTGGGGTGGTCGGAATCGGACTGCAGAGAGATGAGCGTGGGACGGTGATCCAGAACGCCATCCTCGTAGGCCTGCTGCACGGACTCGGAGACCTCGGCCATGTAGGCATCGCCCTTGCCGATGTACATGTCATCGCGGATGCCGATGACGTCGGCCATGAAGGAGATCATGGTAGCGGTCTCGCGGACGGTCTCGCCGTGGGCGATCTGGGACTTCTTCTCGTCCAGGTCCTGCAGCTCAAGGCCGAGCAGGTTGGCGGCCTTAGAGAAAGAGAAACGCGTACGGGTGGAGTTGTCGCGGAACAGGGAGACGGCCAGGCCCGAGTCGAAGATCTTGGACGAAACGTTGTTCTCACGCAGCTCGCGCAGGGCGTCGGCGACGATGTAGAGAGCCTTGAGCTCATCGGTGGTCTTGTCCCAGGTGTGCAGGAAGTCGCTGCCGTACATGCCCTTAAAATCGAGGCCGTTCAGCTGCTCGACGAGCTCGGTAAACTTAGCGTCCATGGAAATGTCCTTTCTAAAGATGAAACGATCGCAATGAGTAGATGTGCTCCGGCATGCGCGTGTGGCTAGAACATGCAGAGCACCATGACGAGGACCCGCCACCGTTGAGGAAGCATGGGAGATAACGACCGCGGGCCCCAAGTCAACAGGGAGCGCCGGGGACACGAGCGGCCCCCGGCTCAACAAAATCGAGGAATGGGACTAATCGATCTTGTTGTTGGTCAGACCGGCGCGGAACACGGTGGCGTCGCCATCGGCCTGGCTCGGATCGTAGAGGTTCAGGGCAGCCACGTACATGGCGGCAGCGGTGACCAGGTCATCCTTGTAGGTGACCTCGTTGGGGGCGTGAGCCTGAGACTCGGCACCCGGGCCAAAGCCCACGCAGGGGATGCCGTAACGGCCCTGGATGGAGACGCAGTTCGTGGAGAAGGTCCACTTGTCGCACAGCGGGCGACCGGTGCGCTTGTCCATGCTGGGCTCGCAGCCGATGCGCTCGTCACCAAACATGGCCTTGTGGGCGTCGACGAGGGCCTTGACGTGCGGAGCGGTCTCCTTGTTGATCCACGTGGGGAAGTAAGCCTCGGTCTCGTAGACCTCGCCGGTCCAGGACGGACGGTCGTACATGTACATGGAGACCTTCACGTCGTCGCCGTACTTCTTGGCGGCCGGCAGGTTGCGGATCTCGTCCAGGCAGGACTCCCAGGTCTCACCGGCGGTCATACGACGGTCGATGGAGATGGCGCAGGAGTCAGCGACAGCGCAACGGCTGGGGCTGGTGTAGAAGATCTGGCTGACGGTGCAGGTGCCGCGGCCCAGGAAGCGGGCATCCTCGAAGTGCTCGGGGTTGTACTTGGGGTCGAGCATCTTGACGAGACCCTTGATGTCGGTCGACTCGTCGCAGCCGTTGTTGTTGAGGGCGCGGACGTCGGCGATGATGTCGGCCATCTTGTAAATGGCGTTGTCGCCGCGGTCGGGAGCGGAGCCGTGGCAGGAGGTGCCGTGAACGTCGACGCGGATCTCCATGCGGCCGCGGTGACCGCGGTAGATGCCGCCGTCGGTGGGCTCGGTGGAAATGACGAACTCGGGCTTAATGCCGTCCTTGTTGTAGATGTACTGCCAGCACATGCCGTCGCAGTCCTCTTCCTGGACGGTGCCGACGACCATGATCTTGTAGCCCTCGGGGATGAGGCCCATGTCCTTCATCATCTTGGCAGCGTAGGTAGCAGAAGCCATGCCGCCCTCCTGGTCAGAGCCGCCGCGGCCGTAGATGATCTCGTCGGTCTCGTAGCCCTCATAGGGATCGGCGTCCCAGTTCTCGATGTTGCCGATGCCGACGGTGTCGATATGGGAGTCGATGGCGATGATCTTGTCGCCCTCGCCCATAAAGCCCATGACGTTGCCCAGGCCGTCGACCTTGACCTCGTCATAGCCAAGGTTCTCCATCTCGGCCTTGATGCAGGCAACAACCTCACCCTCCTCGCAGGACTCAGAGGGATGGGAGATCATAGCGCGCAGGAAGCGAGTCATATCAGCACGATGAGACTCAGCAGCAGCCTTGATAGCGTCGAAATCGAGTTCTTTAGCCATTGTTCATAACCTTTCAAACGAAGGAATCTACCTGTGAGGTGACGGAGCGATACCTATTTACTCCGCCCCAACGATTAGCAAGTGGGATATTCGCCTTCCCAAACAATGCGGCGATACTGGTCGGGATCGGTGTCGCCCTCGGTGGAGAAGCAGAGCACGGAGCTCGTCTTGTCCAGGCCGATGAGTTCCTTGAGCTCGGCGAACTCGGGATCGAGCATGAGGGTCTCGACCAGGCCGGTGGTCACAGCGCCGGACTCGCCGGAGATGACGCGCGGGTCGCCCTTCTCGGGAGCGCCCAGGGTGCGCATGCCGCGAGCGGTGACCCAGTCGGGGCAGGACACGAAGGCGGTGGCGTGGTTGCGCAGGATATCCCAGCCCAGAATGTTGGGCTCGCCGCAGCACAGACCGGCCATGATGGAGGGCATGTCACCGTCCACGATGCGCGGATCGCCGTCGCCGGCGGCAGCGCCCTTGTACAGGCAGGCAGCAGGCGCGCACTCAGCCACGACGAAGGTGGGCGGGTTATCGGGATACAGGTTGGTGAAGTAGCCCACCACGGCGCCGGCGAGCGAACCCACGCCAGCCTGGACAAACACGTGCGTCGGGCGGTTGATAGCCATCTCGCGCAGCTGCTCGGCAGCCTCGGAAGCCATGGTGCCGTAACCCTCCATGATCCAGGACGGGATCTTCTCGTAGCCCTCCCAGGCGGTGTCCTGAACGATGACGCCGCGCTCGCAGGCGTCGGCCTCGGCGGCGGCCATGCGCACGCACTCGTCGTAGTTGACCTCTTCGATGGTCACCGTGGCGCCCTCGGCGGCGATGTTATCAAAGCGGGGCTTGGTGGAACCTTTGGGCATGTGCACGACGGCCTTCTGGCCCAGCTTGTTGGCAGCCCATGCCACGCCGCGGCCATGGTTGCCGTCGGTGGCGGTAAAGAAGGTGGCCTGGCCAAAGTCCTTGGCAAGTTGATCGGAGGTCAGGTAATCGAAGGTGCACTCGGCAACGTCCTTGCCGGTCTCGTCGGCAATGTAGTTGGCCATGGCAAACGAACCGCCCAGAACCTTAAAGGCGTTGAGGCCAAAGCGATAGCTCTCGTCCTTAACGCACAGGTTGGACAGGCCCAGGCGCGCAGCCTGGCCGTCCAGGCGGGCAAGCGGAGTGACGGTATATTGGGGGAACGACTGGTGGAAGGCGCGGGCCTTCTTCACGTGGTCGAGGCTCATGATTCCCAAGTGCTTGTCATCGCTCTTGGGCATCGTGTTGCTCGCCCACTGGATCTTATCGGCCATACGGTGAACTCCTTAAGTCCTCTCTTGCCGGCCCCCGCATACGCGTTTCAGCCCATTCCCATTCATGCGACTGAACTTTTATGTGGATGCCAAACAAAAAGTTTGTTAGTAATGTTCTATCACACTTTTTGATTGGTATACCTAACGAATTGTTTGTTGCCGCAATCGGTACTTTTTCGCCGCCGAACGGTCATGAATTGCCTTGTTGATGGATTTGTTTGCGGTCATGTGTGGTTTATGGCACAGTGAGCCCAAACTAATTTTTAGGAAGGCACCTATGACCCCCGCACAGATTGAGTTTTATAAGCGCCTTGCACACGGCCTGGCGCTCCAATTTGGCCCCAACTGCGAAATCGTCGTCCACGATCTGGAGACCGATGACGTGGACCACTCCATCGTAGTGATTGAAAACGGCCACGTCAGCGGGCGCAAACTGGGTGACGGCCCCAGCCATATCGTGTTTGAGTCCATGCACGAGGGCGCCACCGATGTACACGACCGCGAGCCGTACCTCACTAAAACCACCGACGGTAAGCTGCTCAAATCGTCGACGATCTTTATCCGCAACGACGAGGGCAAGCCCCTCGGCATTTTGGGCATCAACTTTGACATTACGCTTATGAAGGCTTTTGAGCGTTCGCTCGACGCCTTTACCGGCACCGGCGGCTCGGGCTATACCGAGCCCGAGCCCATTACCAAGAACATCGGCGACCTGCTCGAGGACCTGCTGCACGAGTGCGAGCAGTTTGTGGGCAAGCCCGCGGCACTCATGACCAAAGACGAGCGCATTCGTGCCATTGGCTACCTCGACCGTCGCGGCGCCTTCCTCATTTCCAAGTCGAGCGAGCGCGCCTGCGAGTTCTTTGGCATCTCCAAGTACAGCTTCTATAGCTACCTCAATGAGGCCAAGGCTGCTGCCGGCGACAAGTAGGCACTCGCCTGGATTGCCCCTCCCCTTTTGGGCGCGAGTTCTGGAAAGCACGAATCCAAGACCGAGCCGCTTGGGAAGTTCCATATAATCGATGTCATTAGTATTTCGAAAGGATGGGACAGAATGGCGTTGAGCAAGGCATCATGCACCGGTCGCGGATTGATTCCGGCAATTGGTGGACATGTGCACCGCATGTTCGATGAGGGTGAAGACGACCTGTTTTCGCTAAGCCTTGACGACGTGATGGATGATCGCCCGTGGACCGCCGACGAACTCATGGGCGGCGGGGCTCGCCCGTCAAGCCCCAATCCCGCACTTGCGCCTAAGTCCGCACCTGCGCCGACTCCTGCGCAGTCGCCTGTTTCGACGCCCGCGCCTACGCCCGCACCCACTTCGGCGCCCACGACCGCTCCCCGCCCCGCAAGCGACCCGTCCGAGACGGCGGCATTTCTCGCTGCGGCGACGCAGGGCAAATCGGCCGACAGCACCGTTATGTACAACGCCCAGCAGTTGCCCGTTCCTGCGGCACGCAAGCCTCCGGTCACAAGGCTCGATGAGCCCGTTGCCCATCAGGTTGCCTACGATTCCTGGGCTGCAACCGATCTGGATGAGACCTCTACCGGCATGCCGGCGCTCGACGTTCCAGTTAACCCGCTTTTTGCCGCCAACACGAGCGCCGCGGACTATGAGGGCGGTGCGGCATATTCCGATTATTCCGATGGCTATGCTGGCAACGGTCGCATCGAGACCGAGGATTATGGCACCGCATCGAGCGATTATCTCAACGATCCGTACGCCGCCACGCCTGCACCGGAATATGACCCGGAGGCCGCATCCGCACCGGCGTATACCAAAAGCACGGGCGAAGAGCGCTTCGCCGATTATTACGCCGAGGAAAAGGCGCTGCGTTTCTCGGAATTTCCGCAGGCAGTCAAGGTTGCCTTTATCGCCATTGTCATTGCCCTGCTCGGTGTCATTGCGTTTGAGGGATTCCAGCTGTTCCGCGGCCCCACCCAAGCGGAGTCGGAAACCCAGCAAAAAGAGGACGATAACCAGTACCTGGACATCAACACCCTCAAGGGCGACCCCAACGACGAGGACGACGAGTAGCGAGGGCTGAAGGCGACCACAGGATCCCGCATCCAGCACCGGCTTCTAAGTGCTGTTTTGGCATCCAGCTACACTTTTCCGGATAATTTGCCTATCGAATTTGACACTTTTCCGAAGTTTTAAGGTGCCTATTTCGACACTTTTCCGGATGAAAGCCGAATAATCACTTGGGAAACTAACGCCGTTCACGCGTCATTTCGCAGGCGGCGTTTGATTTCCGTCCGTACACGCTGATAGACTTCCTCTTGCCCGCAAGCAGCGGGCGCGTTTTATCCAGAGTCGGGGTAGAGAGTTGGCTCCACGATCCCGACGCCAACCGGCCAAGAGGCACGGTGGCCCTGCCAACATCGATGAAAGGAGTCCGTATGGACAATTTCTCCGTGCGCAGCGAGCGCAACTTCCACAACCTGGTCGTCAAACCGAATCACATGCATCTTCTGGATAAGCCAAATGGCTACACCTCGGCCATGGTCAAGAGCAGCCTCTCCCACCAGATGCGCTTTACGGTACAGAAGCTCGAGGAAGAGCTCTGTGCTGCCGGCAATCCGCATGTGCTGCAGATCAAGCTGTCCGGGGATAACCTGCGCGAACCGTCGAGTTGGAAGCTGTTTGCAGACGGCACGTGCATCGCGAACGGCTCGGGTGACTTTGCCTGCGAGTGCTTCTGCGATGGGGCCGAGGTGTTTTTGGACCTATGCCGAGATGCCGTCGAGGCTGCCGAGCTGCGCCATTGGAGTCAAAGGGAGTACGAGCTGCTGAGTGCTGCGCGTGGGGTTGCTATGGCGTAAGCGAGAGATCTCAGCAGTGTCACTAACGAGCAGAATCGATTTTTGCAATCAAGTCGTTCGCCCATGCCACGGCATCATCGACAGTCGGCAAAACGTTAAGTCCTTCCGCCTGGGAGAAATACAGTGAGTCCCAGCCCACTCCCCTCGAGATCATTGGAGGCCACTCCTGCTCCGCACGATACGCAAAGAGTCTGATACAGACCTCTCGAGTTTTTAGGTAATCAATTTCCCCGTTGGAAATTGCAATCTGGAGATCTATCAGATCATGGGCGCGCTCGCTGCCGGGGCTGCTCGCAGCATGAAGTTTCTGGGCAATCTGATGCTCGAGCCTCATGCACGGAACCGGCCCCGGTTCGGGAAACCCGAGACCTTTCAATATTGCCGCAGCTTCAGGCGAGGAAACCATATCGGGATCGTCGGCGTCGCCGATTTCGTTATGACCGACCTCAAGCGGCAGCGTCATCCACGATTTACCATTGTAGGCAATCTTGATTTCGAACGGACGCATGACATAAGCAGTTGGAATTCCCTTCGGAGATGCGGGCTCCCTCGGAACAATGGCACCCGAGAATCCGTTCCAGCCCATAGTGAGCGAATCTTCAAGCTTCGTCATGTAATCGTTCAGTGAGGATGCCCTGGCGGTATCGAGGTCGCGCGAGAACCGCGTGGCATCCTTCCCAAAGCGAATCTTCAGGGCATTTCCACCCTTTGCGGCTCCATCGGGTAGCATTTGCCCAACAACAACGGCCGCAATGAGCCTTTTAACGCGGCCCGGTTCTTCGCCCAAATCAGTGCAGAGTCGGTCTATCGCTATGTCAAGATTACGTCTGCTGGTTGGCTTCTTGACTTCCTTCACGACAGCTCCTTCATCAGTCTCTCATGCTCATTGGAGGTAATAAGGCCCTCGGCTTGAGCGTGCTTGGTTGCCTCGATGAGGCGTTCGGTCATAACGGACCCCTTACAAGCCTCAATCGCATCGGCAACGCATTGAGAAGGGATTCCTTCATAGAACGTCGTTTTCGCATTCTCTGGAGCGCACACTGTTTTTACCCAAGCCGGCAGTTTGCGGCGAATACGCTTTGGTGTTGCCACGGTCACGGCACGAGGATCAACAAGTGCAAGTGCGTGCATAGACAGCACTGATTCGCCCCACAGGAAACCCTCGTCACCAACAAGAGCCACTGCCTCCGCAAAGACGTCATGGGGCGTCGGAACCCATTGGGTGAGCTTGTACACCCCATGTCCTCGGCGCATCAATTTCCCAGTGGCACACCATCGGCTCAGTTCTCCGGTGGTTACGCCAATCTCGCGTGCCTGCGCAGCAGTCACGATGCCGTAGCCATCTGCCGCCAGTTCGAATATTACATCAAAGTGTTTCATGTCAAAAGACTAACACTTTTGTATGTCTTTTGACATAGACATGGTCTTAATTAAGCATTAGAGATCTATTTAAATTCGTATAGCATCGCAATCGCCCTCTCTGAATTCGAAGCCCGCGCCGACAGCATGCGGAAGTAAAAAGTACCGGCAAGAACGATATCGAATGAAATCGCTCCCGCTGGCATATATCTTACCATATAAACGAACATGTGTTCGTTCTCATCAATTATCGATTTATCACGCGCCCGCTTTAGCCGCTGTCCGCGCGAATCGTCTAGCCGATAGCTCTTCGCCGACAGCGCTTGCATCGCAAGCGGCTCGGGCACCTTTGCACGTGAGTGCTTCTGCGAGGGAGCCGAGGCATTCCTGGACCTGTGCCGCGACGCCGTCGAGGCTGCCGAGCTGCGCCAGTGGAGTCAAAGAGAGTACGAGCTGCTGAGTGCTTCGCGTGGGATTGCGATGGTGCAGGCGAACTCGCGTACCGTTAAGTCTGCAAAGCACTAAACGCGCCCACTCGACTCCCTACCCCGCATCCAGGTGGCTAAGAAACAAGCTGGAGATTAAGGCAGCAATCGAATACCCAATAAGAGGGGGCACTAAAGATGGTTCTTCAGCGCCCCCTCAATACTTACGAGCGATATGTCGTCTTTACGTTGTAGAAGAAGTCAGGTTCCCAAATGGCTTCGAAGTGCTTCTCGGCACAATCGATTTTGCCTTGCTCGGTCGGGCGCGTATGGATATCGTTGTTTCCGCCGCCCTTAGTCTCGGTAACAAAATACACGCGATGCTCGCCCTCGATCTCTTGCACGTAAGCCCAATCGGGGTTGTAGGCTCCTAACGGCGTGTCGATCTTAAAGCTGCTCGGCAGCTTGGCAAACACCTTGATCTCCTCGGCCTGATCAAGCTCAACGGCAAACGGCTTCTCAACCGACGACGAGTCGTAGACAACGTAGTTGTATAGACTCTTGTGGTGCGCGGACTCCCAAGCGTTCTGGCCAACATAGGCCTTAAGATCGCCAGGGTCCAAATCTTTCATCGTGTACCAATCTTCCTCGGGCAGCTTGGTGTACTTAATGCCCTTGGCAATTGCCACGGCCTTAACCTTGTTCACCTTAGAAGCCACCTGGGCTAGGAACAGCGCAGGATTGAGAGCAAACTCGTCATAGCGACCACAGCCCTCAAGGATGCACTTGATGGTAGCACGGGTAAGACCGACGGCATCCTGCAGCTCCGCGATTGGATCGGGCAAGTCATACACTGCGCGACCTGCCGTTCGCACGAGCGCGGTCGAGCGCGCCTCGGCATTCACTCCAGCTGTGTCTACGGTCAGATCCGCACGCGTGCTCAGGATTTCAGGCGCCTTCACTTCAGGCATCTTGGCAATCTCCTCGCACGCGTCCTCGACCAGCTTGTCGGAGTCCACATCGACCTCAAAGCGCGTGCGTTTGCGAATGCGCTCCCAAAGCTCCTGGAAAGCAGGGTCGGCAGTCACATCCTTGCAGAGCTTAACCTCAACCTCCTTGGCCTTGTCGCGAATCTGCAGCTTCTGAGCCTTCTTGAGGATAATGCGCTCCACCTCGGTCTTAACGTTTTCCAAACCATCGGGAACAGGGACACTACCCTGCTCGGCCGCCTGCTTGAGCTCGGGTGTAATCTTGCCCTTATCATCGATGAGCCCCTGGTCCTTAAACGAGTCGAAGACGGCCTTAGACTTCTGGAAGCCCAAGAGCTCCTCGGTTCCGTCCTCGCGTTCCACCACGACATTCGAGAAAGACTCAGCGGTGAGAATGCCAAACTTGTAGCCATCCTCTTCAAACTCAGATTGCAAGCCATTGGCAAACGAATCATAGCTCTCGTTTGCGATGACGGTTAACACGTTCACGCCCTCGTCATAGCAGCGCTCGCCGTCCTGGTCCACACACAGGCGCAGACCACGACCGATCTTTTGGCGTTTGGTCAGTTTGTCCTTGGTTTCCACCAGCGTGCAGATCTGGAACATGTTGGGGTTATCCCAGCCCTCCTTAAGGGCGGAGTGGCTCCAGATAAACTGGATGCGTTTCTTTGCACGCGTCTCGTCGTCATCGCCGTCCGCAGGGAAGGAAAGTAGCGTCTCCTTATCACGCATGATGGTCTCGAAGGTCGAGATGTCAGCAGCTGAGGACGCTGCATCGGACGTATTCTTAAGATGCCCCTTGCCGTCCTGCGAGAAATAGCCCGAATGTACCGCAGTAGCATCCGTATCCAATTTCACGCCAGCTTCGGCATAGCGCTTGCGCCACTTGGGCGAATTCACCGCTGCGGCATATTCCTCCTCGAACATCTGCGCATACTCGCCGTTTCGCACCGGATCATACAGGCGGTACTTCTCAACCTTGTCGATAAAGAACAGCGAAAGTACCTTGATGCCGCGCGGGGCAAGCTCGAGCTGACGCTGCAGATGGTCCTCGATGGTGCTCTTGATTTGCGCGCGCTTGATAGCTTCCGCCGCAACATCACCAACAGCCTGACCAAGCTCGATGTGTTCGCCGTTCTGGAACTCGACCCATTCGTCGCCAGCAGCGACGGAGATGTTGTTCACAATCCAGCCGGCCTCATAGTCGGCATTCTCGCCGCTCTTGTTAAACAGGTTGTCACCCGTCTTGACGTTTACCTTTTTGCGCTTCTGAGAACCATCCTTCTGGCGCACATCGATTGTCAGCTTAGCCGTAATGGGAGAGGCGATCTTTGTAGACTCAAGCCGCACGTACGAGCCGTTCAGGTCCTCCTGCGAAAGCACAGAATCGACGGTGATACCCTTGACCAATCCACGTTGGAAGGCATCGACAGGTGTTAAGCGATAAACTTTGTTGTACGCCTCTTTGTGGGTTGCCGAGTAACGCAGCACAAACAGCGGATTCAAGCTTCGAATAGCCTTTTTGCGTTTAGCAGTAGAGTCAACGCTCTGCGGCTCATCAATGATGACGATAGGATTGCATGAGCTTACGAGCTCGCGCGGGCTTTGACCGCCAATGAGTCTTTCGCTCGGACGGTGGAACAGGTTACGCTTATCCCGACCACCGGTGGGCCCGGCGATCTCATCGCCATCGAAGTCGTTATCTTTGTCGAAGGCACCGATATTAATGATCATCACCTGGATGGAGCTCGAGGTGGCAAAGCTGCCCACAGGCCCCATGTCTTTGGAGTCATAGACGAAGCAGTCGAGCGGCGTCTTGTCATAGAGTATGTCGAAATGCTTCTTGGTGCTCTCGAAGCTCTTCTTAACGCCCTCGCGAATGGCGACACTTGGCACCACGATAATGAACTTGGTCAGCCCATAGCGACGATTGAGCTCGTAGATAGTGCGAATATAGACATAGGTCTTGCCCGTACCGGTTTCCATTTCGACGGTAAAATCGCGCAGATGCCCGTCGGTAGCAACGCTCGATGGAGCAAGTGCGTTGCCTTCTTGGATCGAATGCAGGTTGCGCTCCAGCTGAGAAGCAGAGAGACGAAGCCCGTTGGCATGGCCCACCTGGACGACCTGACCCTCATAGAGGCCGGTGCCCATCTCTGCGACAAAGTCGGAATCCATGAATTCCTGGCCTCGAAACAGGTCACAGACAGCATCGATGGCCTCGGTCTGGTGCTCCTGATCAGCGGAATATTTAATTTCCAAAGCCATGCGTTACACCGTCCTCAGCTGTACCTCGTAGCCAGCCCGCTCCTCCACGCGCCTAAACGCTTGGACAGCATTAAGCTTGAGCGTATCAGTAAGGATCGAGTCGCGCATAAGCACACGACGTGGCTCTATGTCGGCGATAGCATCGAGCGCTTCCATGGTCAGGCCATCCGCCAGACAGCACACGAGCTCGCCGCAGGCGACGGAATATACGGGGTAGCCGGCGACTTCTTCCTTCTCGACAGGAAGCGTGAGCTCGAGTCCCCATTTGAGCATCATCTCAAAGACGATATCCATATCGGAGCGGTCAGGCTTGACAACGTCAAGGACGAGCTGCCCGGGCTGGGGCTTATCGATGCCAGAATGGTCAAGCGAAAACACGCGGAAACCGATGTCAGGCAGCTTCTTGGGATCCTCGTCAAGTTTAAGCTGAACGTTGGCGTCTTCAATCTCGGCCTTGATCTTATCGCCTGCACGACGAATGCGCTCTTCGCCGATTTCACAGAGAGACCCAAATGCATCGTTTGGTTCAGGGAGCTGCACGAGTATTGCTCTAAGCTGAACAGAGTTTTTAAAGGCATAGCCCATTGCAGCAGCGGCAGTCGTGGCAGAACCGCTGAAAAAATCCATGACAATGTCATCCTCATTTAGTGTGACTAATTCTAAGCACTTAGATAGAAGGGAGACAGGTTTCGGGAAATCAAAGGCGGAACCGAGATTTATTTTGTCAAGATCCTTTTTTGCATTGTCATTCGAATAGCTATTGTTCACCAATTCAAGAGAGCTCATCTTTGTCGAACGATCGATAGTATCGACGAAATAGTTGCCCTTTGAATCCTTGTTTATTGTTGCATTGCGATAGGTCTTCGTATAAATGCGTTTCCTATCTCGACCCTTTTTAATTTCAACAAAACCATGTTCGTAGCCGAATTTAAACTTGGCAAGACTCCAGCGCCAAACCCAGTCCTTAGGAGCATGTTTTCCTTCATGCCGGTCATCATGGCCCTGTTTTGTCCCGCCAGGGTAATACGTTTCGCCATCAACATCAATGGGGAAATCCATTGCGGGGTTATACCAAAGCGAATCGTAGTCGAGAGTCTGGTTCAGCTTGTACGGACCTCTTTCCCCAACATAATCGTCAGCGGCGATATAAGAGTCGTCTTCAACTTCAAAGCCATTTAGCTGCAAGGCAGACGCATCTCGCGCATAAACGAAGACGCAATCATGGTTAAGTGCAATTGTGGCGCTATGGTCTTTACCGGACTTCTTCGTCACTCGCGGCAAAGATGCGACATAGTTATCTTCCCCAAATATTTCATCGCAAAGAAAACGCAGATTTTTCTCTTCATGGTTATCAATGCTGATAAAGATAACTCCATCATTGCGTAGAAGCTCCCTCGCGAGTCTCAGCCTGGGATACATCATCGAGCACCAATCACTATGGTAACGACCGCTCGTATCGGCGTTGGACTGGTTGGCTAGCCCTGCCTGCTCCTTGTAGTTCTCGATGGTGTCGCCAAACTTATCCTTGTAGACAAAGTCGTGGCCCGTGTTATAGGGGGGATCGATATAGATCATCTTGACCTTGCCGTGATAGCCGCTCTGCAGCAGTTTCAGCACCTCAAGATTATCGCCTTCGATATAGATGTTGTCGGAGTCAAAGCTGCCGTCCTCGCCATCGCGGCCACGGCTCTTCTCAACGCAAGGGCGCAACGTGGCAGTGCTCGGCGTCTGCGACTGACGAATGGCGTCCATCTTGCCAGGCCAGGTAAAGGCGTAGCGCTCCTGGCCCTCGTCGACCTCGTCACCAAGCTCCAAGCGCAGCTTATCAAAGTCGATACCGCTCTCGGTGAATACCTCGGGCATCAACTCTTTGAGCTGCGCCAGATAGTCTTCCACGAGGTCTTCGGACTCGAGGTTCATCTTCTCGATCTCAGCCATTGCAGATCTCCTTTATCTCGTCGGTCGTCTGACCGAGCTCCTTTTCCAGCTTTTTGAGTTCCATGCGCAGGCGCGCAGATTCGTTCAGGGTCAATTCCCGATCACGGCGCCGTCGCTTGGTGTCCTCAACTTGCGAGGCGAGCGCATCTCTCCGCGCCACCAATCCTTCCAGACGCCCATAATCCCGTTCCGTACACGCTGGAAAGAACCCTAGGGACGAAACCGCGCGTGAAAGTCGCACTGCCCAGGCGATGCTGCGCAGATAGACCAGAAGATTCTCCTGTGGCAATCGCTCAAACGCGAGTGCGTCCAAAAACGGTGCATACCGCATGTCATCAAGATCGAACACGCCTGTCGATTCAACGTCGGCAATCACCGTGGCGCCCTACTCGGCAAGGCTCTTGCGCGTCGTAGCCGACGAAATACAAGCCTCGTCCTCGCCGCCAAACAGAATCACCGTCGGATTGGGAAAGCATTTGTGGACGAGCCTTGCCACCTCGGCATAAGCTGCTCCACGAGACAGCTCGCATCGAAGGATGAGCACGCTTTGAATATCGTGCTCATCATCTTGAACAGGTGCGATGCGCGTCGTGGACTTTTGCACGGTGGCAAAGTGTGTAAGCACGGCTACACGGTCGAGCACTTTCTGCTCGGTCTTTGTAAGCTGAGCTTGGCGCGTGAGCACTGTCTTAGGTATGCGTCTGTCGCCCGCCAGAGCGGCATCGGGCAGACAGAATACGTCGTTCCAGTCAAAGCCCTTCATCGCAGCACCGCAAAACTGATTAACGAGTAATCGTCGAAGCCAAGGCTCGTGCCCGTCCCCACTTCGCCCAGCGAGAACAGGCTCTCAATGCCCTTGTCCTGCTGCACGCCGCCAATGGTGGCAACCACTTTGTCCAAAAGCTCGGTATAAGCGCCCATACGCTCGCCGTCGCGCGTCTCGCGGTTAAAGTCGCGACACAGCTCTGCAATTGGCTCGGATTCGCCCGCGCAACAGGCGCGCATCATATCGAGCGCATGCTTGGGCTGTGTATGTTTGGTCATCACATCGCCGTCGGTCGATACGTACACCACGTAATACGGGAAGGTAGGATTCGTGTCCTTGGGGTTCGCATTCTCATCGTTTTGCGCCAAACAGAACACCACGCCCGGCGCCACGGAATCACGCAGTTCATCGGGAATGCGCGCCACCGCATGCATACCAGCCGGCGAGTTTTCTAAAAGACCCGGGTGTTCCTTTTCGTAGCGCTGCAATTCAACTCGAAAATCATCGAAGGCGAAGTCGGTGATCGAGATGCCGCCTGAAATATCCTCCAGGTCCAGCACCTCGCTCTTGAGCCGCTGAAGTTGCTGGCGACGGTACTTGAGGTCGTTCATCTCGTCCGTTGCTTTGGACTCCAGCACGTTCTCCTCGCCGGTGGCCGACGCGTCAAGCAAGGCCATACGACCCTTTACGCGACTCTCGAGCTGAATGTACTCATCGAGCGCGATGTCGGGCCAAAAGTCCACCAGCTGAATTTGCGTATTAGTGGAGCCCAAACGGTCGATACGACCAAAGCGCTGGATAATGCGAACCGGATTCCAGTGAATGTCATAGTTGACGAGACAGTCGCAGTCCTGAAGATTTTGGCCCTCGGAGATACAGTCCGTGGCAAAGACAACATCGATTTCGCCTGCAGCGAGAGACGCCTCAGGCAGCTCCTTGGAGCGCGGGCTAAAATACGCCAGGATGTTCTCGAAGGTGGTGCGGCGCAACTTAAGCGAGTAAGTGCGATTTGCGCTTCCGGCAACCTCAGCGCACTCGAGGCCAAGCTCGTTCTTAAGGCGGGGCGCCAGCTGATCAAATAGATAGTCCGCCGTATCCGCAAACGCCGTGAATACGAGTACTTTGCGGTTGCCGGGGTTGTAGGGGTTATTGACCTTATTGACTATGAACTTGTAGAGCTCATCCAACTTGGCATCGCGCTCGGGCGTTACGGCATTGGCATAGTCAAGCAGACGGTGCAGCACGGTGATATCAAAGTCTAAATCACTGCCCAGACGCAAGACATCAACATCGCGCAGGTCAACGCGGACCTTACCGCCGCGCTCGATTTCCTCGGCGTCATCATCATCCATGCCGTCCTCGATACCCACTGCATCATAGCTGCTCGCTCCCATGGAAGCAGGATCATCGAGTCGCGCACGTAGCTCCTCGCATCCCGCCAGGATGCGCGAGAGCGTGATCCGAAAACTGTTAACCGAAGATTCCATTCGCTTGAGCATGTTTACGCGCATAAGGTTGGCAACAGCACCCGTACGGTGGACCTGGCTCTCAAAATCCTTGCCCCAGGTGTCGCCGTAACGATCCTCGTACTTACGACGCTTATCGCTGCGTACATAAGAAAGCAGCTGATACTGCGCAAACGTGAGCTGAGCGATCATGTCATTGAGCTCAGCGATAGGCGGAAGCTCCCCCGCCAAATCGATTGGCGTGGTAATAGAGAGAGGCTTGCGACGCTGCGGGAACGTACCCGAAGCGGCGCCATAGTACTTAGAGATATGCTTGCGGCTGCGCGCGATGGTAAGCACGTCGAGCAGCTTAAAGTAATCGGCGTTGACGGCGTTGACGAAGCTCTCGGTGGTGCGCTCGGCATCGTCGAGCTTGCTCCACTCGTTGAAGCGCGCTTGTGCGGTACGGCACACCTGAGTAATCGACTCAATACCATCAGTATCCGCCAGATACGCATCATCGCCCTCGGTGATGAGCTCAATCTGGTTGCGTAAGTCCAGCAGACGATTGTTCACGGGCGTAGCCGAGAGCATCAGCACCTTGGTGCGCCGTCCACTCTTAATTACGTCCTCGATAAGTCGCGTGTAGCGGTCTTTTTTCTCGGAATCCGTGCTCTTGTTACGGAAGTTATGGCTCTCATCAATCACCAACAGGTCGTAGTGGCCCCAGCGCACGTGCTCCAGATCCTTATCACCGCTCTTGCCGCTATAACGGGACAAATCGGTATGATTGAGCACGGCGTAGTTAAGACGATCGTCCGCCAACGGATTGCGATCGTCGTCGTCCTGCGTCCACAGCGTCCAGTTATCACGCAGGCGCTTAGGCGCCAGAACCAAAATACGGTCGTTACGTTCCTGGTAATACTTAATAACGGCGAGCGCCTCGTAAGTCTTACCCAGACCAACGCTGTCCGCAATGATGCAGCCCTTGTACTTCTCGAGTTTGCGGATGGCGCCCACCACGGCGTCCTTTTGAAAGTCGTAGAGCTTGTTCCAGACAACGGACTCCTCAAACTTAAGGCCGGGCCTCAAATCGTTATCCTCGTCAGACAGATAATCACGGAACAAGTGGTAAAGCGTGAGGAAATAAACGAACTCGGGCGGATTCTCGCGATAGAGTGTGCCTACTTGCGCCGCTACCTCATCGGTAACATCGGCGACCATCGCAGGCTTATCCCAGACGGACTCAAACATCGCCTTTAGGCCGGCAGCCTCCGTCGCGCCCTCGTAGTGGCTTACGCCCATTACGGTGTTGGGGCGGCGCTCGTAACCAAGTCCTTCCTGGGTAAAGTCAGCGGCGGCACCCATGAAAGCATGGTCGTCGCCATTGGGGTTCTCGACTATATAGGTGCCTCCGGGCTGAATTGCCCCGTTCATCTTGGCAGATTGAAACTCGCACTTAGCGCGCACCCATTCGGCGCACTCACGGGCAATGGCGCGTTGATTGAGATTGTTGCGCAACGTTAGCTCAAGGCCCAAGCCGCCCACGCCACGCTCGCGCGAGCATTGCGATATGGCAAACTGACGTGGGTCCTTATCGGTGGCCATGCGCTTAACGAACGTAGGCTCGCTAAAGAGAAAACGCACTGAATCAAGCTTCTCCAGCTCTTCTTTGAGCTCAGAGAAAGCAAACACCGTAAAGTAACTGCTGATGATTGAAAGCTTGGCGCCCTCATCGATGGATTTAGCGAGTGCGTCTCCCAGACGATTACGCCCAACGTTATCGAGAAACTCCATCAGCACACCATCCCTAAGACGGCGTGACGGGCTATTTTGTTATTGACCGAGAGGGAGCGCCAGCTTCGAAACGCCCCATTACAGTCTGAAATAGGCCATCGATAAAATTCGATGGCGAGCATTCGGCGCATTGCCTACGATACGGGCAAGCCCCGAGGGGCCGCCGATCGGGCGCCTCCGGATGGCCGTCTGCCCCTGCCCCGTAGAGGGCCCGGGGGGTGTTGCCACCGGGGGCGCTCGCCGCTCCGGACGACTGATAGGAAACTGCCGGGCGCAAGCGCCACGGCCAGGTAATGTGGGTGTCGCGGGGAGGGGTTCCGATCGGCCTACCGATTGGAGGATACCACCGTGGCACCAACTAGAATGCCGGAAGCCGTCATCGGGCTCGATGTCGGGAAATCGTCCCACTGGGCATGTGTCGCGACCCGAGACGGCGAAGTGCTGCTGAGCGCCCCCGTCGCGAACAGGGAGGGGGACCTGGACTCGCTGTTCGGCCGCTTCCCCGACGCGCTCGTGGTCGTCGACCAGTCGCGCAACATAGGCGCCCTCGCGCTCGCGCGCGCCAGGGCGGCCGGGATGTCGGCGGCGTACCTGCCGGGACTCGCGGCGCACGGGGCCGCCAGGCTCTTCGCCGGCGACGCCAAGACCGACGAGCGAGACGCGATGGTCATCGCGAAGACGGCGCTTGGCATCCCCGACGCGCTCCTGCCGGTCGGAGACCCAGGTCCGACGATTGCGGCGGCGAGGGCGCTGGCTGCCCAGAGGAACTTCCTGACCTGCGAGAACACTAGGAACAAGAACCGGCTGCGCAGCATCCTGCTGGAATCGTGCCCCGCCTTCGAGGCGCTGGTCGACCTGTCCGACGGGCCCCAGCTGAGGCTCATGGCATCC
>CALGZY010000281.1 GCA_937934355.1 uncultured Collinsella sp. | reverse complement strand
TCGATGGTGCAGCCGCTGCCGACGGTGGTGTCGGTGAGGCGGCTGTTGGGGCCGAGCTGGCACTCCTCGCCCACGGTGACGTGGCCGATCAGGTGCGTCTGCGGCCACACGACGGTGTCGCGGCCGATGACGGCATCGGGACCGATCCAGGCCTGCGTGGGATCGATGAACGTGACGCCCTCGGCCATCCAGTGCTCGTTGATGCGGTCGCGCGCGATGGCGGTGAGCTGCGCGAGCTGAATGCGGCTGTTGACGCCCAGGCCGTCGCGGTAGTCGTCGCAGTGGAAGATGGAGACCACCTGGCCGTGACCCTTGAGGATTTCGAGCATGTCGGGCAGGTAGTACTCGGACTGCGCGTTGTCGTTGCCGATCTCGTTAATGTGGGCGGCAAGCTGCGCGCCGTCGAAGGCGTAGCAGCCGGCGTTGCACTCCAGCAGCGTGGCGGCCTGCTCGGGCGTGCAGTCCTTCTGCTCGATGATGCGCTCGATCTGGCCGTCGGCGCCCAGCTTGATGCGGCCGTAGCCGAAGGGGTCGGGCGGGGTCATGGTCATGACGGTGCAGGCGAGCTCGCCGGTGGCGACGGTCTGCGCGAACTTGGCGACGGTGTCGGCGGTGATGAGCGGCAAGTCGCCGTTGAGCACGACGACGGGGCCTTGCGTGATGCCGCAGGCCTCGAGCGCGACCTTCACGGCGTGGCCGGTGCCCAGGCGCTCGGTCTGCTCGACGCACTCGACCTTGGTGGCGCTGTTGGCGTAGGCGCCGTCGATGAGGGCGCGCATCTCGTCGGCGTGGCTGCCGATGACGACCACGACGCGGCTGCAGCCGGCCTTGATGGTGGCGTCGACGATCCACTGAACCATGGGCTTGCCCAGGATCTTGTGCGAAACCTTGCAGTGGTTCGACTTCATGCGGGTGCCCTCGCCGGCAGCGAGGATAATTGCGGTTGCGTCCATGTGATCTCCTGTTACGTTATAGAGACGTGTGTTTGGAAACGATACACGGCGCAATATGATACCGCAGGCATATGTTGAGCGCGTAACGATTGGTTTGCGGCGGTTGAGGCTTGCGCCGCCGGCGTGGCGTTTGCACTGCTTGCGTGCGGCGTTGGCGGTGCTGCGGAGTTGTCTTTTGAGCGAGGGGGCGGGGGTGCCCGTGGACAACATGCGAGAGGAGTTTGGCGGCGAGCCCGTCGCGGCGTTCTCGATGTCGCATCCGGCTGTGCCGGCACTCTATATAGTGCTGACGCTGGGGCTCACCATGTTCTCGATGCAGCCGGTGTTGATTGCGCTGTCACTTGCGGGCGGGCTGGCGTATGGGCTTGCGACACGCGGTGCTGCGCGCACGTTGGGGGCGCTTCGCTGGCAGCTGCCGGTGATTTTGATTATCGCGGTGGTCAATCCGCTGTTTAGCGCTTCGGGTTCGACGGAGCTGTTCCGTATTGGCATGCGCGCGGTGTATCTGGAAAGCATGGTATACGGCCTGTGCATGGGCGGGCTGTTTGTGGCGAGCGTGCTGTGGTTTGAGGCCGCGGCGTCGATGCTCGAATACGACAAGGTACTCGCACTGTTAGGCAACGCCGCGCCGGTGATTGCGCTCATGATCTCGATGTGCATGAGGCTTATCCCGCAGTTTTTGCGCCGCGGCCGCACGGTGCTGGCGGTGCAAGATGCGATTGACGTGCCGGGGCGCGCGCCGGCCGACCCCGTGCGCTCGCGCCTGCGGGCATCGAGTGTGTTGATGGGCTGGGGCATGGAAGATTCGCTGGAGCGCGCGGACGCGATGCGCTCGCGCGGGTGGGGTGCCGCGACGCGTCGTACGACGTATGCGCGGTACCGGCTGGGGCGCGGCGATGTTGCCGCGCTGGTGGGGCTTGCGCTGTTTGGCGCCGCTGTGGTGGCAGTGGCATGGACCGCGACGACGCAGTATTCGTTTTATCCGCAGCTCTCGGTGCCGGCGCCGTGGCCGGGCTATGTCGTGTACGCTGCCTGGATGGTGCTGCCTTGCGCGTTGCACGCGATTGATGAGAAGAGGTTTGGCTGATGGCTCGGTTGGATAGCTGCTCGGTAACGGGCGGGGCGTGCGGCTCCGATGTGCCTGCGATTGAGGTGCGGGGCCTTAGTTTTGCCTATCCCGGGGCCGAGGCACCGGTGCTCGAGGGGCTTGATTGGCGTGTTTCCCAAGGTGCGTTTGCGCTGCTTGTTGGCGGTACCGGTTCGGGCAAGTCGACGCTACTCTCGCTGCTCAAACCCGAGATCGCTCCGGCGGGCGAGCGCACTGGCGATGCGCGCGTGCTGGGCGAGAACGTTGCCGACATGGACGTGCGGGCATCGGCGGAGCGCGTGGGTTATGTGTTTCAGGACCCCGAGAACCAGATCGTGTGCGAGACCGTGTGGCACGAGATGGCGTTTGGCCTAGAGAATCTGGGTGTGTCGCGCGACGAGATGCGCCGCCGTGTTGCCGAGACCAGCTATTTCTTTGGTCTGGAGGACTGGCTTCATCGTGATACCGATACGCTTCCGGGTGGCCGCAAGCAGCTGCTGTCGCTTGCGGCCGTCCTGGCGCTGCGTCCGCGCGTGCTGCTACTCGACGAGCCCACGTCTCAGCTTGATCCGGTTGCGGAGAAGAATTTCCTGCACGCGCTGTTTCGTGTGAATCGCGAGCTGGGCTGCACGGTTGTTGTGGCGACGCATCAGCCGCGCCCAATGCTCGAATACGCGACGCGTGCGTACCGGATTGAGGACGGTCGCGTGCGCGAGGTGGCGGATATGGCTTCTTTGGGACGCCGAGAATCGCTGTTTTCCGATGACATGTTGGGGTGGGGTGCCATCCGATGTGCAAAAAACGGAGTATTCAGCAGGCGTGAGGACAATTTGGGCTCTCTGGAGCCGCCCGGGGACGTATCGAGCGCGAAAAAAAGTTCAGAATTGGACAAATCGTCCAAATTTGTGGCGCAAACGTCGCTCGAGAATGGCTCGGAAGCCTTCCCGCGCACGGATGGAAGCAGAATACTCCAAAAAATGCACGCTGGGTCGGCTACCACCCTGTCGGAAGGTTGGTTTCGCTACGATCGAGCGTCCGGCTGGGTGTTGCGTGGGCTCGATGCGTCGTTTTCGGCCGGTGCGGTGCATGCGATCGTGGGCGGCAACGGATGCGGTAAGTCGACGATGCTTTCGGTGCTGGCCAAGACGGTCAAGTTGCAGCGTGGGCATATGGAGCGCGGGGCGGCCTCGGCGGCGCTGCTGCCTCAGAATCCCAAAGCATTGCTGGTTGCCGAGACGGTTCGCGACGAGCTGATGGAATGGGCTTCGACCTGCGGATATGACGAGAACTTGGCGCGGGAGCGTGCGACGCAACTGGGATTGGACGGCCTGGAGACGCGCCACCCCTACGACCTCTCGGGCGGACAGCGCCAGCTGCTCGCACTGGCAAAGCTGCTGCTGATCGGCCCCGAGCTGCTGCTGCTTGACGAGCCCACGAAGGGCTTGGACCTGGAGAGTCGCCGCATCATCGCCCGCGCCCTGCGTGACCATGCGAAGGCTGGCGGCACCGTCATCATGGCTACGCACGATCTGGATTTTGCTGAGCAGGTTGCCGATGACATCGCCATGATGTTTGACGGTGAGATTGCCTGCATGGAGCCGCCGGCCGACTTCTTTACCGACAACGTGTTTTATAGGGCGTGATGGGATGACGGATTATCGCGTCGCGCGCCTGCTTACAAAACTGGAGATCCCGCTGCTGCTGGCGGTGCCAGTGGTGATGGCTGCGGCGTTGCTGGCGGGCATTGAGCAGGCGGCGCTTGCCATGCTTGTCGTGGTGGCGCTCGTGCTCGCGCTGTTCTTTGCGGGCTACGAGGCGTCGCGACCGGGCCTGCGCCAGATTATGCCCACGCTGGTGTTGGCGGCGCTGGCTGCGGCGGGCCGCATCTTGTTCGGCCCCATTCCCGACTTTAAACCCGTGAGTGCCATCGCCATTATCGCCGGGGCGACACTCGGTCGTCGTAACGGCTTTATGGTCGGTGCGTTGGCGGCGCTGACCAGCAATTTCTTTTTTGGGCAGGGCATGTGGACGCCGTGGCAGATGTATGCCTGGGGCCTGGTTGGCTATGTTGGCGGCGCGCTGGCGTACGCGGGTGCGTTCGACCGCGCCGACGGCACCGTGCGATTGCCGGCGCTGCTGGCGTACGGTTTTGCGTCGGGCTTGCTCTATGGCGTCGTGATTAACGCGTATGACATCATTGGATTTGTACAGCCGCTTACTTGGGCGGGTGCCGTGGCGCGTCTTGCCACGGCAGTGCCGTTCGATATCACACACGGCCTCGCGACCTGCGTGTTCTTGGCCGCCCTGTACAAGCCTTGGTGCCGTCGCATTAACCGTGTCGTCGTGAAATACGGACTGTAGGGCATTTCGCGTTCCCTCACGAACTTGCGGTGGAATAGTTCTCGTTTTTGGCTATTTGCTGCCCAAACAGGAACTA